>NZ_JBITCS010000022.1:105416-166756 GCF_044453445.1 Streptomyces sp. NPDC051684 | reverse complement strand
CCCGCTACGACAAACGCGCCCTCCACTACAAAGCCATGGTCACCATCGCCTGCCTACGACTCTGGCTGCCATGACTTTGCGGACACGACCTAGGGGACCACCTCGAAGTCCGTCGCCCGCATCCGCTTCAGTGCCCGCAGGTCCGCCCGCTGGAACGGCCGCACCGGCACCGTCAGCACCGGGCACACCGCGTGCCGCCGTACGTGGCGGTGGGCCGCCCGGCCCAGGCTGCGGGGGCGTACGCCGACGACGAGCAGGTCGTCGGGGTGCGTCGCGACCTCCACCAGGGCCGGTCCCGGGCGGTCGCGCACCACGCGGAGCGTCACGTCGAGGTCGGGCGGAAGGCCGCCGAGCGCCTCGGCGAACGCCGCCGCGAGGCGGGCGCGGGCCTCCTCGTACCAGTGCCGGGCCCACGCGGCGTCCGGCCACCGCCGGTACATGGCCTCGCCCTCCGGCGGCTCCCACGCGAGCACCGCCACCAGGGGCCGCCCCGACCGCCGGGCCTCGGCGGCCGCCGAGCGCAACGCGGCCAGGCTCGCCGGGGAACCGCTCACCCCGGCCACCACGCGCCCACCGACCCGCTCGCCGTCCATGACACCCCTCCTCGTACACGCACCGCGGCCGCCTCCAGGCCACTCCGTACCGATCGAGCCCCACTCTGTACGCTGATTGGCCTGGACAGCAGGGCCAATCACGGAGTTGTGGCATGGGTGACGAGACGGTGGTCCGCAGCGTGGACGGCGGCGGGCGCGGGTTCGGCGGCAGGCGGCTCGGCGCGCTCGTGACCGGTGTGGCCGGGGAGCGGCCCGGCTACCGTGCGCTCGCGCAGGGCGTGCGGACGCTGCTCCTGGACGGGCGGATCCCACTGCACACCCGGCTGCCCGCGGAGCGCGAGTTCGCGGCCTCCCTCGGAGTCAGCAGGGCCACCGTCACGGCCGCGTACGACCTGCTGCGCGAGAGCGGGTACGCGCGCAGCAGGCGCGGCGCCGGGACGTGGACCGAGCTGCCGGAGGGCGCGCGTCCGACCGTCGTGGCGACGCCCGCCGCCGGGGACGATGTCATCGATCTGGCGGTCGCCGCGCCCGGGTTCCTGGAGGACGAGCTGTCGGCCGCGTACGCCGCCGCGGCCCCGGACGTCGCCCGGCACGCGGTGACCAACGGCTACCACCCGTACGGGCTTCCGGAGCTGCGCGCCCAGATCGCCGAGCGGTACACGCGGCGCGGCCTGCCCACGCTGCCCGAGCAGATCCTGGTCACGACGGGCGCCCAGCAGGCCGTATCCCTCACCCTCACGCTGCTGGGCAGGCCCGGCGACCGGATCGTGGTCGAGAACCCCTCGTACGCCAACGCCCTGTCGGTGATCCGGCAGTTGGGGCTGCGGACCGCGCCGGTGCCGGTCACCGAGGACGGCTGGGACGTGGAGCTGATCGGCGCGACGCTGCGGCAGTCGGCGCCCCGGCTCGCGTATCTGATTCCCGACTTCCAGAACCCGACGGGCCGGCTCATGCCGAGCGAGCAGCGGCGGCGGATCATCGCCGCCGCGCGGGCGACCGGCACCTGGCTGGTCATCGACGAGACCATCGCGGACATCGCGCTCGACGGGGTGAGCGAGCCGCCGTTCGCCTCGCTCGCGCCACCCGGCGGGGGCGAACAGATCGTCACTGTCGGCTCGTTGAGCAAGGGGCACTGGAGCGGCCTTCGGGTCGGCTGGGTGCGCGCGGGCACCCGTCTGATCACCGAGCTGACGGCGCTGCGGGTGACCGCGGACATGTCGGGCTCGGTCCTCGACCAGCTGGTGGCGGGGCGGCTCCTCGACCGTGAGGAGAGCATTCTGCGCGGCCGGATCCCGGTGCTGCGCGAGCGCCGCGACCGGCTCACGGAGGCGCTCGGCCGCGAATTCCCGGACTGGCGCTGGCAGGTGCCGCCCGGCGGGCTCTCCCTCTGGGTGGATCTGGGGCGGCCGGTCGCCTCGGCGCTCGGGCGGGCGGCGCTGCGGCACGGGGTGCGGATCGAGGGCGGTTCGCGGTTCGGCGCGGACCCCGGCACGTTCGAGCACCGGCTGCGCGTGCCCTACGTCCAGCCGGTCGAGGTCGCGGAGGAGGCGGTGCGGCGGATCGCGGCGGCCCTCGACGGCGGGCTCGGCGGGGCGGAGGAGGAGCCGGGGCGGCCGCACTGGGTGGCGTAGCGCGCTGTTGCGAAAGAAAGGGGGCCGCGCCGAATGGCGCGGCCCCCTTCTCGTCTGCTCGTCCCCGAGGACGTCAGCCCTTCGCCGGCGGTCCTCCGAACAGCTCCACGGCGCCCCTGACCTGGGACAGCGCCCCGGACAGCGCGCTCACGGAACCGATCGCCCCCGCGACCAGCAACAGTGAGCGACGCAGCCTGGGCACCTCGGGCCGGCCCCCGCCGGCCATCGCGTCCAGCGCCGCGAGCTCGTCCTCGGCGATCCCCCGGTCGGGAAACTCGACCGGATGCGCGGCGAGTTCCCGGCGCAACCGGGACACCGCGGTGCGCAGCTCGTCCACCCGCGGGTCCTCGTCGCTCCCGGTCACAAGCCTCTGCTCCACGCTCCGCAACACAGCTCTCCCCCTCGCACGTCCTTGTGCGTGTGTTGTCCTGCTCAGGTACTTCTCGGGTCCTACTCACGCGTAACCCGGCCGGAGCGTCGGTCGGGCGTCCAACTCGGGTTTGTGGCGGCCCAGTTAACGCCACGCGCAAGCGTTTCGCCAGTCCGTTGCGCAAGGCAACTGTGAAAATCCGAACGACTTCGGTCGCGCCTTGCGTGCGATATGCAAGGGGCATGACGACGAAGAGCACAGGCACGGTGGCGGGGCTGCTGCTCGCCGCGGGCGGCGGGCGCCGGCTCGGCGGCCGACCCAAGGCACTCCTCGAACACCGCGGGCGGCCGCTCGTGGAGCACGCGGTGCGCATTCTGCGCGCGGGGGGATGCGATCCCGTGCACGTGGTACTCGGGGCGGCGGCCCGCGACGTACGGGAGCGGGCCGACCTCGACGGGTGCCGGGTGACGGAGAACCCGGACTGGGGGGACGGCATGGGTTCCTCGCTGCGGGCGGGGCTCGAAGCGCTCGCGGACACGGCGGCGGACGCCGCGCTCGTCCTCCTGGTGGATCAGCCTGGGATCGGACCCGACGCGGTGGCGCGCGTGCGTGCGGCATACGCATCGCCCGCCTCGCTCGCGGCGGCCGCGTACGGCGGGGAGCGCGGGCATCCGGTGCTGTTCGGCCGGGACCACTGGGCGGGGATCGCGGCGAGCGCGAGCGGCGACCGCGGCGCGCGCGCGTACCTCAAGGAGCGCACGGGGGTGCTGGAGCTCGTGGAGTGCGGGGACATCGCCGAGGCGTACGACATCGACACGGAGGCCGATCTCAAGCACCTTGAGTAAGTCGGATGGCACGCAGAGCCACGTTCTGTCGACTCTGAGAATCTCGACGTCAACAAACCATTGAACTTCCACAATGAGGAAACTAATATCCACTGTTGAGAAGGGCCGGTCCCCCAAAGCGGGGCCAGCAGTCATACCCAGGCGGCCCCGGCACCCAGTGCCGCCGGCGCCGTTCGCTCGCTGAAGGAAGTGACAGCCACATGTCCGCACCAGCGCCGTCCCCGCTGGCCATCGTCGACGCCGAGACCCTCCCCGGACAGGGCGAGGTGCTCACCGAGGCGGCCCTCGCCTTCGTGGCCGAGCTGCACCGCCTGTTCACGCCCCGGCGTGACGAGCTGCTCGCCCGTCGCACCGAGCGCCGCGCCGAGATCGCCCGCACCTCCACGCTCGACTTCCTCCCGGAGACCGCCGCCGTCCGCGCGGACGACACCTGGAAGGTCGCCGAGGCTCCGGCCGCCCTGAACGACCGCCGCGTCGAGATCACCGGCCCGACCGACCGCAAGATGACCATCAACGCGCTCAACTCCGGCGCGAAGATCTGGCTCGCCGACTTCGAGGACGCCTCCGCCCCCACGTGGGAGAACGTCATCGGCGGCCAGCTCAACCTGACCAACGCCTACAACCGCGCCATCGACTTCACGGACGAGCGCTCCGGCAAGTCGTACGCGCTGAAGTCCGCCGACGAACTGGCCACGGTCGTCATGCGCCCGCGCGGCTGGCACCTGAACGAGCGCCACCTCGTGGACGAGGCCGGCAAGCCGGTCCCCGGCGCGCTCGTCGACTTCGGCCTGTACTTCTTCCACAACGCGAAGAAGCTCATCGAGCTCGGCAAGGGCCCGTACTTCTACCTCCCGAAGACGGAGTCGCACCTGGAGGCCCGCCTCTGGAACGAGATCTTCGTCTTCGCGCAGGACTACGTCGGCATCCCGCAGGGCACCGTGCGCGCCACGGTCCTGATCGAGACGATCACGGCCGCGTACGAGATGGAGGAGATCCTCTACGAGCTGCGCGACCACGCCTCCGGCCTGAACGCGGGTCGCTGGGACTACCTCTTCTCCATCGTCAAGAACTTCCGTGACGGCGGCCAGAAGTTCGTCCTGCCGGACCGCAACGCGGTGACGATGACGGCCCCGTTCATGCGCGCGTACACGGAGCTCCTCGTCCGTACGTGCCACAAGCGCGGCGCACACGCCATCGGCGGCATGGCGGCCTTCATCCCGTCCCGCAGGGACGCCGAGGTCAACAAGGTGGCCTTCGCGAAGGTCCGCGACGACAAGGACCGCGAGGCCGGCGACGGCTTCGACGGCTCCTGGGTCGCGCACCCGGACCTCGTCCCGATCGCCATGGAGTCCTTCGACAAGGTCCTCGGCGAGAAGCCGAACCAGAAGGACCGTCTGCGCGAGGACGTCTCGGTGGCCGCCGGTGACCTGATCGCCATCGACTCCCTCGACGCGAAGCCCACCTACGACGGCCTCGTCAACGCCGTCCAGGTCGGCATCCGTTACATCGAGGCGTGGCTGCGCGGCCTCGGCGCCGTCGCGATCTTCAACCTCATGGAGGACGCGGCCACGGCGGAGATCTCCCGCTCCCAGATCTGGCAGTGGATCAACGCCGGTGTCGTCCTCGACAACGGCGAGCCGGTCACCGCCGAGCTGGCCCGCAAGGTCGCCGCCGAGGAGCTGGCGAACATCAAGACCGAGATCGGCGACGAGGCGTTCGCCGCCGGCAAGTGGCAGCAGGCCCACGACCTCCTCCTCCAGGTCTCCCTGGACGCGGACTACGCGGACTTCCTGACGCTCCCGGCGTACGAGCAGCTCGGCTGACGCATACGCGGTGAAGTGGGGCCCGGCGCCGGGGTGGCGCCGGGCCCCGCCCGCGTTCTCAGCCCAGGTCGTCCGAGTGTCCCGCCGCGAGGCGCGGCCAGTGCGGGATGGGCCGGCCCCCGCTGCGCAGCCGGATGTCCTCGGCCGGTTCCCCCTGGCCCTGCGGCCAGCCCTCCGGCGAGTCCTCCCACAGCTCCTGGCGGCCGTAGGCGGTGAGGTCCATCAGCCGGTAGCTGTTGTCCAGCTGTTCCACGCCGCGCAGCGTGGTCCACCAGGTCTCGAAGACGCGGTCGCCGTCCCGCAGATAGCTCACCAGGTGCATCATGCCGACGTGCCGGCCGACGAGGAGCCGGTCCAGGGAGGGCACCGCCGAGTACCAGGGCATGTCCCAGCCCATGAAGTCCCGGTAGCGCCTGCTCTCGTCGTACGGGCCCTGGCACAGGACCGCGTACGTGATGTCGCGCGAGTGCAGATACGACAGCTCCCTGACCTGGCTCGCGCACCACGTGCAGCCCTCGCACTGCTCTGCGGCCGGCCGGCCCTCGCGCCACATGAAGTAGTACGCGAGGAGCTGTCGGCGCCCCTCGAAGGCGTCGAGCAGCGTGAGCGGTCCGTCGGGCCCGGTCAGCTCCAGGCCGCCGTCCACCTCCACCATGGGCAGCCGGCGCCGGGCGGCGGCGATGGCGTCGCCCTCGCGGGTGTGGGCCTTCTCGCGTGCGCGCAGCTTGCCGACCTCGGCCTCGAAGGCGGCCCGGTCGGTCACCGGCGGCAGCGCAGGTGCGTGGTCGCTCATGACTCCTTCTCCCTTCCCGCGTCCGGCACTTCGGCCAGTTCCTTGAGGCGCAGCAGGCGGGTCTCCCAGGAACGGCCGATCCGGTCGAGCTCCCGGGCGAGCGCCCCCAGCCGGGCGCCGACGGCGATGTGGACCACCTCGCGGCCGCGCTGCTCGGACTCGACGAGCCCGACCTCGCGCAGCACCTCCAGGTGCTTGCCGATGGCCTGCCGACTCACCGGCAGCTCGCGGGCGAGCGCGGACGCCGACATCGGGCCCCGCCCCAGTTGGGTGAGTATCTCCCAGCGGGTCGCGTCGCCGAGCGCGGCACACATGACGGAGGGCTCGGCGCTCACGCGCGGGCCTCGACGAACGTCTTCGCGGCGGCGAGTTCGGTGAGCCAGCCCTCGTCGTTGCCCGCGCGTTCCTTGAGCCATGCGGCCGGGTCGTCGGCGAGGCCGGAGAACCCGCTCTCGACGACGCGCAGGGTCACGCCGCCCTCCGGGCGTTCGTCGATCCAGAACTCGACGAGGGTCGAGGCCGTGGACTCGTCCCGGTACGGGGTGCCGATCCAGCGGAACGCGGCGTAGCGCGGCTTGTCGAGCTCGACGGTGCGGAACCGGAACTCGCCCAGCGTGGCGTGGCGCACGACGGCGACGTCTCCCTCGTACCGGATGTCGGGCTCGGCCTCGACGGTGCCGTCGTTGACGTACCACCCAGGTCGTACGACCAGGTCCCAGACCCGGTCGGCGGGGGCGTCGATGTCGATGCGGCGGGCGATGCGGTCGAGTTCCGCGAGGTCGGCGGCGGTGTGAGTGGCGTGGGTGTCGGACATGGGGTCCTCCTGACGACTCTTCCTGCAACTCCAGGGTTGCACATGATGCCGCGACCCGCAATGGGCGGGTTGCAGGTTGGGGTTCGCCGTTCCGAAGGCGTCAGCCCACGTGGCGGGACCAGTCCTGTTCTGCCGGGGGCTTTCCGTGGAGGTCGGGGACGCGTTTCAGCCAGGCGGGGCGGCCGCGTTCCGTCGCCGCCGCGCGCCGCGCGTCGGCCGCCGCCAGTTCGTCGCGGGACGGGAAGTCCGTGGGCAGCCAGGAGGCGGAGGTGCGGGCGCGGGCCAGGAGGTAAGTGACGTACGCGTCCCGCGCCTCGTCGGGCGTGGCGAAGTCCGTGAGCCACGCGTCCGGGACCAGGGACAGGATCTCGTGGAGCAGCCCCTCCGTGACCTTCGGCGCCAGCTCCGCGTCGGCCGCGCGCGTGTCGGGGCCGTACCCGCCGAGCGCGTGGTGCCGGAAGTCGTACGCCTTCGCCGGGTCCGCGCCGTCCCACCGGTGGTGGAAGACGAGCGCCGCACCGTGGTCGATCAGCCACAGCTTCGGCGGGGCGATGCCGAGCGTGGGCCAGACCATGAGGTTCGAACTGTGCACCGTACGGTCCACGTTGACGGTGAGCGCGTCGAGCCAGACGACTCGGCCCGCCTCCAGCGGGTCGACCGGAAAGGACTCCGCGACCTCCGGCGTGAAGTCGACCGCGCCCGGCAGGAAGTCCATCCCGAGGTTGAGGCCGGCGCTGGCCTCCAGGAGCTCCTTGACCTCCTGGTGCGGCTCGTCCGCCCCGAGTGCCGGATCGAAGTCCGCGAGCACCAACTCCGGGAAGCGCAGCCCGAACGCGCGCGCCAGCTCACCCACGACGATCTCCGCGACGAGCGCCTTCACGCCCTGCGCGGACCCGGTGAACTTGAGGACGTACGTACCGAGGTCGTCGGCCTCGACCACGCCCGGCACGGAGCCGCCGGTGCGCAGCGGGTTCACGTAGCGGGTCGCGGTGATCTCTCTGAGCGTGGGCACCAGGTCAGGCTAGTACTTCCCCCCCGGTCAGGCGTCCTGGCGCAGGACCTGTTCGAGGAGCGAGATCAGCGTCTCCTTGCCGGACTCCCGATCCCGGGCGTCGCACAGCAGCACCGTGGTGTCCGGGCCGAGGTCGAGCGCGCGGGAGACCGCTTCCGAGGAGTGGGACCGCACGCCGTCGAAGCAGTTGACGGCGACGATGAACGGGATGCCGCGGCTCTCGAAGTAGTCGACCGCCGGGAAGCAGTCGGCGAGCCGGCGGGTGTCCGCGAGGACGACCGCGCCCAGGCATCCCGTCGCCAGCTCGTCCCACAGGAACCAGAAACGGTCCTGGCCCGGCGTGCCGAACAGGTACAGCGCGAGGTTCTCGCGCAGCGTGATGCGGCCGAAGTCCATGGCCACGGTCGTCGTCGACTTGGTGGTGATGCCGTCGAGGTGGTCCACGCCGCGCGAGGCGACCGTGAGGTCCTCCTCGGTGCGCAGCGGACGGATCTCGCTGACGGACTCCACCATCGTGGTCTTGCCGACGCCGAAGCCACCCGCGATCAGCACCTTCAGGGCCGTGAAGTCGGCGCGGGCGGTCTGGTCAGAGTGCGCGAAGGCCATTGATCACTTCTCGGAGGAGGTGGGCGTCGGGGCGGGCGTACCCGGCGGGTGCGCCCGTGGCGGGGTCGGCGGCCGGGGTGCTGGGCGGCGTGACCCTGACGAGGGACTTCACCGCCAGGTCGCCGAGCAGCACGCGTACGACGCCGAGCGGGAGGCCGGAGTCGGAGGCCAGGTCGACCAGCGGGCGCGGGCCCCGCAGGCACAGGGCGAGCAGCTCGCGCTGTTCGGGCGGCAGCGGGCCCTGCGGCCTGGTGCGGGTGGGGCGGACGATGGCCATCAGGTCCATGCGTTCCGCGCCGTTGCCGGTGCGGGCGCGGCCCGCGGTCATGGCGTAGAGCCGGACCAGGGGCCCCGCGTCCTCGTCGTAGCGGTCGGACCAGGCGTCCATGCGGTCGGGGGGCTGTGACGTCACGGAGTATCGCCGTCCGAGCGGGTCGGTACGCCGAGGTGCTCGCGGACCCGGTCGACGAGCAGCGCCATCTCGTACGCGACGAGGCCGATGTCGGCGTGGCCGTCGGTGAACACGGCGAGGCAGGAGCCCTCGCCCGCGGCGACCACGAACAGGAAGCCGCCCTCCAGTTCGACCATCGTCTGGACGACGCCGCCCGCGGAGAAGTGGCGGCCAGCGCCCTTGGCGAGGGAGTGGAAGCCGGAGGCGATCGCGCAGAAGCGTTCGGACTCGTCGCGGCCGAGGCCGGTGGAGGCGCCGACGCAGAGGCCGTCGCCGGAGAGCATGACCACGTACCGGACTTCCAGGACGCGGGCGGCCAGCTCGTCGAGGAGCCAGTCGATGCCCATGCGGTGTTCGTCCTGGCTGCCGAGGCCGGTGACGTTGTACGTCGGGGTCATCGGGGTCCTCCGTCTTCCTCGCGGGCGGCGCGGGCGCGGCGGCGGCCCGAGCTCAGCGACGTCATGGTGGCGCGGGCGGCTTCCGGCGACCGTCCGCCGGCCCTCGTGCCCTCGCTCTGCGCGGGTGCGGTGTCCCGCAACTCGGGACTGATGTTGGCCTGCCGTACGCGCCGCGGAAGGTCTTCTCCGGTGCCGGGGTCGGCGTCCTGATCGTGGGTGCGCTGCACCGGGGTCTCCGCCATGCCGTGGTCGACGCCTTCCGTATCTGGCACGCCGCGCCGGGGTGCCTCCCCCAAGCTCTCGAACTTCGCTCGAGCAGGGGGGACCCCCTCGCCCACCCTGCCGCCCAAGGCGGCAGATTGCCCAAGGCGGGGCGGCACCGTACGGGTGGGCAGATCAAGCTCCTCGGCTTGCTCAGCACGCGGGCGGGTGGGCAGATCAAGCCCCGCCGGCGATTGAGGCGCGGGGTCCGGGGCGGAGCCCCGGGGCGCAGGGCGGTCGAGATGCATCGCTTCCAACAGGTTCTGCGGGATGAAGACGACCGCGGTGATGCCCCCGTAAACGGACCGCCGCAGCGTGACATCCAACCGCTGCCGCTCCGCGAGCCGGTTGACCACGAAGAGCCCGAGCTTGCGGGAGTCGAGCAGGTCGATGTCACTGGCCGTGATCCGCGCGTTGGCATCGGCCAGCGCCTCGTCGCTCATGCCGAGCCCACGGTCCTCGATCTCCAGACAGGCCCCCGCCCCGACCGGCTCACCGCGCACCACCACGGGCGTGTGCGGCGGCGAGAACGCCGAGGCGTTCTCGGCGAGTTCGGCGACGAGGTGGACCACATCCGCGACGGCCGAACCCGCGAGGGACAGGTCGGGGATGTCCTGGAGCTGGACCCGGTCGAAGTCGGGCGTCTCCGCGAGGCCCGCACGGACCGCGTCGATCAGCGGCACCGGATTGCGCCAGGCACGCCCCGGCGCCGAACCGGAGAGGATGAGCAGGGACTCGGCGTGCCGGCGCATGCGCGTCGTCAAGTGGTCGATGCGGAACAGGTCCTCGAGGTCGGTGGGGTCCTCCGTGCGGCGTTCCATCGCGTCGAGGAGGTCGAGCTGCCGGTGCAGCAGCACCTGGCTGCGCCGGGCCAGCGACACGTACACACCGGAGACACCCGTGAGGACCGCGGCCCGGTCCGCGACCGCGCGCAGCGCCGCGCGCTGCACGGTGGTGAGGGCCGCGGCGACCTGCCCGACCTCGTCGCTGTGCGGCGTCTCGTCGAGCGGCGCCTCCTTGTCGAGGTCGACGTCCTCGCCGTTGTGGATGCGCCGCATGGAGGCGGGCAGCCGGGTCGCCGCCATGTCGAGCGCGGCGTTGCGCAGGCCCGTCAGGTCGGCGACGAGCCCACGCCCGATCCGTACCGACAGCAACAGCGACACGATCACACCGACGAGCCCGAGCAGCACGGCGATGCCGGAACTGCCCAGCGAGGACAGGGAGTACGGCTCGGCGCCCGCGGCCTCGTCGATCGCGCGCGACTCGGCCTTGTCCAGGGCGGTCAGGGTGGCGCGCACGTCCGACTGCCAGCGCCCGGCGGGCACCGCGTCGGTGGCGTGCCCGGCACCCGCGGCGAGCACCATGTCCTGCACGTGCTCCAGGTCCTTGGCGCCGGCGGTGCCGAGCGCGGCACGGAAGGCGGCGGCGTCACCGTCCGGCAGGTCGGGCAGCGCGGCCTCGGTGAGGCTGCGCTGCACCGCCACGTCGCCGACGAAGTCGCGGTACTGGGCGGGCGTCATACCCCCCGCGGCCGCGTGCGCGGCGCCGAGCAGCGCGTCCTGGCGGCTCAACGCGTCGCGGGCGCGGGCGAGTTGGAGGAGCGTACGGGCGGTGTCGCTGTCGGCCGCCGCGAGTCCGGCCCGTACGGACAGGGCCCGCTGGACGGCGGTGTCGTAGCCGCCGATGGTGTCGGTGCCGCCCCGGGCGCCGGCCTTCTGGCGCGGCCCGGACAGCGAGTCGGCGCTGAACTTGAGCTTCTGGATGCGGTCGGGCAACGCGGCGTCGAGGTCGGCGAGGTCGGTGCTGATGGAGCGCAGGCCCGCGTTGAGCGCGCCGACGGCCTTGTCGGTGCGGGCGGTCGCGTCGGTGAAGTCCTGGCGCGTGGTGGCGTCGTGGGCGGCGCGGTACTTCATGGCGGCCGCGCGCTCGCCCTGGACGGCGACGGTGAAGCGGGAAATCGGCGTGACAAGCGCCGAGTTCACCTCCTTCAGCTGCTCCTTGTCGGATATCTGGGACGCCGTGGTCACCGCGGCGTGCCCCCACAGCGCCATCACGGAGACGACGGGGACCGTGAGCAGGGTGACGACCTTGGCTCTGATCGATTTGGAGCGCAGCCGTTCGGGCAGCGGAAAGCGCGCGGGCATGGGGAAGCTCCTCGGCCGGGCCTGAGTGGTGTGAGGGGGTGGGAAACGCGCCTACGCGACGGGGAGTTCGACCTCGTGCAGCGGGCGGGCGGCGGCGGCGCTGCGCGCACGCTCGTCGGCCGTCGGCGACAGCGCGACGAAGGCGCAGGTGAGGAAGAGGAACGAGCCGAGCACGACGGCCAGCGGCAGGATGAACGCGGTCGCGGTGGCACCGGACAGCGGCGCGGTTCCCGGGTGCACGGAGACCTTCACGGCGGCCATTCCGGTGTAGTGCATGCTGCTCACCGCGAGCCCCATCACGAGGGCGGCGACGGCCGCGATCACGGGCCCCCGCACGGACAGCGCGGCCCACAGCGCGGCGGACGCGGCGACGACGGCGATCACCACGGAGGCGGCGACCAGCACGGGGTCGTAGGTGAGCGAGCCGTTGAGCCGCACCGCCGACATGCCGATGTAGTGCATCGCGGCGACGCCGAGTCCGGTGCCGAGACCGCCGAGCACCACGGACAGGGCGCGCGACTTCCCGTATCCGGCGACGAACATGCCCGCGCCGACCACCAGGATCGCCACGAGCAGGCTCAGGAGGGTCAGGGGGATGTCGTAGCGGATCGCCGTGCCGTCGACGGCGTAGCCGAGCATCGCGATGAAGTGCATCGTCCAGATGCCGGCGCCGATCGCGACGGACGCGGTGAGCAGCCAGTTGCGCTTGGACCGCTGTCCGGCGGCCTGGGCGCGGGCGGTGCAGCGCAGGCCCAGTGCGGATCCCACGACTGCCATCACATAGGACAGGACGGGGGTGATCCAGCCGCCTGTCATGTGGTGCATGTGCCCCATGTTCTCTACGGGCCCCTCTCACTCTTCACAAGGATTGGCATCGGCCCCCCGACCGACCGGGACGCTAACACGCATATGACGGCTTGATCAGAGCGGTAATTGGCCCGAATCAGACGGGTTACCGACTGGTAGAGCCCGAGTTCATGGGGTCTTCACAAAGTGGCGCGTCCTGTGACCACGGGCGCGGTTGCGACTCTTGTCACGCCGCGCCTCGGGACGGTCCGGACATTGCCGCCGTTCCCTCGCGGGACGCCCATGAGGAGAGGTTTCAGGAGGTGCCACTCCCTGGAGAGGGGTGAGAACTCAGGAGGGCGTCCCCCTTGAGAAGGGACGCCAATTCAGGAGGCACCACTCCTTGAAGCGGGACGCGCACCCAGGAGGCGCCGCCCTGGAGAGAGACGCGCACTCAGGAGGCGTCACCGCCTTAAGGAGAGACGCGCACTCAGGAGGTGCCAGCGCGCAGTGCCTTCGCCAATGCGCTCTCTCCCGCCACGGAGACGCGTCCGTCGCGCACCGCCTCGACCAGGCCGACCGCACCGCGGGCGACCTCGCCGCACACCCCGGCCTCAAGGGTCAGCCGCACGTCCGGCTCCCCGTCCGGGTACCCGCCGTCCCCATATACGGGCGACACGGATTCCCCGCCCAGCCGGACGTGGAAGACCCCCTCGTCGACCCGGACCTCGACCGAACCCGGCTCCCCCAACCCTTCCAACTGTCGCGACAACGGCAGCGCCAACCAGTGCGCCCGCACCGCGTCGGTGGGCCTGCGCTCGGCGAGTTCCGGTGCGCCCCACTCCCCCAGCGCCTGGAGCACGGGCAGCAACCGCCGACCGCGCGGAGTGAGTTCGTACACGTATACGGAAGCGGGCGCGGGCAACCGCCTGCGCTCGGCGATCCCGTCCCGCTCCATGCCCTTCAGACGCGTGGCCAGCATGTCCGTACTCACACCCGGCAGATCGGCGTGCAGGTCCGTGTAGCGGCGCGCCCCGGCGAGGAGTTCGCGCACGATCAGCAGGGTCCAGCGGTCCCCGACGACGTCGAGGGCACGGGCTGCGGCGCAGTACTGGTCGTAACTTCGGCGTGGCATGACGCGCAGTCTATGCAACTTGTTGGACTTTCCAAGCACCCACTTGGTAAAACCAAGCAACAACGGTTCAGCACAGTGGCACCTGGTCCGCCTGGAGGGCAAGCGCATGGAGTTCCGGCAGTCGAGCAAGCTGAGCGAGGTCTGTTACGAGATCCGCGGCCCGGTGATCGAGCACGCCGACGCGCTCGAGGAGGCGGGCCACAGCGTGCTGCGCCTGAACACCGGCAACCCGGCGCTGTTCGGCTTCGAGGCGCCGGAGGAGATCGTCCAGGACATGATCCGGATGCTCCCGCAGGCGCACGGCTACACGGACTCGCGCGGCATCCTCTCCGCCCGCCGCGCCGTCGCCCAGCGCTACCAGGCGCTGGGCCTCGGCGTCGGGGTCGACGACGTCTTCCTCGGCAACGGCGTGTCCGAACTGGTCTCCATGGCGGTCCAGGCGCTCCTGGAGGACGGCGACGAAATCCTCATCCCCGCCCCGGACTTCCCGCTGTGGACGGCCGTCACGACGCTCTCCGGCGGCCGGGCCGTCCACTATCTCTGCGACGAGCAGTCGGACTGGTACCCCGACCTCGCCGACATGGAGTCGAAGATCACCGACCGCACGAAGGCGGTCGTCATCATCAACCCCAACAACCCGACCGGCGCGGTCTATCCGAAGGAGATCGTCGAGGGCATCCTCGATCTCGCCCGCCGGAACGGCCTGATGGTGTTCGCCGACGAGATCTACGACCAGATCCTCTACGACGACGCGGTGCACCACACCGCCGCCACCCTCGCCCCGGACCTCGTCGTCCTCACCTTCTCCGGTCTGTCGAAGACGTACCGCGTCGCCGGGTTCCGCTCCGGCTGGATGGTGGTCACGGGCCCGCGGCAGCACGCGCGGAACTATCTGGAGGGCCTGACCATGCTGGCCTCCATGCGCCTGTGCCCGAACGCGCCCGCCCAGTACGCCATCCAGGCCGCGCTCGGCGGCCGCCAGTCGATCCGCGAACTCACCGCGCCCGGCGGCCGGTTGCTGGAGCAGCGCGACAAGGCGTGGGAGAAGCTGAACGAGATCCCCGGGGTGAGCTGCGTGAAGCCCAAGGGCGCGCTGTACGCCTTCCCGCGCATCGACCCCAAGGTGCACAAGATCGTCGACGACGAGAAGTTCGTCCTCGACCTGCTGCTGCGCGAGAAGATCCAGGTCGTCCAGGGCACCGGCTTCAACTGGCCGAGCCCGGACCACTTCCGCATCCTGACCCTCCCCCACGCCGACGACCTCGATGCTGCGATCAGCCGGATCGGCCGCTTCTTGAGCGGATACCGTCAATGACATGATCACTTCGACGTCGTGCAGCACCTGTGGGCATCCCAGCCACACGCAGTTCGCCTCCCCCGACCTGGTCGGGCCCATCGTCTCCGGCCGGTTCGACCGGGCCCGGGACCCGGCATGGCGGCAGTCGGGCGCGGCGACGGTCGAGGACTACGCGCGCTGGTGCGGGCACCTGTGCGGGGCGACGTGCCTGCGCATGGCGCTCGGCCCCGGCGCCCCCTCGCTCTTCGAACTGCGCGACGGGGCCCTGAAGTTCGGCGCGTACCGGGTGGACGCCGAGGGCGAGATCCGCGGCATGATCTACGCGCCCGCGGTGGAGTACGTACGGGAGGTGCACGGCGTCGGCGCGGCGGTGCACCGCACCCTGGGCGCGGACGGGATCGGCGAACTGCTCGACGCGGGCCGCCTGGTCGTCGCCTCCGTGCACTACGCGATCCGCCGTCCGCAGGAGCCGGCCCCCGGCCGCGGCGGCCACCTCGTCCTCGTCACGTCCCGCACGCCGGACGGCTCCGGGTACCACTTCCACAACCCCTCCGGCACGGACGCGGCAACCCGCACGGCCCAGCTGCCCGTAGCCCGGTTCGCGGACTTCTTCGCCGGACGCGGCATGTCCCTGGCAGTGGGGGCGGACTGAGGCTCCGCCATTCAAGCCCCTGCAGGGAGCACCTCCCAGCGGTAGCTGGGGGAGATTGAGCAGCGGGGTCCGGGGCAGCGCCCCGAAACCGGCGGACGGTCCCGTGGCCAGGGGCGCAGCCCAGGTGTCAGCCGCCGCCCAGGACGGAGTCCAACGCCGACACCGGGTCGCGGCCCGGCTCCCCGCGGGGCCACCAGTCCTCGCGGCCCGGCTCGGACTCGTACCCGTACCACCACCCGTCACGGCCGAGCCGAAGCTGGACGGACCGGGTCGACAGGTGGTTGCGGTGCGGGCGGAACTCCGGGTGCCCCATGGCCAGGAGGGCCGGGCGGGCGCGGTCGAAGGGGCCCGCCGGCGGGTCCCACTCCTCCTCCAGGACCGAGAGACCGTCGAGCCCGCCCTGCCGCCACGCCGCGACGGCCCGCGCCAGATCCGTGGGCGTACGGCCCGTCCCCCGCGACAACGAGGCGTAGAGCGCACGGGTCGCCGCCGTGAGACCGGAACCGGGGTGCGCCGCTGCGAGGCGGACCGCGTCCTGCCACGGAGTGAGCGCGGCGATCGGGTCCGCGCCGGTGCTGAGCAGCGCGTGCGCGCGGGCCCCTGCCTCCGTGGCGAGGAGGTCGAGCGCGAGCGGGTCGGGGGCGTCCGGCGCCTGCGGGTAGGAGGGCGGCCGCTCGGGGTACTGCGGGGCCGGGAACTCCGGTGGCAGCTGAGGCAGTTGACCAGTCTCGGCGCTCGCGTACACGTCCTTCGCCGGGAGCGAGTCCAGCTCGGGGGCCCGCGCCTTCGAGCGCTCCTGCGCCTCGTGCACCGAGCTGCGCCGGGTCAGCGCCCGCAGCAGCTCCTGCTCGCCGCGTCCGCGCAGCAGGAACAGAACGAAGGGGTCCTCGTCGAGGATCCGGGCCGCCTGGTAGCAGAGCGCCGCCGCGTGCTTGCAGGGGTGGCCGCGGTCCGGACAGGTGCACTCGGGGCTGAGGTCGTCGACCGTGGGCAGCAGGTCGGCGGCCGCCGCCAGCGCGTGCGGCACGTCCTTGTCGAGCAGCGACGCCAGGTGTTCGGGGCGGGCCGCCGCCGTGTCCAGGAAGCGGTCCCAGGCCTCGTCCGGCAGTTCCCGCAGGCGCAGTTCGGCCCGGTAGGGGCGGGGGCGCGAGCCGTGCACGTAGGCGACGACGCGGCCCGGGGTGACCGTGATCGCGTCGACGTGGCCGCGGTCCGCGTAGGCGCGGCCACGGGCGAGGCGGCCCTGGTCGAGTGCTGTGTCCTCCAGGGCGTCGACCCACGCGTTGCCCCACCACGTGAGGGCGAAGCTGCCGCCCGGCTCGGCGCGCGGCGCCAGCGGCGGGAACGTGCGGCGCGTGTCCAGGTGCCGGGCCCTGGCCTGCTCGTCGGCGCCCGCGCGGCCCGGCACGTGCGGCCGGTGCGTCCTGTGGGGCCTGCGCGTCGGGCTCATCGCGTCGCCTCCCTGCGCAGCGTCACGAGGTCCGTGAGTTCCCGGTCGGTCAGTTCGGTGAGCGCCGCCTCGCCGGTGCCGAGCACCGCGTCCGCCAACGCCCGCTTGGTCGCGAGCAGTTCGGCGATCCGGTCCTCCACCGTGCCCTCGGTGATGAGCCGGTGGACCTGCACGGGCTGGGTCTGCCCGATGCGGTACGCCCGGTCGGTGGCCTGCTCCTCCACGGCCGGGTTCCACCAGCGGTCGAAGTGGATCACGTGCCCCGCGCGCGTGAGGTTGAGTCCGGTGCCGGCCGCCTTCAGGGAGAGCAGGAAGACGGGCACCTCACCGGACTGGAAGCGGTCGACCATGCGCTCGCGCTCGACGATCGTGCTGCCGCCGTGCAGGAGCTGGCTGGGGATGCCGCGGGTCGTGAGGTGCGTGGCGAGGAGCTTGGCCATGGAGACGTACTGGGTGAAGACGAGGACGGCCCCGTCCTCCGCGACGATCGTGTCCAACAGCTCGTCCAGGAGGGCGAGTTTGCCGGAGCGGCCCGACAGGCGCGGGCGGGAACCGTCGCCCTGGCCCTCCTTGAGGTACTGCGCCGGGTGGTTGCAGATCTGCTTCAGTGACGTGAGCAGCTTCATGATCAGGCCGCGTCGGCCGATGCCCTCGGCCTCCTCGATCTGCGCCATCGACTCGCGCACCACCGCCTCGTAGAGCGAGACCTGCTCGCGGGTGAGCGGCGCGGGATGGTCGGACTCGGTCTTCGGAGGCAGTTCGGGGACGATGCCGGGGTCGGACTTCCTGCGGCGCAGGATGAACGGGCGGATCAGGCGGGCGAGGCGCTCGATCGCCTCCGGGTTCGTCCCGCCGTGGCCCTGGAGCGGGACCTCGCCCTCGACCACGCGCGCGTGCCGGGCGCGGAACGCCTTGAGCGGCCCGAGCAGCCCGGGTGTCGTCCAGTCGAGCAGCGCCCACAGCTCGGACAGGTCGTTCTCCACGGGCGTGCCGGTGAGCGCCACGCGCGCGGGGGCCTCGATGGTGCGCAGTGCCTTCGCCGTCGCCGAGTTGGGGTTCTTCACGTGCTGCGCCTCGTCCGCCACGACCATGCCCCAGGTGTGGCCCGCGAGTTCGGCGGCGCGGGTGCGCAGCGTGCCGTACGTGGTGAGGACGAAGCCGCCCTCGACGCCGGTCAGGGCGCGGTCCACGCCGTGGAAGCGGCGCACCGGGACACCGGGGGCGAACCGCTCGATCTCCCGCTGCCAGTTCCCGAGCAGGGACGCCGGGCAGACGACGAGCGTGGGCGCGGTCCTGGCACGACGCAGGTGCAGCGCGATGAGCGTGACGGTCTTGCCGAGGCCCATGTCGTCGGCGAGGCAGCCGCCGAGGCCGAGCGAGGTCATCAGGTCGAGCCAGGCGAGACCGCGCAGTTGGTAGTCGCGCAGCGTCGCGCGCAGGCCCTCGGGCGGCTCGACGGTGTCGATGCCCCGGGTCAGCCGGTCGCGCAGCTCGGCGAGGCGGCCCGCGGGCACGGCCGCGACCCGCTCCCCGTCCACCTCGGCCTCGCCGGTCAGCGCGACCGCCAGCGCGTCGACGGGCTCGAGGAGGCCCAACTCCCGCTTGCGGGCCTTGCGGACGAGATCGGGATCGACGACCACCCACTGGTCGCGCAGTCGCACCACCGCGCGGTGCGACTCGGCGAGCAGGTCCATCTCGCGCTCGGTCAGCGGGTCCCCGTCGAGCGCCACCTGCCAGTCGAACTTCAGCAGCTCGTCGCTGTCGAAGAACGGCGTCCCGTCGGTGGCCGAGCCGGGCGCGGCCTGCGCGCGCACCACGGCGGTCGCGGTCAGCGAGCGGGCGATGTCGCGCGGCCAGTGCAGGGTCACGCCCGCCTTGGCGAGGCGCGCCGCGCCGGGCCCGAGCAGGTCGGTGAGCTCGCTCTCGGACAGGGCGAGCACGTCCGGCACGTCCTGCTCCAGGAGGCGGCCGAGCGGCGGCCAGGCGAGCGCGGCGCGCCGCACCGCGAGGACCGCGTCGATCCGGGCGCGCGGCCCGAAGTGGTCACCGGCCTCCCCGGCCCACAGTCCGGCGGCGTCGACCACGCGCGTGGGGTCGGCGAGGCTGTGCACCTGAACGATGGCGGCGCCCGCGCGGCGCGCCCCGGGGTCCTCCTCGGGCTCCTCGCCCTCGTACCCGGCGTCGTCCCCTTCGAACAGCGCGTACTGCGACAGGTCGAGCCGCAGCGACACCTTCACGCCCGCGTCGAGTCCGGCCGCCGCCTCGACCGCCCAGGGGCGGGCCCGCGGAATGTGCTGGGCGGCGGCCGCCGCGAACGGCGCGCCCGCCGCGTGCGCCGCGGCCGGGGTGCGCGGCAGCGCGTCGGCCACGGCGTCGAGCAGCGCCCGCACCAGCGCCTCGGGCTGCGGGACCCGCAGCGGCCTGCTCCCCGGCACCGGCGTCGCGTACCCCTCGGGCGGCAGGGCGGCGGCGATGCCCCGCACCTGCGCCACGTCGTCCTCGTCGAGCGGGCCCGCGCGCCACGCGTCGTGGTCGGACGCGGTGAGCCCCGGCAGCAGGCGGCCCCGCGCCACCAGGTGCAGGGCGTGCGCCGCGGCCGCGCCCCAGGCGGCCGCCGCCGGGTGGGCGCCCCTGGTGCGGCGGGCCCGCAGCAGCAGGGGCAGCGCGTCGAGGACCGGCAGGACGAGGGCGGGCACCGTGCGGCTGCGCACGGTCGAGCCGTGCGGCCGTACGACCGTCAGCTCGCCCTCGGCGCCCGGCAGGCCCGGCTCTTCCCGGCCGCCCTCCGCGTCGGGGAACCAGAAGGCGATCCGCCCGGCACGGGGCAGTGGATCCGGCAGGAAGACGGCGGCAGCGCTCAGCGGGACACCAGACAGCTCCGGCACGTCGCGCCACCTCCCTTCCCACTCTCCGCTCGGGCCTCGACTCCGGCCTCGACGACCCCTAAGACCTTACGGGCCGGGTCTGACAATCCTTGATCCCATGCCCGGCGGCCCGCGTCCGGCCCGCCCGCCGGGCCCGCTCACGCCCGCCCGGAGACAATGGCCGTGCCTCTGCCCACCTCCTAGCGAACAGGCGCGAACCTTGGGTGATCTGCTTCTCGTCCGGCACGGCGAGACCGAATGGGCCCTCACCGGGCAGCACACCGGCCTCACCGACATCCCGCTCACCGACAACGGCAGGGAGGAGGCGCGCCGCGTCGCTCCCCTCGTCGGCAGCTATCACATCGGGGCGGTCTTCGTGAGCCCCCTCCAGCGCACCCGGGAGACCGCCGAGCTGGCCGGCCTCAAGCGCTACACCGTCGATGCGGACCTGCACGAATGGGACTACGGCGCGTACGAGGGCGTCACCACGCGGGAGATCCAGCGCACCCGGCCCGACTGGTACCTGTTCGACGACGGGGTGCCGCCGGGGCCGCCCGAGCATCCCGGCGAGACGCCCGAGCAGGTGGGCGAGCGGGCCGACCGGATGCTCTCCAAGGTCGACGCGGCGCTCTCCAACAACGAGGGCAGCGTCGTCCTCGTCTCGCACGGCCACTTCCTGCGGGTGCTGACCGCGCGGCGCCTCGGGCTGCCGCCGTCGGGCGGCTCGCACTTCCTGCTGGCGACGGGCACGGTCAGCCGCCTCACCTACGAGCACGGCAGGCCGGTGATCTCCGGCTGGAACCTGCGGCCCTGAGGGCGTCCGCCCGGCCGCACCGGCCCGTTGTCAGTCCCGTCGTGCACCATCGACGCAAGACGGGAGGCACGCCATGACCAGACCGCCGACAGCCGCGCAGCGCCGCATCATCGAGGCCGCCGATCCGGAGACGGGCCGGATCTCCGGCACGCCCGCCCAGCTCGACCGGCTCATCGCCCTGAAGCTGGCGTTCCGGCATCCGAGGCCCCCGCACGAGCACTTCCTGACCCCGGCGGGTCACCGGCTGCGCGAGGCCGGGGACGAGCCGCCGGCCGCCGAGCCCGGCCCGGCGGAGTCCGGCGGGGTGTTCGCCGCGCGGCTCGGCGGCGAGCCGTGGTCCGGCTCCGACACGGGGCCCGCGCGGGCGCGCGAGGTGCGCACGGCCTGGCAGGGCCTGCTGGAGATACGTCGGATGACGAACCCGGACAGCGCGACGGACCGGCCGTGCGCCTGGGAGCGCGGTCGGCTCGCCCCGTCCGCCGCGCTCGCCCTGGAGGCCGCGGGCTGCGCGCCCGCGGAGGCAGACGGCGAGGACGGTTCCGTCCCCGGCTATCGCGTGCGGGACACCCCGCAGCCGGAGGCCGTCGCCGTGCAGCACCCGGACCCGGCCGGGCTCGCGGCGTGCGCGGCGGCGTTGCGGGAGGCGGGCTGGCAGGTCGGCGAGCACGCGCGGGCAGGCGGCGGGTCCCGTTATCTGCTGGCGTCGCCCAGACGTGCGTAACGCACCTCACGGCGGCGCGGACTGCCGTGTCCCACCCCCCTGTTGGCATGATCGGCACAACGCCCACCATCGAGAGGAACGTCGTGGCAGAGCAGTTTTCCGTACCGGTCGAGGTCCGCGGGTACGAGATCGATGTCAACGGGCACCTCAACCAGGCCGTCTACTTGCAGTACGCGGAGCACGCGCGCTGGTCGTTCCTGCGCCACGCCGGTCTCGACGAGAACGCCCTGCTGGGCCGTGGGGTGGGCCCCGTCGTCCTGGAGACGAACATCCGCTATCTGCGGGAGCTGCGCGCCGGCGATGTCGTCGACGTGAGCTGCGCCTTCGAGTTCGGAGACGGCAAGGTGTTCCGCGTCCACCAGACGCTCCGCAGGGCCGACGGCTCGGTGGCGGCCGAAGTGACCGCCGTGAGCGGCGTCATGGACCTCACCGAGCGCAAGCTGGTGCGCGACCCTGGGGAGATCTTCAAGGAACTGGCCGCCGCCCCGGCCGTCCTCGGCCTCTGACCGGCGCGCCCGCCGCTCCCCCGTCATGAACCTCCACAGCCGTTCCTACGGACACCCCGACGCGGTTGCGCTCAGCGACCAGGTGCAGGCCGAGTACCGCAAGCGCTTCGGCTACGACGACTTCACCGATCTGCACCCCGGGCACTTCGACCCGCCGCGTGGCCTGTTCCTCGTCGCGTACGACGCCGGGGTCCCGGTCGCCTGCGGCGGCTGGCGGGCGCAGGAGCGCGACGACGCGGGCTACGCGGACGGTGACGCCGAGCTGAAGCGGATGTTCGTCGTGGAGCGGGCGCGCGGCCGGGGCCTGGCGCGGCGGATCCTGACCGCGCTTGAGGACAGCGCGCGGGACGCGGGCCGTACGCGCATGGTCCTGGAGACGGGCGTCCACCTGCCGGAGGCGATCGGCCTGTACGAGGCCGACGGCTACGGCCCGACGCCGCCGTTCGGCCCGTTCCGCGACTACGACGACAGCCGCTTCTACGCCAAGTCCCTCACGGCTCCCGGCGCTTGTGGGTCCTAGGGCTTGTCGTTTGGATCAGGCCGGGCTCGCGGGGCCTGATCCAAACGACAAGCCCTAGCGGCGCCCCGCTCCCCCTTGCCACCTCCCGCGAAGATCGCTACGGTCCCGTTCGAGCCGCCTTTCTACGCGCGTCAACCCCGTGCACGGCACCACCCGAACGCCCCCACGCGAGAGGCCCCGCCCATGCAGTTGCGCCACAAGTCCCTGCTCTCCGCCGCCCTTGTCACGCTGGCCCTCGCCGCCCCCGCCCGCGCGGGCGCCCCGGCGCGGCCCGAGCCGCCCGCCACCGGCTGGCAGCAGGTCGGCGACGACGCCAGGTCCGGGGTCAGCGGCCTCGCGCTCACCGGGAAGACGACGGCCGACGGCGCGGTCCAGGCCCTCGTCGTGCACGACAACAAGATGCCCGGCGAGCGCCGGATCAGCCGCGTCGCCTTCCACCCCTCCGCGCCGAAGGACACCAAGGTCACCCCGCTCGCGTGGGAGGGCATGGCCCCCAAGGACCTGGAGGCGATCGAGGCGGTGCCGGGCTCGGACGGCGAGTTCATGGCGCTGGCCAGCAGGGGTCTCGTGTACCGGCTGCACGTCGACGGCGACACCGCACGGGTGCTCGACCTGGCGCCGCTGCCCGCGATCCCCGAGGGCGCGGACTTCGAGGGCTTCGCGCTCGGCACGTCGGCGCACGGGCGGACGGTCGCGGTGTGGGCCGACCGGGGCGCGGGCAAGGACCGCCCGGCGACGGTGTTCGCGGCGCCGTTCGCCGTGAACGAGTACGGGGAGGCGGAGTTCGGGAACGTCAGCAAGGCGGAGTTCCGCGCGGCCTACCCGAAGGGGGAGGTGCGGCACGTCTCCGACATCTCGCTGACCAAGTCCGGCCGGATCATGGTCGGTTCGGCCTCGGACGCCGGGGACGACGGGCCGTTCGCCTCGGCGGTGAGCGAGGCAGGCCGGGTGTCGCTGAACACGTCGGGCACCGGGGCGACGCTGCGGATCGCCGAACGGCACGGCGCCCCCGACAGGTTCGACGGCCGCAAGATCGAGGCGGTCGAGTGTCTGCCGGGGGCGGGCGGCCGGGCGCTGCTCGGCACGGACGACGAGAATCTGGGCGGGTACCTGAAGTCCGCGCCCGTGTGCGGCGGCTGAGACGCGGGCGGGGGTGGCGCCGCCGACCGCGTCACCCCCGCCGCGTCGCTCAGTGCGCCCCCGCCGTCGTCGCCTCGGTGCGTGGTCCCGCGATGTCGCTGCCACCCTCCATCGGATGCGTGACGTCGTCGGCGTCGCGCCCCTTGCCGATGTGGTTGAACAGCAGGTTGAGCACGACCGCCGCGACACAGCCCGTCGAGATGCCCGAGTCCAGGATGATCTTCGCGTTCTCCGGGAACGCGTGGTAGAACTCCGGCACCGCGATCGGGATCAGGCCCACGGCGAGCGAGACGGCCACGATGAGGACATTGTTGTCCTTGTCCAGGTTGGCCTTGACCAGGGTCTGGATACCGCTGGCCGCGACCGAGCCGAAGAGCACGACGCCCGCACCGCCGAGCACCGGGCGCGGCACGACCGCGATCAGCGAGGCCGCCATCGGGCACAGGCCCATCAGGACGAGGAAGCCGCCACCGGCCGCGACCACGAACCGGCTGCGGATCTTCGTCATGGCGACGAGGCCGATGTTCTGGGCGAACGCGC
The DNA here is from genome assembly GCF_044453445.1 of Streptomyces sp. NPDC051684. NCBI lineage: Bacteria > Bacillati > Actinomycetota > Actinomycetes > Kitasatosporales > Streptomycetaceae > Streptomyces > Streptomyces sp. NPDC051684. Next base: position 142,629 of record NZ_JBITCS010000022.1, on the reverse strand, counting down.
TGCACATGAAGCCGTTGAACAGCGGGCTGATCGCGGTGCCGAGGGTGTCGGCGCGCAGGCCGGCCGCGATGGTCTTCTCGTCGGCCGGGCGGTCGACGATCTCACCGAGGGCGAGCATGTCGGCGGTCGACTCGGTCATCGAGACGACCATGACGACGCACAGCGAGACGATGGCCGCGCCCGCGAACTGCGGGGCACCGAAGTGGAACGGGGTCGGGAACCCGACGATGTCCGCCTGGCCGACAGGTGAGAAGTCCGTGGCGCCGAACGGGATCGCGACCACCGTGCCGATCACCAGGCCGAGCAGCACCGCGATCTGCTTGACGAAGCCCGTCGTGAAGCGGCGGACGACCAGCACGATCACGAGTGTGATGCCGGCGAGCGCCAGGTTCTTCATCGACCCGTAGTCGGGCGCTTTGGCGTCGGGGCCCTGGGCCCAGCCGAAGGCGACCGGCATCAGGGAGACACCGATGAGGGTGATGACCGTGCCGGTGACCACCGGTGGGAAGAACCGCACCAGTTTCGAGAAGAAGGGTGCGGCTATGAAGCCGAGCACACCCGCGACGATCACGGCGCCGAAGATGATCGGCAGCGCGTCGTCCTTGTCCTTCGTCGAGCCGACGACGGCGAGCATCGGGGCGACGCCCGCGAAGGTCACACCGTTCACGAACGGCAGGCGCGCGCCGATCTTCCAGATGCCGAGCGTCTGGAGGAAGGTCGCGAGACCGGCCGTGAACAGGCAGGCGCCCGTCAGGAACGTCAGATCCTTCGGGCTGAGCCCGATCGCCGCGCCGACGATGAGCGGGGGCGCGACCACGCCCGCGTACATCGCCGCCACATGCTGCAGACCCGTCGTCGCCATCTTCAGCGGTGGCAACTTCTCGTCTACCGGATGTTTGGTATGCCCCGCGCCCACGTCCTCGGGCTCGTCGGGGGTCGTGCCTTGCTTGGTGAACCTGGGCTTCGTCGCCACTGCGGCTCCTCCGGTTGTTTTCCAGCCCCGGCAGGCCGCCGGCGCTTTTCGCTTCTGGGAGGTGGTGCAAGGTGCAAGGTCGTGCTGGTGGTGCTCGTACCGCCGTATTCAGTTGTTGTGCGCCCAGGTATTACTGGCCGCCCCGAGAACGTGAGGCTTTGGGCCACGTTCCGGGGCGGCACTCGGTCGAGCAGCCCGCTCGGCAGCTCGATCGAGTCCCCGGCCAGGGGCCGTCCCCCCTGACCGGAGTCTCAAGACATCAGCTCTCGGCGGTGATCCGCGCGAGTCGCTGCGCCTCCGCCCGCGTGGAGCGGGCGATGGCGTCCTCGTCGACGTTGAGCAGGCGGCTGTCCTCGACCACCGGCTTGCCGTTCACGAGGGAGAGGGTGACCGGTGCGGCCGCGCCGAAGACGAGCGCGGTCACCGGATCGGCGATCGATGCGTGGGCGAGGGTGTCCATCTTCCACAGCACCAGGTCGGCCAGCTTGCCGGCTTCGAGCGACCCGATCTGGGTGGCCCGGCCGAGGACTTGGGCTCCTCCGTACGTCCCGAGGCGCAGCGCCTGACGGGCGTTCAGGGCCGCCTCGCGGTGTGCGCCGAGGCGGTTGATGAGGAGGGCGTTGCGCAGCTCGGTGTGGAGTTCGCCGGACTCGTTGGAGGCGGTGCCGTCGACGCCGAGGCCGACCGGGACACCGGCCGCGAGCATGTCGGGCACGCGGGCGATACCCGCCGCGAGGCGGGCGTTGGAGGACGGGCAGTGCGCCACCCCCGTCTTCGTACGGCCGAACGCGGCGATGTCGGAGTCGTTCATGTGGACGCTGTGCGCCATCCACACGTCCTCGCCGAGCCAGCCCGTCGACTCGAAGTAGTCGGTCGGGCCCATGCCGAACAGCTCGTGGCAGAACTTCTCCTCCTCGACGGTCTCGCTGCCGTGGGTGTGCAGCCGAACCCCGAGGCGGCGCGCCAACTCGGCGCCCTGCTTGAGGAGTTCGGTGGACACCGAGAACGGCGAGCAGGGGGCCACGGCCACCTGCGTCATCGCGTCGAAGGAGTCGTCGTGGTGCTTCCTTACGGTCTCCTCGGTCGCGGCGAGCGCGCCGTCGAGGGTCTCGACGGCGAAGTCCGGCGGCAGTCCGCCGTCCTTCTCGCTGCGGTCCATCGAGCCGCGCGCCAGGGTGAAGCGCACGCCGGTCTCGGCGGCCGCCCGGATGATCGATCCGGAGAGGTCGCCCGAGCCCCGCGGGAACACGTAGTGGTGGTCCATGGCGGTGGTGACACCGCCGCGGGCCATCATCGCGAGGGAGCCCTGCGCCGCCGCGTACGTCATCTGCTCGTCGATGCGCGCCCACGTCGGGTACAGCGCCACCAGCCAGTTGAACAGGTTGTGGTCCGTCGCCAGGCCACGGGTGATCCACTGGTAGAAGTGGTGGTGCGTGTTGACGAGGCCGGGTGTGGCCAGGTGACCGGTGCCGTCGATGCGGCGGACCACGTTTTCGAGGCCCTCGGGCGCGCTGCCCGCGCCGATGGACTCGATCCGGTTGTCCGCGACGACGATGTGGCCCGAGGCGTACTCGGTGTCGTGCGCGTCGACCGTCGCGATGGCGACGTTCTCGATGACGATGCGGTTTGCCGTGGCAGGAGCCATGGTGCTTCCTTCAGTCGGTGTGACGTGTGGGCACGGCAGGACCCTAGGAAGATTTGAGTGCCGCGGCAGGTGCGCCACGGGTGCCGAGATGGTGGAAGAACAGGTTGAGCGAGACGGCGACGAGCGCGCCCGCGCTGATTCCGGATCCGAGCACGGTCTGTGCCCAGGCCGGGAAGTCGGCGTAGAAGCTCGGCGCGGCGAGCGGGATGATGCCCGCGCCGAGCGAGACGGCCACGAGGATGATGTTGGAGCTGTCGTCGAGGCCCGCTTCGGAGAGCGTACGGATGCCGCTGACGGCGATCGAGCCGAACAGCACGATGCCCGCGCCGCCCAGGACCGGCATGGGGACCAGGGAGACGACCGCGCCGAGCATCGGGAAGATGCCGAGGATCAGCAGGGTGCCGCCCGCGACGGCGACGACGTAGCGGCTGCGCACCTTGGTGAGGGAGACGACGCCGACGTTCTGGGCGAACGCCGAGGTCGGCAGGCCGCCGAAGATCGGTCCGAGGAAGGTGGCGATGCCGTCGGTGCGCAGGCCCCGGGTGATGGTCTTCCCGTCGCACTCGCGCTCGCAGATCTCGCCGATGGCCAGCATGCCGGCGCTCGACTCGGTCATCAGGACGAGCATGACGAGGCAGAGCGAGATGATCGCGGCAGGCTGGAACTCCGGGGCGCCGAAGGCGAACGGCGTCGGGAGTGCGGCGACGGGCGCGGACTTGAGGGAGCTGAAGTCCGCCATGCCGAACGGGATCGCGGCGAGCGTGCCGATCAACATGCCGAAGAGCAGGGCGACCTGCTTGACGAAGCCCTTGCCGAAGCGCTGGATCAGCAGGATGACGACGAGCGTGAAGGCGGCGAGGGCGAGGTAGCGCATGTCGCCGTAGTCGGCGGCGGTCTTGTCGCCGCCCTGGGCCCAGCCGACGGGCACGGGCATCAGGGTCACACCGATGAGGGTGATGACGACGCCGGTGACGAGCGGCGGGAAGAATCTGAGGAGCCGTCCGAAGAACGGCCCGATCGCGAGACAGAAGACGCCCGCGACCATGACCGCCCCGTAGATCGCGGGGAGTTGGTCGCCTTTGGCGTTCGTCTCGGCGATGGCGAGCATCGGTGCGATGCCCGCGGAGGACGCGGCATTGACGAAGGGCAGCCGGTTGCCGACGAAGCCCTTGACGCCGAGCGTCTGGAGCAGGGTGGCCACACCCGCGATGAGCAGCGACGCGGCGATGAGCCGGGTCTGGCCCGCAGTGTCGAGGTGGACGGCCTGGCCGATGATGAGCGGCGGGGTGACAACGCCTGCGTACATGGCGGCGATGTGCTGGAGTGCCGCGGGCGCGAGCCGCGACGGCTGGAGCTTTTCGTCCACCGGATGCACCTGCGTAGCGGTGCTGCTCTCCGATGGGGTGGAACACGGGCCCTCGGCTTCAGCCGGCCCCTTTGCTGGCACTGCCATTGCTTTATGTTCCCTCCGGGTGCTGCGCGCCCCCGCCGACTGCGGGTGGACGGGGGCGCGCTGCCGCGTCAACTACGCCTATGGCGTCAGAGGTTGGTCATGTCGACCGGGATGCGCTGGTCGGCGCCGTCCCTCAGAATGGTGGCCTCGATCAGGCCGTAGGGGCGGTCTGCGGCCCAGTACACGGCGCCGTCCTTCGCCTCGTTCTCCAGACCGAAGGCCGAGAGGTCCTGCCGGAAGTGGTGCTTGTTCGGCGCGGACATGCGGATCTCGTCGATCTCGTTGCGGTTGTTGATGACGCGCGAACCCATCTGGAAGAGGGTCTGCTGCAGCGACAGCGAGTACGTCTCCGCGAAGGCCTGCAGGAGGTGCTTCTTGGACTGCTCGTAGGACTTGTTCCAGTTGGGCGTGCGCTCGTTGTCGACGCCCGTCCAGCTGTGCCGCCACCACGTCGACAGCGACGTCGCGAGGATGCGGTCGTAGTCCTCCTTGAGCGTCGTGTACTTGTCCTTGATGAAGCCCCAGAACTCGGAGTTCGTGGTGTTCAGCACGGTCAGGTCCTTGAGCCCGGACAGGACTTCGAACTTCTCGCCGTCGTAGGTGACCTGGACGAGGCGCGTCTCCTGGCCCTTGCGGACGAAGGAGTGCTGGACCTCGTCGGCGCCGATGAACTTGGAGCCCGCGTCGGAGCCGGCGATGCGCTCCCAGGAGTACTCCTCGAGGCGGATGCGCGCCCGGTGGATGGACGGCTGGCTGTCGACGAAGTGCCGGGCCAGCTCGATCCCGTACTGCTCCACCGACTCGATGCCGAATTCCTTGGCGAAGGCGAAGCAGGTGTTCTTGGTGGTGTCCGTCGGCAGGCAGTTGGCGTTCGAACCGGTGAGGTGGACCTCGTCGAGGTCACCGCTGAGGGCGACCGAGACGTTGACGTCCTTGATGTGGTGGGTGTCGCCGTCCCGCGTGATCTTTACGACTCGGTTCTCGGCCTTGCCGTACTGGTTGTGTCCCAGGATCGTGGGCATGTCTGCTAGCTCCCTCGGTAAACGGAGTAGCCGAACGGGTTGAGCAGCAGCGGCACGTGGTAGTGCTCGCCCGGCTTGACGGCGAACGTGATCGCCACCTCCGGGAAGAACGCTCCGGTCGTGTCGCTGTCCCGATTCGCGGGGGCGTCCTGCTGCGCATCGGCTTGCTTCTTGTCGAAGTACACCTCGGTCTCGAAGTCGAGGCGTACGTGGGTGGTGCCCTCCGGCAGCGCCGGCAGGTCCTTGCAGCGCCCGTCCGCGTCGGTGGCACTGCCGCCGAGCGCCTGCCACGCGGCGCCCGAACCGGCGCGCGCCGCAAGGGAGATGGCGACGCCCTCGGCGGGGCGTCCGATGCTGGTGTCCAGAATGTGCGTGGACACCGATGCCGTGGTCTCGGTGCTCATCAGGCGTTCGCTTCCTGTTCTTACGGTGCTTCTACGATGCGGGTCAGGCGAATGCGGTTGATCTTGCCCAGTTCGGTGCGGACGATCTCCCGCTCCTGCTCGGCGGTGTGGCCGAGCCGGGTCCTGAGCGCATCGAGCATCTGCTCCCCGGTGGCGCCGGTGGCGCAGATGAGGAAGACGTGACCGAACCTGTCCTGGTACGCCAGGTTGAGCTCGAGCATCTCCTTCTTGAGCTCCTCGGACGCCCCCGCCATGCCGCGCTGCTCACGCGAGGACGTCGGGTCACCCGGCTTCGGGCGGCCGATCGGCGGGTGCCCCGCCATCGCCTCGGCGAGGTCGTCCGCGGTCAGTTCCGCCATCGCGGCGTCACTGGCGGTGAAGAGAGTCTCTGCTGAGGCGAAGGGGCGCTGGGCGAGGATCTTGCTCCCCCACGCCGATGAAGCACACACCTCGTGGAGCTCGGCCTGGGCCGCGCTCTCGTCCGAGGCGTTGAACCGGGTGAGACCCGGCGTCGAACCTGAAGTCACGGGGTGCCTCCGTGGCCTTGTGCTGGACGGGCTGCAGATAGCTAACGCCCCCGGAAACATCACGTCAACACTTTGTTGAAAACTCGGAGTTACAAAAAACCGCCGTCCGGATATCGGACGGCGGTGTGGAGGCACGCGGCTGGCTCGGCATCGTCCCAGGTCAGGGAGTCTTGTCCCGGTTGAGATAGTTGTAGACGGTGAAGCGGGAAACGCCGAGGGCGCCGGCCACTGTCTCCACACCGTGACGTACGGAGAACGCTCCGCGCGCCTCCAGGAGCCGGACGACCTCCTGCTTCTGCCGGCGTTCGAGCGCGGACAGCGGCATTCCCTTGGTGCGCTCCATGGCCGCCAGGATGTGGTCGAGCGAATCCGCCAGCTGGGGCAGGCGCACGGCCACGACATCGGCCCCCTGCCACGCGAGCACGACGTCGTCGGGGCCCGCGCCGTCCGGCGGCATCAGCTCCCCGCCCATCGCGTCGACCAGTGGCTTCACCGCCGTGATGAAGGCGTCCCCGGTGTCGTTCACGTGTCGTCACCCTTCCCCTGGGGGTCCCCCACCACGTTGACCTGCAACGAGATCCGCGTCGCCCCGCTGTCGAGGCTGCGCCGCAGCAGCGCGTCGACCGCGGTGAGCACCGCGTCCGCACCGCCCTCCGCCGTATTGCCGAACGGCCCCACGTCGACCTCGTCGAGATCGGCCGCCTCGATGACCCGGCGCGCCGCGAGCGCGTGCTCGGGCGCCTCCTCCAGGTCGAAGGGCTCCGTCGTGAACTCCACTCTCAATCGCACGCGTTCAACCTAACCCGCATGGGGCGGTTACCGGGAGCCACCGTGGGGATCAGGGTGCGGGGCACGTGCTGCCCGAAGACCCGGAACCGCAGCCGTCGCGGCAGCCAGGGCCAGTTCCTGCGGTCCGTCCGGCGGCCCCTCATGCCACGCCTCCCCAGCTGCGCTCCAGCGGCCGGTCCTCGCCGTCCCGTACGGCGCGCGGCCGGCGGACCGCCGCCTGGGCGAGGACCGCGCGCCCCGTCAGGTGCTGGGCGGACAGGAACGACAGGTCCTGCCCGATCCGCGCGGCCGGCAGCCGGTCCGCCTCGGCGAGCTCGTCGGCGGCGTACCAGAGGGCGTGCAGCAGCCGGAAGACCGGCTGCTTCTCCAGGCTCGCCTCCGGGTCCGCCCGCACCTGCGGCCGGTCCCTGCGACCCTTGCCGGCCTCCTGGCAGTGCTCGAACCAGAGGTCGCCGGGCGGGCGGCGCGTGCGCCACCGTCCGCAGCGCCCGCAGCCACTCCAGGGCGTCGCCCTCGGGGCGCCCGAACTCCGCGTGCAGCCGGTCGACGACCTCCTGGGTCTCCCCGCCCGCCAGCCGGTGCCACAGGAAGCGGGCCCACTCGTCGCGCCCGGCCCGCCCGGAGCGGCCCTCGGCCCGGCGCCTGTGGTGCTGCGCGAGCAGCCCGTGCGCGTCGCCCCAGCCCACGCCGCCCGCGCCGCGTCCGCTGCGCATCTGGTGCACGAGCAGGGCGCGCAGAAAGCGGTCCGTGATGAACGGGCGGCTGCCGGGACCGCGCGACCAGCGCTCCCGTTCCAGCTGGGCGGCGACGCCGTCGGCCGCGGCCAGGTCGTCGATGGTCCGCGGCACCCACCGCTCGGCCAGCTGTTCGGCCGCCTCCCGGTCCCAGGCCAGCGAGAGCAGGCACAGCTCGTCGTGGTTCTCGCTGCCGACGAGGGTGTCGAGCAGCCTCCGGATGACCGACTCCCCGGCCCCGCCCGGATGGTCCAGGTCGAGCAGTTCCTCGGCCGCGACCCATTCCTCGCCGCGCGCCTTGTGCACGACGGCGTCGCACATCCGGCGGGCCCCCATGGGGTGCCCGCGGGTCAGATCGTGCAGCGCCGTCGCGATGTACGGGTCGAACGTGACCCCGCTCGTCGCTGCGGAGCATGCGCTCCAGGTGTTCCGTGTCGAGCGGTGGCAGCGGCAGGAGCAGCACGCCCTGGGACGGCTCCGTGCCGTCGCGGCTCCAGCGGGTGCGCGCGCCGACCTCGTGCAGGGGCTGCCGGGTGGCGTGCGGGTACGGGGCGGTCTCCTGCTCCTCCTCGGGGGTGTCGTCATCGTCGTCGGCGTCGCCGCGCAGCTCGGTGGCGAGCACGACGAGGGGGTCGCGGGCGCCGCGCTCCTGCAACGCGCGCTGTTCCAGGAGGAGTTCGAGGAAGTCGCGGCCGGCGTCGGTGTGCACGTTGTCGAGCAGCGGCGGCGTGCCGGTCGGCGACGTCGCCCTCGCCCCGTTCCGCCGGGCCGACGTGGACGGGCGCGGGCAGTTCCAGGTGATTTCTCGCGAACTCCAGGTCTTCCAGGGGGAGTTGACGGCCGCAGTAGAAGGCCTCGCTCACCCACAGGAAGTTCTCGGGGTGGGACTCCTCGCCGCCGCGGTGCTGCCCGGCCCGGTCACAGTACGCGAACAGGGCGGCCTTGGCGTAGCGCCGCCTGGCCTCCCGGTCGGCGTACGCCTCGTCCCAGACGGCGACCTCGGCGAGCCCGGCGGCGGTGGGACTGACCAGGGGCGGGTCGGCGTCCGAGTCGTTGTGCTCGGTGAGCCAGCCGAGCGCGCCGAGCCGCCCCACGGCATCGGCGACCAGGTCCACGCTGCACCGCTCGTGCGGCGCGAAATCGGCGCTGGCCCATCTCCCCCAACTCCCGTGACCGGCAACGGGCCTTCACCTTCCCAGAACTCCAGGGCCAAACACGTGTCACGAGCCGGTTCCTCAAGACCCCGACCAGGGCGCGGGCAGGGCGAATTTCGACGACCCCTCTTGACAGCCACGAGCCCTTACAGGCAATCTTCCATCAAGTAGAAACGAACTTCCGCAATACGGAAGCTCGACCATGACGAACCTGAAGGGAGCGCCGACCCTGATGGGCTTCACAGACCAGCGCTTCAACGTCAACCTGTCGATCCTCTTCACCGAGCTCCCGCTCCTGGAGCGCCCCGCGGCCGCGGCCGCGGCGGGCTTCACCGCGGTCGAGCTGTGGTGGCCCTGGGTCGACGCCCCCACCCCCGAGCAGTCCGAGCTCGACGCCCTGCGCGCCGCGATCAACGACGCGGGCGTCCAGCTCACCGGCCTGAATTTCTACGCGGGCCGGCTGCCGGGCCCGGACCGGGGCGCCCTGTCGATCCCCGGCGAGGAGAGCGAGAAGTTCCGCGCGAACATCGACGTCGCGGCCGACTTCGCCCAGTCCCTCGGCTGCACGGCGCTCAACGCGCTGTACGGCAACCGCGTGGAGGGCGTCTCCGAGCAGGAGCAGGACGAGCTCGCCCTGGAGAACCTGGTGCTCGCCGCCCGCGCGGCCGACCGCGTCGGCGCCGTGCTGCTGATCGAGGCGCTGAACGCGCCGGAGTCGCCGAAGTGCCCGATCGTGAGCGCCCCCAAGGCGATCGAGATCGTGGACAAGGTGAACGCGGCGACCGGCCTCGGCAACGCCAAGTTCCTGATGGACCTGTACCACCTGTCCATGAACGGCGAGGACCTCCAGGCGATCATCAGCGCCTACACCGACAGGACGGCGCACGTGCAGATCGCCGACAACCCGGGCCGTGGCGCGCCGGGCACCGGTTCGCTGCCGCTGGAAGACCTGCTCGACCAGCTGAAGAAGGCCGGCTACGAGGGCTACGTGGGCCTGGAGTACAAGCCGGGCGACGCCCCGAGCGCCGAGGCCTTCGACTGGCTGCCGCGCGAGCACCGCGCGGCCTGAGCACGCGGCGCCCCTTCGCCAGGCGCCAACTCATCGACTTATCAAGGCATTTGGAGTCACCCTCATGAGCAACAACCTCCCCAAGGTCGCGTGGATCGGTCTCGGCATCATGGGCTCCCCCATGTCGGAGAACCTGATCAAGGCCGGTTACGACGTCACGGGCTTCACCTTGGAGCAGGACAAGCTGGACCGCCTCACGGCCGCCGGCGGCACCGCCGCCAAGTCGATCGCCGAGGCCGTCAAGGACGCCGACGTCGTCGTGACGATGGTTCCGGCCTCCCCGCAGGTCGAGGCCATCGCCTACGGCCCGGACGGCATCCTGGAGAACGCGAAGTCGGGCGCCCTGCTCGTCGACATGTCCTCGATCACCCCGCAGACCTCGGTCGACCTCGCGAAGGCCGCCAAGGACAAGGGCATCCGCGTCCTGGACGCCCCCGTCTCCGGTGGCGAGGCCGGTGCGATCGAGGCCGTCCTGTCCATCATGGTCGGCGGTGAGCAGGCCGAGTTCGACGAGGCCAAGCCGCTGCTCGACGCGCTCGGCAAGACCATCGTGCTGTGCGGTCCGCACGGCTCGGGCCAGACCGTGAAGGCCGCCAACCAGCTGATCGTCGCCGTGAACATCCAGGCGTGCGCCGAGGCCGTGGTCTTCCTGGAGAAGTCCGGCGTCGACCTGAAGGCGGCCCTGGACGTCCTCAACGGCGGTCTCGCCGGCTCCACCGTGCTGACCCGCAAGAAGGACAACTTCCTGAACCGGGACTTCAAGCCGGGCTTCCGCATCGACCTGCACCACAAGGACATGGGCATCGTCACCGACGCCGCCCGCAACGTCGGTGCCGCGCTGCCCGTCGGCGCCACGGTCGCCCAGCTGGTCGCGTCGCTGCGCACCCAGGGCGACGGCGGCCTCGACCACTCGGCGCTGCTGCGCTCGGTCGAGCGCCTCTCGGGCGACCAGCCCAAGTAGGCACCAACCCCCAGACTTCCGGGCCGTGGCGGCGCTGACACCTGTCCTGTCGCGCCCAGGCGCCGCCGCGGCCCGGAACCCTCATTCGCGTACCCATAACTTCAACAAACTGTTGACGTAGCTGTTCAGGGGTCCTTACGCTCCACACCATCGCCCCCGTAAACCGCTCTCATCGTCAGCAGCCACTGCACGGAAGGTCGCCTCGAAGAATGCCGAAGCGTGTGCTCACCACCGAGTCCGGCGCCCCTGTCGCCGACAACCAGAACTCCGCCACCGCAGGCGTCGGCGGCCCGATCCTCCTCCAGGACCAGCACCTCCTGGAGAAGCTCGCCCGCTTCAACCGCGAGCGCATCCCGGAGCGCGTGGTGCACGCCCGTGGCTCCGGCGCCTACGGCTACTTCGAGGTGACGGACGACGTCACCGACTACACGTACGCCGACTTCCTGAACTCGGTCGGCAAGCGCACCGAGGTCTTCCTGCGCTTCTCGACCGTCGCCGACAACCTCGGTGGGGCGGACGCCGTCCGTGACCCCCGCGGCTTCGCGCTCAAGTTCTACACCGAAGAGGGCAATTACGACCTCGTCGGCAACAACACCCCGGTCTTCTTCATCAAGGACCCGCTGAAGTTCCCCGACTTCATCCACTCCCAGAAGCGCGACCCGTTCACGGGCAAGCAGGAGCCGGAGAACGTCTGGGACTTCTGGGCGCACGCCCCCGAGGCCACGCACCAGATCACCTGGCTGATGGGTGACCGCGGCATCCCGGCGTCCTACCGCCACATGAACGGCTACGGTTCGCACACCTACCAGTGGACGAACGAGGCGGGCGAGGCCTTCTTCGTGAAGTACCACTTCAAGACGAACCAGGGCGTGCGCAGCCTGTCGTCCGACCAGGCCGCGGAGATCGCGGGCAAGGACGCCAACTCGCACCAGACGGACCTGCTGCAGGCCATCGAGCGCGGCGTGAACCCGTCCTGGACCGTGTACGTCCAGCTGATGCCGGCCGCCGAGGCCGCGGACTACCGCTTCAACCCGTTCGACCTCACCAAGGTGTGGCCGCACAAGGACTACCCGCTGCAGCGCGTGGGCCGCCTGGTCCTGGACCGCAACCCCGAGAACGTCTTCGCCGAGGTCGAGCAGGCCGCCTTCTCCCCGAACAACTTCGTTCCGGGCATCGGCCCCTCCCCCGACAAGATGCTCCAGGGCCGCCTGTTCGCCTACGCGGACGCGCACCGCTACCGCCTGGGCGTCAACCACACCCAGCTCGCGGTCAACGCGCCGAAGGGCGTCGAGGGCGGCGCGGACAACTACGGCCGCGACGGCCTGATGGCGGCGAACGCGTACGCCCGCAGCCGCAAGAACTACGAGCCGAACTCCTTCGACGGCCCGGTCGAGACCGGCCGCCCGCTGGCCGCGCCGCTCGCGGTCAACGGCCACACGGGTACGCACGAGGCCCCGGCCCACACGAAGGACGACGACTTCTTCCAGGCGGGCGAGCTGTACCGCCTGATGTCCGAGGACGAGAAGGGACGCCTGGTCGCGAACATCGCGGGCGGCCTCTCCCAGGTCTCGCGCGACGACATCGTGGAGAAGAACCTGGCCCACTTCCACGCCGCCGACGCCGACTACGGCAAGCGCGTGGAGGAGGCGGTCCGCGCCCTGCGCGAGGACTGATCCCGCCGGGCAACACCCAGACCGCGTAAGAGGGTTGACGGGAGGTCTTCCCTCGTACGCAATGGCCCGCGCCGTCTGCCACGACCCGGATGAGGGGTGGTCTGGCGGGCGGTAGCGGGAGACTGCGCCAGTCGTTGCGGCTGGCGCCGTGCGGGGACCGCGGCGGCTTGTGCAGCGTACGAGCCAGTGCGGTGGTGAAGGTTCGCCGCTCCTCTTTCGACCTGAGGAAGAGCGGGCGGGGAACCGTCGTACGACAGCCGCCGTGGTCCCGGCCAATTCCCTGACGGGGTCTGACCGTTGGGGTCCCTTGGGCCTTCCGGCCCATGCGGTCTCCGTCCGGTGGCGCGCATGCATGTTTCGCCAGTCGCGCGCCGTCGGACGGCAACAACTTCCCGGCCAGAGCGCCGAGTTCGGACGGTCCCGGACTCGGCGCTCTTCTGCGTCCGCAGGGGTACCGGGACGGGGGCGGTGCCGGTCGGCGACTTCCGCGTCCGTGGCGCTTCGGTTCCCGGTTGTGACGGTCGGCCGTCCCAGGCCTCGGGGGGTCTTCTGCTACCGGGACGGGGGCCGATGCCGGTCGGCGGCTTTCCACGTCCATGGCGCGGCGGTGTCCGGCCATTGCAGTCGACCGTCCTACGCCTCGGGGCTCCGCCCCGGACCCCGCTGCTCAATCGCCGCAGGGGCTTGATTGGCCTGGCTCAACGCTGCCCGGCGCGCCAGGGCGACGTACGGGCCCTGCACCCAGGCCTCGTACTTGGCTCCCGCGCCTGGACCTGGGCCCCGGGCTCCGTGCACAGGTCTCGTACCCGTGTGCAGCGCACGGACCTCGGACCCGTGTCCGATGCCCATGCCTCGCACCTGGGCCTCGTGTCTGTGCCCCGCGTCTGCGTCTCGTCGGCGCGCCGCGTCTGTCGCCTCGCCCCGCGCCTCGTCTCCACGCCGCGCCCGACGCCTCACCCCCGTACCGCGTCTGCACGCCGTACCTGCACGGGCGCCGCGTCGGCGCGCCTCCACACGACGCCCGCACCAGGCGCCTCTACGTCACGCTTCTACGCCTCGCCTGTGCGCCGTCGCTCCCGCCCATCTCCCAGCCACCCGCCCCCTCCAGGGGCGTCGGCCCGACGGGGTGCCGCGGCCGGCCACGGCTCCTCGCGGCGACGGCAGGGCCGTGCCCCGGCCGCCTTGGGCAATCTGCCGCCTGGGGCGGCAGGGTGGGCAAGGCGGTCCACGGTGCCGCGCGCCATCAGCTCAGGCGCCGACGCCGGCACAGAAGCCGCACGCCGGTCGGACCGAAGCCCGGAGGGGGCAGGTGAGCGGACGCCGGTGCGCGGCGGACTCCGGCGGTGCCGCGCCAAAATGCTCGCGCGCGCCGACCACGGCACGCGAACTGCCCGAGGCGACGAGCGGCATGGGCGCGGCCCGGGGGCTGCTGTGCCGCGGAACGATGACCACAGGCACTTCCCCCGGAACACCAACCCACCCTGCCTCGGGGGGGGGCCGAAGCCCCCGGAGGGGGCGGGTCGGTGGGAGGTGGGCGGGCAACGGCGGGGGTGGACAAGGGCCCTGACGCGTCGCGATGGCCTCAGCGCCGACCACGGCGCATGCCCCGGGGCGGCCGAAGCCCTCGGAGGGGCGGGTGGAGATGGGCGGGCGACGGTGCCGGTGGGCTCCAGCAGTGCCGCGCCGAGGGTGGTGCCGCGCCGAGGGTGGTGCCGCGTCACGATGGCCGCGCGCGTCGGCCACGGCGCCCAACACCGGCGGGGCCGAAGCTCCCGGAGGGGGCGGGTGGGTGGGAGGTGAGCGGGGCGACGGCGGGGGCGGACGAGGGCCGTTACGCGTCGCGATGGCCGTAGGCATCGACCACGGCGCACGTCCACGGGAGGGCGACTTCCCATGGGGGCGGGGTCCGGCGGGACCGTGCCGCGAGGGGCGGGTGCGTCGGTCGCGGTTGTCCGCCGCCGGCCCGGGACGGCCGGAGCGCGGGAAGGCCCCCGGTTCCGTGGAAGCGGGGGCCCGTCCTCGTACTGCGCGGAGCGGTTGTCAGACCTTCAGCGGCCGGATGGCCGTCGGCGCGTGCCCCGGCTCCGTCGCGACCTCCTCGAACTCCTTGACCGCGCTGATGTCGGCCGTCGGGCTCATCGCGATGTTCGTGATGCGCTCCAGGATCGCCTCCACGACCACCGGGACCTGGAACTCCTGGGCCATCTTCTTGGCCTGTTCGAAGGCGGCACCCAGCTCGTTCGGGTCCGTCACGCGGATCGCCTTGCAGCCGAGGCCCTCGGCGACCTTGACGTGGTCGACGCCGTAGACGCCCAGCTCGGGGCTGTTCTGGTTCTCGAACTCCAGGTTGACCTGGAAGTTGATGTCCAGGCCGATCTGGGCCTGGCGGATCAGGCCCAGGTACGCGTTGTTCACCAGCACGTGGACGTACGGGATGCGGTGCTGCGCACCGACCGCCAGCTCCTCGATCATGAACTGGAAGTCGTAGTCGCCGGAGAGCGCGACGACCTGCGTGTCCGGGTCGGCCTTGGAGACGCCGAGCGCCGCCGGGATGGTCCAGCCGAGCGGACCCGCCTGGCCGCAGTTGATCCAGTGCCGCGGCTTGTAGACGTGCAGCATCTGCGCGCCGGCGATCTGCGAGAGGCCGATCGTCGTGACGTACCGGGTGTCCTTGCCGAACGCCTTGTTCATCTCCTCGTAGACGCGCTGCGGCTTCATGGGGATGTCGTCGAAGTGCGTACGGCGCTGGAGGGTCTCCTTTCGCTCCAGGTGCGAGGCGACCCACGCGGAGCGGTCCGGCAGCTTGCCCGCGGCCTTCAGTTCCTTGGCGACCTCGACGAAGAGCTCCAGGGCCGACTTGGCGTCGGAGGTGATCCCGTAGTCCGGCGCGAAGATCTTGCCGATCTGCGTCGGCTCGATGTCGACGTGCACGAACTTGCGCTCGCCCTGGTAGACGTCGAGCTTGTAACCGGTGTGACGGTTGGCCCACCGGTTGCCGATGCCGAGGACGAAGTCCGACTCCAGGAACGTGGCGTTGCCGTACCGGTGACCGGTCTGCTGCCCGACCATGCCCGCGTTCAGCTCGTGGTCGTCGGGGATCGTGCCCCAGCCCATCAGCGTGGGAACGACAGGCGTGTTGGTGACCTCGGCGAACTCGACGAGCAGCTCGCTCGCGTCCGCGTTGATGATGCCGCCGCCCGCGATGATCAGCGGCCGCTCGGACTCGACGAGGAGCTTGATCGCCTTCTCGATCTGGGCGCGGCTCGCGGCCGGCTTGTAGACCGGCAGCGGCTCGTACGTCTCCGGGTCGAACTCGATCTCCGTCTGCTGGACGTCGATGGGGAGGTCGATGAGGACGGGACCGGGACGACCCGAACGCATCAGGTGGAAGGCCTGCTGGAAGACGCCCGGGACCTGCGCGGCCTCCAGGACGGTCACCGCCATCTTCGCGACCGGCTTGGCGATCGTGGCGATGTCGACGGCCTGGAAGTCCTCCTTGTGCAGGAGGTGACTCGGGGCCTGGCCCGTGATGCACAGGATCGGGATCGAGTCGCCCGTGGCGGAGTACAGGCCGGTGATCATGTCGGTCCCGGCGGGACCCGAAGTGCCGATGCAGACACCGATGTTGCCCGGGTTGGCCCGGGTGTAGCCCTCGGCCATGTGCGAGGCGCCCTCGACGTGCCGGGCGAGCGTGTGGTCGATGCCACCGCTCTCCTTGAGCTCCCTGTAGAAGGGGTTGATGGCGGCACCGGGCACGCCGAACGCGTTGCTGACGCCTTCGCGCTTGAGGATCTCAACGGCCGCGCGGGCGGCGGTCATTCGAGCCATGAGTGCTCCCGACTCCTGCTGTGACTGTGTACGGCTACGGCTGTCGGATTCGCGCTCCCGTCGCGCCCCGCGGCGAGCTCTGAATTCCGTCACCCAGTCCCCCCCGCTCGTTCGAGCGGCCCTTTCGGGCACTTTCACGATGTGGAAACTAGGTTCTGCTATATGGAAGCAATGTAGAGGGGCGCTTTGGAGGCCGTCAAGGTGGATGATGAGACTGACGTCGATCCGTTTCCGGGCAGGAGCAAGGGGGAGTTGCCATGGCCGAGCCCGCCCACCTGCGCTGCCCCACCTGCCGGCGCGAGCATCTGTACGCTCCGCAGGCCCTGCCCTGCGCCTGCGGAGCGCCCGTCGCGCCCCCGATGGTGCGCGGCGCCAGCCCCGTCCCCGTCTCCGAGCGCACCTGGGACGACGACTGGATGACGCTGCGCTGCCCGATGTGCGGCCGGCACGACCGCTGGCCCCGGCCCGAGCTGGGCTGCGCCTGCGGTTCCGTACTGCGCGTCCCGGTCCACGACGACCAGGCCCCCGCGCCCGCCCACATCCCGCTGCCGCGCACGGGCGCGTCCCCACGCACCCCCTCGCTCCCGCCCGACCGCCCCGCGTTCCAACCCGTCGCCATCCGCACCGCGCGCGACGCCGTGACGGCCGTGGCGCTGTATCTGCGCTGGCTCGGCTACGACGACGTGCGCAGGGCCGACCAGCGTCCGCCCTCCGGCATCGCGCTCGCGGCGAGCGGGGTCGTCGCCCAGGTCGAGCCGTCGGTGCGGCCCGCGACGCTGCGCGACGTGGAGTGCCTGTGGCTCCAGTCGATGACGGAGTCCGCGGCCTGCGCCTACTTCTCGCTGGCCGGTTACGCGGACGAGGCCGGCAGCCGCGCCGACGCCCTCGGCGTCCCGCTGTTCGTCCTCGACCTGGCCGGGATGCCGCAGCCGGTGAACAGCCCGGCCGACGAGCTGATCGCCGGGGCGTGAATCCGCGTGAGCGCGGCGGGCGCTCTCGGCATACTTGCCGGATGATCATTCGTACCGCCGAGCCCGCCGACCTCCCCCGCCTCCAGGCGATCGAGTCGGCCGCGGGCGAGATCTTCCGTACGCTCGGCATGGACGCGATCGCCGACGACGCACCGCCCACACTCGCCGAACTGGAGCGGTACCGGCGGGCGGGGCACGCCTGGGTCGCCGCCGAGGACGCCGAGGACGCCGAGAACATCGCCGCCTACCTCGTCGCCGAGGTCGTCGACGGCGCCTACCACATCGAGCAGGTCACCGTGCACCCCCGCGCCGCCCGCCGAGGTGTGGGCCAGACCCTGATCGCGTGCGCCGCCGACTGCGCGCGCGGCCAGGGCCTGACCGCTCTCACCCTGACCACGTTCGCCGACGTGCCGTGGAACGCCCCGTACTACGAGCGCCTCGGTTTTCGCCGGCTCTCCAGGGCCGAGCTCACCCCGGGGCTGCGCGCGATCCGCGCGGCCGAGGCCGAGCACGGCCTGGACCGGTGGCCCAGGGTGTGCATGCGAAGAGAGCTGTAACGCTCCCTGCCTTTCGGTTACAGGTCCTGTCTACAGGTTTCCCGTTCTACAACTCCCCGTACCCCTCTCGGAGTTCCACCTTCCGGACCTTCCCGCTGACGGTCATCGGGAACCGTTCGAGAAGGCGCAGTCGGCTCGGGATTTTGTAGTGCGCGAGCCGGTCACGGCAGAAGGCGCGTACCTCGTCGAGGGTCAGTGTGTCCGCCGGGTCCCGCAGGATCACGCAGGCGAGCACCTCCTCGCCGTACTTCTCGTGCGGCACGCCCACGACCTGCACGTCCGCGATCTTCGGGTGGCCGTAGAGGAACTCCTCGATCTCGCGCGGGGAGATGTTCTCGCCGCCACGGATGATCATGTCCTTGATGCGCCCGACGATCTGCGCGTACCCGTCGTCACGCAGGACGGCCAGGTCGCCCGTGTGCATCCACCGGCCGGCGTCGATGACCTCGGCGGTCTTCTCCGGCTCGCCCCAGTAGCCGAGCATCACGCTGTACCCGCGCGTGCACAGCTCGCCGGACTCGCCGCGCGGCAGTGTGACGCCGGTGACCGGGTCGACCACCTTGACCTCGATGTGCGGCAGCACGCGGCCGACCGTGCCGGTGCGGCGCTCCAGGTCGTCGTCGCGGCGCGTTTGAAGGGAGACGGGCGAGGTCTCGGTCATGCCGTAGCAGATCGAGACCTCGGCCATGTGCATCTCGGAGACGACCCGCTTCATCACCTCGGCGGGGCACGGCGAGCCCGCCATGATGCCCGTGCGCAGACTGCCCAGGTCGTACGCCGCGAAGTCCGGCAGGTTCAACTCGGCGATGAACATGGTGGGTACGCCGTACAGCGCCGTGCACCGCTCCTGCTGCACGGCGCGCAGGGTGGTGGCCGGTTCGAAGGACGGGCCCGGGATGACGATGCAGGCGCCGTGCGAGGTGGCGCCGAGGTTTCCCATCACCATGCCGAAGCAGTGGTAGAAGGGCACCGGCAGACACACCCGGTCCTGCTCGCTGTAGCCGACCGTCTCCCCCACCCAGTAACCGTTGTTGAGGATGTTGTGGTGGGAGAGCGTGGCCCCCTTCGGGAAGCCGGTCGTGCCGGAGGTGTACTGGAGGTTGACCGGGTCGTCGCAGGACAACTCGGCCTCCCGGGCCGCGAGTTGGTCCACCGTGGCGCCGTCGGCGGCTGCCACCAGGGCGTCCCAGCTGTCCGTGCCGATGAAGACCCGGTCGCGCAACTCGGGGCACTCGGGGTCCACTTGCCGGACCAGCTCGCGGTAGTCCGTGCCCTTGTGCTCCGTCGACGAGACGAGAAGCGAGACACCCGACTGCTGGAGTACGAACGCCAACTCGTGTGACCGGTAGGCCGGGTTGATGTTCACCAGGATCGCGCCGATCCGCGCGGTCGCGTACTGCACGAGCACCCACTCGGCGCAGTTGACCGCCCAGATGCCCACGCGGTCGCCCTTGGCGATGCCGCGCGCGAGCAGCCCGCGCGCCAGCTCCTCGACGTCCGCGCCGAACTCGGCGTACGTCCAGCGGCGCCCGTCGGCCATGTCGACGAGTGCCTCGCGCTCGGGCCAGGCCTCGACGGCCCGCCGCAGATTGCGCCCGATGGTGTCTCCGAGGAGCGGCACCTCGCTGGTCCCGTGCGCGTAGGAGAGTGCGGTCACCGGAAGTCCTCCTCGGAGTACGGGGCGGCCGCCTCCTCGGCGGTGGCCGCTCGCTGCATCGGCACCAGCATGCCTTGAGCGTCGCCCGGCCGTCGCCCCCTCGGTGCACACCCGCCACACCGAATGTCGGCCCGCACACCGCCCTCCGTCACGTCCGCCGCTTCTCACGCACCTTTGCCCCTTCTCACGACCGGCCCTCGAGCGGTGGTCCACCACCCCACTCGACGATTGCGAGTACGCGAGGTGACAGCGCCTCGGTGAGGCCGTGAGGAGTGCGTGATGCGCAAGGTCGTTTCGAGGGACGGCACGACGATCGCCTACGAGAAGGCGGGCCAGGGCCCGCCGATCGTGCTGCTCAACGGCTCGTTCCGGGACCACACCATCTTCGACGCGCTGGTGCCGGAGCTGACCGCGCACTGCACCACCTACGTCTACGACCGGCGCGGGCGCGGCGAGAGCGGGGACGCCCCGCAGTACGCCGTGGCGCGCGAGATCGAGGACCTGGAGGCGGTCATCGAGGAGGCCGGCGGGTCCGCCGTGGTGTTCGCGGGCAGTTCGGGCGCGAACCTGGCGGTGGAGGCCGTGCTGTCCGGTGCCCCGGTCAGCAGGCTGGCGCTGCACGAGCCGTTCTACCGGGTCGAGGGCTTCCCCAAGCCGCCCTGGAACGTGGCCAAGACGATCCGCGTACTGATGGAACAGGAGCGGCGCCACGAGGCGGTCGAGTACTACCTCGGCAGCTTCCTGGGGCTGACGCCCGACACGGTCGCCGACTGGCGCAAGGGCCCGATCTGGGCGATCAACGAGGCCAACGCGCACACCCTCGCGTACGACCTGGAGATCTGCGGCGACTGCGAGGTCCCCGTCGAGCGGCTGGCCGGCTGCCAGCTGCCGGCCCTGGTCCTCAACAGCGATCACACCAGCGAGTGGCTACGGGCCGCCGCGCGTGCCACGGCCGCGGCCCTGCCGGGCGGGCAGTCCCTGGAACTGCCCGGTTCCTGGCACCGGATCGACATGGATGTGCTCGGCCGGACCCTCGTCGAGTTCGCCACGTCCTGAGGCGGCGCCCGTCGCCCGTACGACAACTCAGTCGAGGAGGTACCGCCGTGACACCCGTTCACACCCAGGAACCGGCGCAGGCCGCAGCGCGCTCCGCGCCGCGCGGTCGCGGAGCCACCGTGTGGCTGACCGGGCTGCCCAGCGCGGGCAAGACCACCCTGGCCCGTGCCCTGGCCGAGCGGCTGCGGGCGCGCGGCCGACCGGTGGAGATACTCGACGGTGACGAGATCCGCCTGTTCCTCTCCGCCGGGCTCGGCTTCTCGCGCGAGGACCGGGACACACACGTGCGACGGGTCGGGTTCGTGGCGCAGAAGCTGGCGGCCCACGGTGTCACGGTCCTCGCTCCGGTCATCGCCCCCTACGCCGCCTCCCGGGCGGCCGTCCGCGCCCACCACGCCGCGTACGACACCGACTTCGTCGAGGTGCATGTGTCGACGCCCGCCGAGGTGTGCGGCGAACGGGACGTGAAGGGGCTCTACGCGCTCCAGGCCGCGGGGCGGCTGACGGGTCTCACCGGGATCGACGACCCCTACGAGGAACCGCGCGACCCGGAGCTGCGGGTGGCCACCACCGGCCGGACGGTGGCCGCGTGCACCGCGCGACTGCACGGATTCCTGACCGAGAGGGGCCTGGCATGACGTCGGCGAGGCAGAGCCCGGCGCCGCCCGCCGGAACCGGGTTCGACCTGTCCCATCTGGACGCCCTGGAGGCGGAGTCCGTCCACGTGCTCCGTGAGGTCGCGGGCGAGTTCGAGCGGCCGGTGATCCTCTTCTCCGGGGGCAAGGACTCCCTGGTGATGCTGCATCTGGCCCTGAAGGCGTTCCGTCCCGCGCCGCCGCCGTTCGTGCTGCTGCACGTCGACACCGGGCACAACTTCCCCGAGGTGCTGGCCCACCGGGACCGGGTGGTGGCGCGCGCCGGGCTGCGGCTGCACGTCGCCTCGGTGCAGGAGTACCTCGACGAGGGGCGGCTGCGGGAGCGCCCGGACGGCACCCGCAATCCCTTGCAGACGGTTCCGCTGCTGGACGCCGTGACGGCGCACCGGTTCGACGCGGTGCTCGGCGGCGGGCGCCGTGACGAGGAGAAGGCGCGGGCCAAGGAGCGGGTCTTCTCGCTGCGCGACGAGTTCGGCGCCTGGGATCCGCGCCGCCAGCGCCCCGAGCTGTGGCAGCTCTACAACGGGCGACACGTACCGGGCGAGCACGTGCGGGTGTTCCCGCTGTCCAACTGGACGGAGCTCGACGTGTGGCAGTACATCGAGCGGGAGCGCGTCGAGCTCCCCTCGATCTACTACGCGCACAAGCGCGAGGTGTTCGCCCGCGCCGGCATGTGGCTGACCGCCGGTGCCTGGGGCGGCCCGCGAGCGGGCGAGACGCCGCAGTGGCGCATGGTGCGCTACCGCACCGTCGGCGACATGTCGTGCACCGGCGCCGTCGACTCCGACGCGGCCACCGACGCGGAGATCGTCGCCGAGGTCGCGGCCAGCCGCGTCACTGAACGCGGCGCGACCCGGGCCGACGACAAACTGTCCGAGGCCGCCATGGAGGACCGCAAACGCGAGGGGTACTTCTAGCCATGACGGCCACCACAGCCATGACCGGCACCGGACACACCGCCGCGGCCACCCTGCTGCGGTTCGCCACCGCCGGGTCCGTCGACGACGGCAAGTCGACCCTGGTGGGCCGGCTGCTGCACGACTCGAAGTCTGTGCTGAGCGACCAGTGGGACGCCGTGGCGCGGGCCTCGGCCGGACGCGGGCAGGAGGCGCCCGACCTGGCGCTGCTCACCGACGGGCTGCGCGCCGAGCGGGAGCAGGGCATCACGATCGACGTCGCCCACCGCTACTTCGCGACGCCCCGGCGCCGGTTCATCCTCGCGGACACCCCGGGGCACGTGCAGTACACGCGGAACATGGTGACCGGTGCCTCGACGGCCGACCTGGCCGTGGTGCTTGTCGACGCCCGCAACGGGGTCGTCGAGCAGACCCGGCGGCACGCGGCCGTCGCCGCGCTGCTTCGGGTGCCGCACGTCGTCCTCGCCGTGAACAAGATGGACCTGGTGGACTACCGGGAGAGCGTCTTCGCCGCCGTGACACGGGAGTTCACCTCCTACGCGCGCGGGGTCGGGCTCACGTCCGTGACGGTGATCCCGGTCTCGGCGCTCGCAGGGGACAACGTGGTGAGTCCCTCGGCCCGGATGGACTGGTACGGCGGTCCGACGCTCCTGGAGTACCTGGAGACCGTCTCCGTGGGCGGGGATCCGCGCACGGCCGACGCCCGTTTCCCGGTGCAGTACGTGCTCCGCCCGCGGCGCGACGGCTTCCACGACTACCGGGGCTACGCGGGCCAGTTGGCGTCCGGTGTGCTGCGGGTCGGGGACCCCGTCACCGTGCTGCCCTCCGGCCGCGCCACGACCGTCTCCGCACTGGAGGTGCTGGGCAGGCCCGAGCGGACGGTGTGGGCGCCGCAGTCGGTGACGGTGCGGCTCGCCGACGACATCGACGTGTGCCGCGGGGACCTGATCGCGCCGACCGGGGCGCTGCCACCACTCACCCGCGGCCTCCGGGCACACGTCTGCCACCTGCACGAACGCCCGCTGCGCCGGGGAGACACCGTGCTGGTCAAGCACACCACCAAGACGGTGCGGGCCCGCGTGAGCGACCTGCCGTACCGCATGGACATCGACACCCTGCGGCGCCGGCGGGACCCGGACGCCCTGTACGTCAACGACATCGGGCGGGTCGTGCTGCGGACGGCCGAACCCCTGGCCGTCGACGACTACGCGGACCACCGGCGCACCGGCTCGTTCCTGATCGTCGACCTGCACGACGGAGCCACGCTCGCCGCCGGGATGGCCGATGCGGCGCCGCTCGAGAAGGACGCGACCGTCGCTCCGGACGCACTCCATCAATCGTCCACGCGTCGCTGATTCCCTCTTGAGGAGTCGCCGATTTCGGCAACACATGCCCCGCGAACGGAGATTGATATGCGGCCCCGCAAAAGGTCCGTCGTGCGGTCCCTCGGAAAGACGATCGGAGAGGGACTGATGTGGATGGGATACGCCTGGAACGGACTCTATCCGCCCTCCTCACCGGGGGACTACGACCTGCACCTTGCCGAACAGCCCTGCTGGCCGCCCTTGTCGGACGAGGAGATCGCCCAATGGACGGCACTGGTCAGGAATGTGTGACAGGCACGGCACAGCTTCGAGGAGATGTCGTATGCACAGCAATCTGATAGTGGCCCGAATGGATTCCGGGTCGAGCGCCGACGTGGCCCGGCTCTTCAAGGACTTCGACGAGTCGGACATGCCGCACCGCATGGGCACCCGGCGGCGTCAGCTCTTCATGTTCAACGGCCTGTACTTCCACCTCCAGGACTTCGAGGACGAGCAGGGCGGCGAGCGCATCGAGGAGGCGAAGACGGATCCCCGGTTCGTGCGCATCAGCCGCGACCTCGACCCGTTCATCGACGCCTACGACCCCGCGACCTGGCGTTCGCCCGCCGACGCGATGGCGCGCCGTTTCTACTCCTGGGAGTCCAAGTGAGCGGCCGGCGCGTGGTGATCACCGGCGTGGGCGTGGTCGCGCCGGGCGGGGTCGGCACCAAGAACTTCTGGAACCTGCTCAGCGAGGGCCGCACCGCGACCCGTGCGATCACCTTCTTCGACGCGGCGCCGTTCCGCTCCCGGGTGGCCGCCGAGGTCGACTTCGACCCCTACGAGCACGGGCTGCGCCCGCAGGAGATCCGGCGCACCGACAGGGCCGCGCAGTTCGCCCTGGTCACCGCCGGCGAGGCGCTCGCGGACAGCCAGTTGGACCTGACGGCGAGCGCCCCGCACCGCGTCGGGGTGGCCGTCGGGAGCGCGGTGGGCGCCACCATGGGGCTCGACGACGAGTACCGGGTGGTGAGCGACGGCGGCCGGCTCGACCTCGTCGACCACACGTACGCCGTGCCGCACCTCTACAACTACTTCGTGCCGAGTTCGTTCGCGGCCGAGGTCGCCTGGGCGGTCGGCGCCGAGGGTCCCGCCACGGTGGTCTCCACCGGCTGCACCTCCGGCATCGACTCCGTCGGGTACGCCGCGGAGCTGATCCGCGACGGCTCGGCCGACGTGATGATCGCCGGGGCCACGGATGCGCCGATCTCGCCGATCACCCTGGCGTGCTTCGACGCCATCAAGGCGACGACCCCGCGCAACGACGACCCGGAGCACGCCTCCCGGCCCTTCGACCGCACCCGCAACGGGTTCGTCCTCGGCGAGGGTTCGGCGATGTTCGTCCTGGAGGAGTGGGAGTCCGCGCGCCGGCGCGGCGCCCATGTCTACGCGGAGGTCGCCGGGTACGCCTCGCGCTGCAACGCCTTCCACATGACGGGGCTGCGGCCCGACGGCCTGGAGATGGCCGAGGCCATCGGCGCCGCCCTGGACGAGGCACGGGTCGACGCGCGGGAGGTCGACTACGTCAACGCCCATGGTTCGGGCACCAAGCAGAACGACCGGCACGAGACGAGCGCCGTCAAGCGCGGCCTCGGCGAGCACGCCCGCCGCACCCCGATGAGCTCGATCAAGTCGATGGTCGGGCACTCGCTGGGCGCGATCGGCTCGATCGAGATCGCCGCGTCGGTGCTCGCCATGGAGAACCACGTGGTGCCGCCGACGGCCAATCTGCACGATCCCGACCCCGAATGCGATCTCGACTACGTGCCGTTGACCGCGCGCGACTGGCGCACCGACACGGTGCTCACCGTCGGCAGCGGCTTCGGCGGTTTCCAGAGCGCCATGGTGCTCGCTCGACCGGACAGGAACAGGACGGCATGAGTTCTCAAGTCGTGGTGACCGGTATCGGAGTCCTCTCCCCCAACGGCTTCGGCACCCAGGGGTTCTGGGACGCGACCCTGGCGTCCAAGAGCGGCATCGGCCGCATCACACGCTTCGACCCGCGCCAGTACCCCGCCCAACTCGCGGGCGAGATCGACGGGTTCGGCGCCGAGGAGCATCTGCCGAGCCGGCTGCTGCCGCAGACCGACCGGATGACGCAGCTCGCCCTCGTCGGCGCCGATCACGCGCTGGCCGACGCGGACGTGGACCCGCGGCAGGCCGACGCGTACGGCATGGGGGTGATGACCGCCAGCACGTCGGGCGGCTTCGAGTTCGGCCAGGAGCAGCTGAAGAACCTGTGGAGCAAGGGCAGCCAGTACGTCAGCGCCTACCAGTCCTTCGCCTGGTTCTACGCCGTGAACACCGGCCAGATCTCCATCCGGCACGGCATGCGCGGCCCCAGCGGTGTCGTGGTGGGCGACCAGGCCGGCGGCCTCGACGCGCTCGGGCACGCGCGGCGGCTGGTCCGCAAGGGCAGTGACCTCATCCTGTCCGGCGGGGTCGACGCGGCGATCTGTCCGTGGGGCTGGGCCGCGCAGCTCACCTCCGGCCGGCTGAGCACCGCGGACCAGCCGGAGCGCGCCTACCTCCCCTTCGACGCGGAGGCCTGCGGTCATGTGCCCGGCGAGGGCGGCGCGCTGCTGATCCTGGAGGAGGCCGAGGCGGCGCGGCGCCGTGGCGCCCGTCAGGTCTACGGCGAACTCAGCGGGTACGGCGCCACGTTCGACCCCCGACCCGGCAGCGGCCGGCCCCCGGGGCTGCGCACGGCGATCGAGGTCGCGCTGGACGACGCGGGGGTGCGCCCCGGCGACGTCGACGTGGTCCTCGCCGACGCGGCGGGCGTCGTGGAGCTCGACCGCGAGGAGGCCGACGCCATCAACGGCGTGTTCGGCGCGCGGGCGGTGCCGGTCACCGCGCCCAAGACGATGACGGGCCGCCTCGGTTCGGGCGCCGGGCCCCTCGACGTGGCGACCGCGCTGCTCGCGCTGCGCGACGGGGTGATCCCGCCGACCGCACACGTGGTGCCGAGCGCCGCGTACGGCCTCGATCTGGTCACCGAGCCGCGGCGCACCGCCCTGGCGACGGCCCTCGTCCTGGCCCGCGGCCACGGCGGTTTCAACTCGGCGCTCGTCCTGCGCTCCGGCGCCAGGGCCTGATCCGACCCGACCTCACGAAGGAGACCAGCGTGACCACCACCGGGTCGGCCACCGCCTCGCTCCCCCCGCACAAGCGGCGTGTCCTCGGGCTGTTCCGCCCGTACCGCCGGAGCCTGTTGTTCGTCGCGGCGCTGGTCGCGGCCTCGTCCCTGGTCTCCCTCGTCAATCCGTTCCTGATCCGGGAGATCATGGACGAGGCGCTGCCGAAGGGCCGTACCGGTCTGCTGTCGCTGCTCGCCCTCGGCATGATCGTCATCTCGGTCGCCACCAGCACCTTCAACGTGTGGCAGACCCATGTCTCCGCCAGGGTGGGCCAGTTGGTGATGCACGATCTGCGCACCGCCGTCTACGCCCATCTCCAGCGCATGTCGCTCGCCTTCTTCACCCGCACCCGCACCGGTGAGGTGCAGTCCCGCATCGCCCACGACATCGGCGGCATGCAGGTGACGGTGACGACCACCGCCACCGCCCTGGTCTCCGACCTGACGATCGTCGTCGCGACGACGACGGCGATGCTGCTGCTCGACTGGCGGCTGACCATCGCCTCGATGGTGATGCTGCCCGCCTTCGTGTGGGTGAGCCGCCATGTCGGTGACGAGCGCCGGGTCATCACCCGCGAACGCCAGCGGCACTTCGCCGATCTGACGTCCATGGTCCAGGAGTCGCTGTCGGTCAGCGGCATCATGCTCGGCCACACCATGGGCCGCTCCCGGTCCCTGGCCGACTCGTTCGCGGACGAGTCCCGCAAGCTGACCGCGATCGAGGTTCGGGCCAGTACGGCGGGCCTGTGGTACCAGTCGACGATCTGGGTCGTGATGGCGTCCATGCCCGCGGTCATCTACTGGGTCGCGGGTCTCGCGGCCGGCGGCGGCCCGGCCCTCTCGCTCGGCTCCCTGGTGGCGTTCACGACGCTCCAGCAGGCCCTGTTCCGGCCCGCGCAGCGGCTGCTCACGATCGGCATCGACATCCAGAGTTCGCTGGAGCTGTTCGCCCGCATCTTCGAGTACCTCGACCTCCCGGTCGACGTCGCCGAACCCGAACACCCCGTGGTGCCCAAGGAGTTGCGCGGCGAGGTGTGTCTGCACGGAGTGGGCTTCTCCTACGCGGGGGCGGCGCGGCCCACCCTGGAGGGCGTCGACGTGCGGGTGCCGGCCGGCGGGAGCCTCGCCGTGGTCGGCGAGACCGGGTCGGGCAAGACGACGCTGAGTTATCTCATCCCCCGTCTGTACGACGCGAGTTCGGGCAGCGTGACAATCGACGGGTGCGACGTGCGCGACCTGTCCTTCGACACCCTCGCGGCGGCCGTCGGCGTCGTCTCGCAGGAGACGTACCTCTTCCACGCGACCGTCGCCGACAACCTGCGGTTCGCGAAGCCCGACGCCACCGACGAGGAGCTGTACGCGGCCGCCCGCATCGCGCACATCCACGACTACGTGACGGCGCTTCCGGACGGCTACGACACGGTCGTCGGGGAGCGCGGCTACCGCTTCTCCGGCGGCGAGAAGCAGCGCCTGGCCATCGCCCGCGCCATCCTGCGCGATCCGCCCGTCCTGGTCCTCGACGAGGCGACGAGCGCCCTGGACACGCAGACCGAGCAGGCCGTCCAGGCGGCCATCGACGCGGCGAGCGCGGGCCGCACCACGATCACGGTCGCCCACCGGCTTTCGACCGTGCGCGACGCCGACGAGATCGTCGTCCTCGACAAGGGCCGGGTCGCCGAGCGCGGCACGCATCACGAACTCCTGGCGCTCGGCGGCCAGTACGCGACGCTCATCGACCGGGACACCCGGCTCGCCGCGGTGTGAGAGGTCGGCGACGCCGCGGTGCGAGCGGTCCGTGAAGAGCCCGCTCTGGAGCGGACCTCGAGCCGCTCTGCAGCGGCCGTCCCTAACTTCGCGCCATGGACACTGCTTCCGACCGGACACCCGACAGACCCGGACTCGACCGCCGTACGCTGCTGCGCGGTGGCGCCGCCGCCGGTCTCGGCGCCGTGGTGACCACCACCACGGTCCTCGCCACCTCCCCGGAGGCGGCTTCCTACGACGCGGGCCCCGAGCCGTCGCCGCCCGAGCTGATCCTGACCAAGTTCCGGGACCGGCTGCCCGTCCCGCCCGTCCTGCGCCCCAAACAGCGCGACCGGCACGACGAGTTGACGGTGCGTCTGCGCACGGCCGACGTCACCGTCCACTCGCAGCTTCCCCGGGTGCGGATGTGGACCTACGAGGGCTCCTACCCCGGCCCCACCATCGAGACGACGGCGGGCCGCCCGCTCCGGGTGGCCTGGGAGAACGGGCTCACCGGCGAGATCCCCGTCAAGGCCGTCGACTTCGGCCTGGCCACCGGCCCCTCCCCCGACCCGCTCACGAACTATCCCGGGACCGCCGGCTGCCAGGAGGTGGCGGGTGTTTCGGGGCTCGGGCCGTGGGCGGTGGTGCATCTGCACGGCATGCTCACCGGCGGCGGCAACGACGGCTGGATGGAGAACCTGCTGGCCCCGGGCGACGTGCAGCTGTCGGCCTATCCGAACCGGGACGCGGCCACGCTCTGGTACCACGACCACACCCACCACGTGAGCCGCTTCAGCGTGTACGCGGGCATGGCCGGGCTGTTCCTCGCGCGCGGCGGCCGGGAGCGGGACCTTGGACTGCCCGCGGGCGAGCACGAGGTGCCGCTGGTGCTCAGCGACCGCAACTTCGACCTCGACGCCTCGGGCGCGCCGGCCGGCCGGCTCGTGCACAAGGTGGAGATGGTCGGCGCCCAGCGCCTGATGCGGGTGCACGCGGCCCCGTACACGCTGGTCAACGGCGTCGTCTGGCCGTATCTGGAGGTGCGGCCGCGCTGGTACCGGTTCCGGGTCGTCAACACCGCCAACTCGCGGATCTACCGGTTGATGCTGCTCGCCGACGGGGTTCCGGTGCGGGGCGCCTTCCAGGTGATCGGCACCGACCAGGGCCTCACCGACCGGCCGCGACAGGTCGAGGGCGCGCTCAACCTGTCCCCCGGCGAACGCGCCGACGTACTGGTCGACTTCGGGGAGTTCCGCGGCCGCACGCTCAAGCTGGTCAACACCATCGACGGCGTCACCCCCGGCGGCTCCAGCAGGCGCGACGACATGCTGGAACCGGACGTGATGCAGTTCCGGGTCGCCGACCGCAGGCCCAACACCGGCTTCACCCTGCCGAAGACGGTCGAGCCCGCGTTCCGGCGGCTCGGCACCGACGACCTCCCGCGCGAGCGGCCCCCGCGCTGGATCGCCCTGGTGGGTCCGGGCACGCAGAACATGCCCGAGCTGTGGGAGATGGAGGAGCTGGCGGAGAGCGAGGCGCAGGGGCTTGACCTGCCGGCGGAGGGGATCGTGCAGGTGCGCGACGAGCACGGCGCCCTCACGACGCTGCGCAGAACGGCGATGGCGTACGACGACGGGAACACCGTGCGGGCCGCGCACCAGGACCTGGAGGTGTGGAAGTACCTGAACCTGGCGGCGTCACCGCACCCGATGCACATCCATCTGGCACACTTCCAGGTGCTGTCCCGGGCGTTGTACGACGTCACCGGCTTCGACCGGAAGGTGCGCGGCTCCGCCCGGCCGATCGCCTTCAAGGAGACGGCGGAGCTCGAGGCGCACGAGATCGGCGAGAAGGACGTGATCCGGGTCGGGACCGCGGGCCGCATCACGGCGGGCCCGAACGGCACGCCGGGCGAACTCGTCACCGTCGCGGTGCGCTTCCCCGTGCTGGGCCGGGGCGTGCACCACTGCCACATGCTGGAGCACGAGCAGCACATGGTGCGTCCCCTCGTGGTGGGCCCCGCGGACGGCGCTCAGCACGAGGGACACAGCGGCATGCACCACTGACGGCAGCGGTGGCTCAGGGGTTGAGCACCCACGCCGAGTCGTGCCGGGTGAAACCGATGTGCGGGTAGTACTCGGCCGCGGCGGGCGCGGACAGCAGCACGATCTTGGCCTGGGGGGCCTCCTTGCGGGTCGCGTCGATCAGCTCGCGGCCGATCCCGCAGCGCTGGTGGGCGCGGTCGACGGCGATGTCGGAGAGGTACGTCACGTAGGCGAAGTCGGAGACGCTGCGGGCGATGCCCACCAGTTCGCCGTCGACGCGGCAGGTGACGACGAGGTTGGCGTGGCGCACCATGTCGGCCATCCGCCGCGTGTCCTCGACGGGCCGGCGCTCGCCGAGGCCCGACTCCCGGTAGACCTTCAGCACCTCGTCGAGGTCGAGGTCCCGGCCGTCCGTACGCTCAATGATCCTGCTCACGCAGCTGGTCCAATCGCTTGTGGATGACGTCGTGGTGGGACAGGAACCGCTGGGGCGTCAGGCTGCCCGTGTCGAAACCCGCGGCGTCGAGTTCCCGGCGGAAGTCCGCACCGTTCGCGGCGGACTGGATGGTCCGGTAGATCCGCTCGCGGTCACCGCCGGAGCGCAGTTGCTCGGCGAGGACCGCTGAACTGTAGGCGAGTCCACCGGTGTGGTCGATCGCGGCGCGCATCCGCTCGGGGAAGACCGCCATGTCGCGTATCAGCTTGGTGGCGGCCGTCACTTGGTAGTGCGCGACGGTGAAGGCGTCGGGCAGCACAACCCGTTCGACCGAGGAGTGCGACAGATCGCGCTCGTGCCACAGAGCGACGTTCTCCAGCATGGCGCCGGCGTGGCCGCGCAGCAGCCGGGCCAGGCCCGAAAGGCGTTCGCCGGTCGTCGGGTTGCGCTTGTGCGGCATCGCGCTGGACCCCTGGTAGCCGGCGCCGCGCGGCTCCTCCACCTCGCGCACCTCGGTGCGCGACAGCAGTCGCACCTCCACGGCGATCTGCTCGACGCAGGCGCCGAGCGTCGCGATGGCCTGGACGAGCTGCGCGTGCCGGTCGCGGGCCACGACCTGGCTGGGGGCCTGCTCCACGCCCAGGCCGAGCGCCCCGCACACGTGCTCCTCGACGGCCGGGTCGATCAGCGCGTAGGTGCCCACGGAGCCGGAGATCGTGCCGACCGCCACCTGCTCGCGGGCGTCCCGGAGCCGGCGGATCGAGCGGTCGACGGCGAAGGCGAACCCGGCGAGCTTGTGCCCGAACGTGGTGGGCTCGGCGTGCATGCCGTGGGTGCGCCCGATGCACACGGTGTCCCAGTGCTCGTCGGCCCGCTCCACGAGGGTGGCGCGCAGCCGCACCGCCGTGTCGATGAGCAGGTCGCAGGCGCGGGCCAGGGTGTGTCCGAGGGCGGTGTCCACGAGGTCGTAGCTCGTCATGCCCAGGTGCACCCAGCGGGCGGTGTCCGCGGGCATGGTCTCGCAGAACGCCGCGAGGAAGGAGAGGATCTCGTGGTCGCGGTCGCGTTCCAGTTCGGCGACCCGGGCGGCGTCCGGCACCGGCGCCCGCCGGATGCCGGCGTACGCCGCTTCGGGGACCAGACCCAGACGCGTCTGCGCCGCGGAAGCGAGCACCTCCACCTCGGTCCATGTCGCGTACCGGGCCTGGTCGGAGAAGAGTTCGGCCATCTCCGGGAGCGCGTAGCGGGCGATCACGGTCAGGCGGCCTTGCGGATGATTTCGACCGAGCCTTCGTCCAGGAGGGTGCGGACGGCCTCGTCACCGCCGGCGACGTCGAGGTCCATGTCGTGCAGGCGGTCGATGACGTTGCGGACCACCTTCTCCTGCTGCCGCTCGCCGGAGCCCTCCCAGACCAGCTCGGGGAACACCGTCAGAAAGACCTTGTCGTTGCCCTGGCTGAAGATGTTGACTTCCATGACGTCGCGCAGTGCCATTCGGGCGTTGTAGATCAGGGTATTCATGCCTGCCACCGACTTTCGGTATCCGGGTCCGTCGCGACTCATGATGGTGGGCGGCCCCGGCGCGGACAAACGTTCAACTGCGCGAATTCCCCGCTTGAACGGCATTGCCATTTACGGGTGTTTGACAGAAAAACCCACCGCCGCAGACGATGCAGACGTTCGCAAATGCGTTTGGCCGCGTCTCACGAAAAGACATCCGGAGTGCCATGAAAATCCTGTTCATAACGACGGGCAGCCAGGCAACCTACTACGCCACTGCCCCGCTGGCGACGGCCGCGCGAAACGCCGGCCATCAGGTCATGCTGGCCGCCCACGAACCCTGGGTGGAGACCGCGGAGGCCATCGGCCTGCCGACGTTCTGCTACACGGTCGACCCGATCCGGCACTTCATGCGGATCACCAACCCCGGCAAGGGGCTGCGCTTCCCGCGGGAGCTGGGCGACGACGAGATGATCGGGCAGGGCCGCGGCTTCGCGCAGATGGGCCTGGCCGGCGTCACGTCCCTCCTCGAACTGGCCAAGGACTGGACTCCGGACGTCGTCGTCGGCAGCTCGCAGAGCTACGCGGCGATGCTGCTCGCCGCCCACCTCAAGGTGCCGTACGTGCGGCACGTGGAGTACCTGGGCATCCCGCTGACGGGGATCGACCCGGGCGCCGAGGCCGAACTGCGGCCGGAGATGGAGCGGTTGGGCGTGGACGGGCTGCTGAAGCCCGACCTCCTGATCGACTCGACGCCGCCCTCGCTGCGCCCCGCCGGGGACCCGGAGGCCCAGCCGATGCGCTGGATCCCGAGCAACCCGCAGCGCCGCCTGGAGCGGTGGATGTACACGCGTCCCGAGGGGCGTCGCCGGGTCGTCATCACGTCCGGCTTCCGCAGCCTGATGTTCCGTGACCCGGGCTGGACGATGCCGCTGCTGGTGAGCGAGTTGAACAAGCTCGGCGCCGAGGTGCTGATCGCCGCGTCGCCGGGTGCGGCCGAGCGGTTCGGCGAGGAGCTCGGCGACGCGCGGGTGGGCTGGATCCCGATCGACGTGGCGGCGGCGACCTGCGATCTGGCGGTCCACCACGGTGGGGCGACCACCGCCACCAGCCTGATGGCCAACGGCGTCCCGCAGCTGATCATCCCGGAGAACCCGCCGGAGTTCCCGCCCAACTACCACCGTGAGGCCATCGCCGGGGCGATCAGCGGCTTCGGCGCGGGCAAGACGCTGTGGCCGCAGGCCCAGGAGCCGGACACGGCGCCGGGCGCGGTGATCGCCGCCGCCTGCCGCGAGCTGCTGGAGGACCCGAGCTACACGGAGCGCACGCAGTTCCTCGCCAAGGAGATCGCCACGCTTCCGACGCCCGCGGACCTCGTGCCGCGCCTGGAGGCCCTGACCGCCGGCTGACCCCGTACGGCGGCGCACGTCAACTCGCCCCGGAACCACGGAGATTCACTCCTCCGGCGGTTCCGGGGCGAGTTGGCGTGCGCCGCCGTACGTACAGGCGCATGAAGAGGCCGCCGACCCGCGGGGCGGGCCGGCGGCGCCAGGAGGTTCAGCGGGCGGCCAGCGCCTCGATGTCGCGCAGGACTTCGTCGGGCCTCGGCAGCGCGGCCGCCTCGGCAGCCAGCAGCCGGGTGCGCTCGGCGTAGCGCGGGTCGTCGAGGATCGTCCGGGCGGCCTCGACCGTGACCTTGTACGGGTCGCGGCCCGCCTCGGGGCGGTGCCGGTCGACGAGTTCGGCGGCGCCGAAGTCGCGTACGGCCTCGGCGACGGCCTTGCCGTATCCGTTGTCGGGGATGATCAGTTGGGGCACCCCGGAGTTGATGAGCGTCATCGCCGTGGTGGCACCGCCGTGGTGGACCGCGAGGTCGCAGGTGGGCGCGACGACGTCGAGCGGGATCCAGCCGATGCGCACGTCGTCGCCCAGTTCCGCGCCGAACCGCTCGGCGGCCTCGGGCAGCGCCGCCACCAGCACCTCGACCCCGCCGCCCGACAACTCCTCGACCAGGGCGCGCAAGGAGCTGCCGGGGGTGTCGAGGACGAGGTTGCGGGTCCCGGCGGTGATCAGGACCCGGGGCCTGCCCTCGGTCTTCGTGTACATCCACGGTTCGACGCGGCGCTGGCTGACCCGCGGCGTCCAGCGCATGGACCGGGCCGGGGGCGCTCCCGCGGGGCGCAGCGAGGGCGGGCAGAGGTCGATGAACAGGTCCGGGTCCGGCAGCTCGGCAAGGCCCAACCTCGCCAGTTCCGGCTGGAGTTCGGCGACGGCCGTCCGGTCGCGGCGCGCCATCGGGGCGATGTGCCAGATGTGCCGCACGTACGGGACGCCGAGCCGGGCGGCCAGCACCCGGGGGACGTGCGAGAGGCCGCCGACCACCACGTCGGGCGTCCATTGCCCGGCCAGTTCCAGGAGGGCGTCCAGGCGGACGGACGCCGTCATGGCGTCCTGGCCGTAGCGCATCCGCTCGGGGGTGATGCAGACCGCGGGCAGTCCGACCGACTGCGCCGCCGCCATCAGCGGTTCGTCGGCGGCCAGCAGGATCTCGTGCCCCGCGTTGCGCGCGGCGGCGGCGAGCGGGGCGACGCCGAACACGGCTGCCTGGCTGCCGCCGACGGTGAACAGGAATTTCATGGCGCTGCCGTTTCTTCCGGTCTTCCGGTGGGAGGGGGTGCGTGCCGTCGGGCACGGATCAGCCGGCCTGGGCCATTTCCATGACGTAGCGGCCGTAGGAGGAGTTGGCGAGCCGACTGCCGAGGCGGTAGCAGTCCTCGCGGTCGATGTAGCCCATGCGCCAGGCGATCTCCTCGAGGCACGCGATGCGCACTCCCTGGCGGTGCTCCAGGACCTGCACGTAGTCGCCGGCCTCCATGAGGGCGTCGTGGGTGCCGGTGTCCAGCCAGACGAAGCCGCGCCCCAGCGGGACGAGCCGGGCCTCGCCGCGCTCCAGATAGACGCGGTTGAGGTCGGTGATCTCCAGTTCGCCGCGCTCGGAGGGGCGCAGCGCGCGGGCGATGTCCACGACCGAGTTGTCGTACAGATAGAGCCCGGTGATGGCCATGTTGGTCTTCGGGTTGGCCGGTTTCTCCTCCAGGTCGACGAGCCGGCCCTGGTCGTCGAGCGTGCCGACGCCGTAGCGCTCGGGGTCGCGCACCGGGTAGCCGAACAGCACGCAGCCCTGGATGTCCCGCGCGGAGCGTTGCAGCAGGGGGCCGAATTCGTAGCCGTGGAAGATGTTGTCGCCGAGGACGAGGGCGACGGAGTCGTCGCCGATGTGGTCGGCGGAGACCAGGAACGCGTCGGCGAGACCGCGGGGCTTGTCCTGTTCGGCGTAGGTCAGGGTGAGCCCGAGCCAGGAACCGTCCCCGAGGAGCCTGCGGAACATGTCCAGGTCGTCGGGGGTCGTGATGATCTCGATCTCGGTGATTCCGGCCAGCATGAGCGCGGAAAGCGGATAGTAAATCATTGGCTTGTCGTAGACCGGGAGCATTTGTTTCGAGACGCCCAGCGTGATCGGATGGAGCCTCGTACCATTGCCGCCGGCCAGGATTATTCCTTTCACCGTGGCACCTCCTCAGTGACTTCGTGCCCGATGGGCGATGCCCGCACTTTATCGGCGGCCGACACACGTTCAAAAGGCCCGGCGGCCGTGCGCACGCGGGGCCGGGAACGGGCATTGACAACCACTGACCGCCTCACAAGGCTTGGGTCGTCCCGGTTCAGGCATGTGCATTCTCATATCGTTTGGGTGGACCTGTGAAAATCGAAGGACCGACGTCCGTTCTCGAATCCGAGCAGAGAGCCGGTATAGGGATCATCGGATGCGCCGACATCGCGGTGCGGCGCGCCATTCCGGCCATACGGGAATCGCCCTTCCGGCTGGCCGCGGTCGCGAGCCGGTCGGCCGGGAAGGCCGAGGAGGCCGCCGCCCGGGCCGGCTGCGAGGCGGTCGTCGGATACGAACGGCTGCTTGAGCGGCCGGAGATCGAGGCGGTCTACATCCCGCTGCCCAACAGCGAGCACGCGCGGTGGGCGCGCCGGGCGCTGGACGCGGGCAAGCACGTGCTGATCGAGAAGCCCGCGGTGTCCTCGTGGCGCACGGCACGGCAGTTGACGGACCTCGCCGAGGCGCGCGGGCTCGCGGTGATGGAGAACTTCGCGTTCCTCCGGCATCCGCAGCACGAGCAGGCGCTGGCCCTCGTCGCGGACGGGGCCATCGGCGAGCTGCGCTCCTTCACCGGCGCGTTCGGGATTCCGCCCACCGACCCGCGCGGCATCAAGTACCAGGCGGACCTCGGCGGCGGTGCGCTGTGGGAGGTGGGCTGCTATCCGGTGCGCGCCGCCCAGGCCCATCTCGGCGCGTCCGCGCGGGTGGTCGGCGCGAGCCTCTCGCACGACAACCGGCTCGGCGTGGACATCTCGGGTTCCGCGCTGCTGCGCGACGACGCCGGGGTCACAGCGCACTGCTCGTTCGGGCTCTCCCACAGCTACCGCTCGACGTACGACGTGTGGGGCAGCGAGGGGCGGCTTGTCCTGGAGTGGGCGTTCACGCCCTCGCACAGCGCGCGTCCGGTGCTGCGCCTCCAGCAGCGGGATGTAGAGACGAAGATGATCGCGCCGGCCTGCGACCAGTTCGTGGGCGTCTTCCGGACGTTCCACGAGGCGGTGCGCGATCCCGCGCGGCGGGCGACGCACCGTCAGGACATGGTGCGGCAGGCGGCGTTGATGGAGCAGATCAAGGAGCGCGCGAACGACGGCGAGTGAGCCGGACCGGCGGGACGCGGTACGGCGGGGGGGGGGGGGGCCCCCCCCCCCCGCCCCCCCCCCCCCCCCCCCCCCCCCCCCCCCCCCCGGCCCCCCCCCCCCCGGGGCGCCCGGGCGCGGGGCGCGCCCCCGGACCCCGCGCCTCAATCGCCCGCCCCCACCCCCCCCGG
>NZ_JBITCS010000022.1:61350-105406 GCF_044453445.1 Streptomyces sp. NPDC051684 | reverse complement strand
ACTATGTCGGCCCCGCCCCCGGGGGGTGGCCCCCCCCCGGGGGGGCGGGGCGGGGGGGGGGGCCCCACCCCCCCGGGCCCCCCCCCCGCCGCCGTACCCCGTGAACCGCCCCGTGCCCCGGCTCAGCCCGGCCGCGCCCCGGCCGCGGAGCGCGGCCTGCACTGCTCGTACGTCGGAAGCAGCCCCGCGGCCGCCGCCT
The DNA here is from genome assembly GCF_044453445.1 of Streptomyces sp. NPDC051684. NCBI lineage: Bacteria > Bacillati > Actinomycetota > Actinomycetes > Kitasatosporales > Streptomycetaceae > Streptomyces > Streptomyces sp. NPDC051684. Next base: position 105,207 of record NZ_JBITCS010000022.1, on the reverse strand, counting down.
GCGCCAGGGTGGGCGCGGCGGCGTCCTTGTCCGAGCGGATCGGCGGCTCCTTCAGGTCCCACGGCAGCGCGAGCCCCGGGTCGAGCGCGTCGACGTCGATCATGGTGCCGGGCACGTACTCCTCCCCGCACAGATAGCTCATGCACGTGTCGTCGGTGAGGGCGAGGAACGCGTGCCCGATCCCGTCCGGCAGATACACGGCCACTCCCGACTCCGGGCTCTGGTGCGTGACGTCGTAGTGGCCGAACGTCGGCGAGCCCACGCGGAGATCGACGGCAATGTCCAGGGCGGCGCCCCGTACGCATGTCACGAACTTGGCCTGTCCGGGCGGGAGTTTCGTGCCGTGAATACCGCGCAGCGTATTCCGTTTCGACACCGAGTAATTCACCTGCCGGACCTGGAAGTCCCAGCCGCTCGCGGCCGAGATCTCCGCCGCCCGCACCGATTCGAAGAAAAGGCCGCGGCGGTCGCTCAGCGGCTCGGGCTCCACCCGATAGGCGCCGGGCACCGACATTTCCGAGATCCGCACCTCAAGCTCCTCTGGCCGGGGCCGGAGCCGTGTCCGTGGCCGGTCCCGCCGAGGCGGCGCTCGCGATCCGCTGCCGCATCGCCGAGCTGTCGTTGGCGCGCGGGAACTCCACGTCGGGCACGTCGGCGCCGAGGAACGCGCACAGCGGCTCCCAGCCCTGGCGGACGTCGTACACGAGGACCCGGTCGGCGCCGAGGGCCCGGACCACGTCCTCGTTGTGCCGGCGGTAGACCTCCATCGCGTGCTCCTGGTCGGTGAACCGGCCGCCGAACAGGCCGTCCCAGACCATGGTGCTGGTGACGCGGAGCAGCCTGGCCTGGTGGGAGCCGGGCGCCGGCGGGTGCTCGGCGCTGCGCAGCACGAACTGGTAGAGGGTGTCGTAGGTGCTGCGCCACCAGCTCTCCGCGTCGCGCACCGTGAGGATCACCTTGGCGTCGGGGCAGGCCGCGGCGAGCTGCTCGTAGTACACGGCGCAGGGTCCGTCCACGGCGGCGCGGGAGCCCTCGAAGAGGACGTCCCAGTCGGGGCGTTCGCCGTCACAGACGACGCTCTCCCACTGCCGCAGCCGGCGCTCGTCGCTGACGATGTCGAACATGTGGAAGGAGGGGCCGAGGCCGAGGACGTCGAGGGCGGCCTTGAGCGAGGTGGTGCCGGTTCTGCCCAGTCCCGCGTTGAAGATTTCGAGCACGGTGTCGTCTCCTTCTCAGCGCCAGGCCGCGGCTTCTTGGCGGGTGGCGACGTTCACCCGGTTCCAGAAGTTGACCAGGCCGATGTGCATGACCAGGGCGCCCAGCTGCTCGTCGGTGTAGAAGCGGGCCGAGTGCTCCCAGATCTCGTCGGTCGCCATGTCCTGAGGGTCCGTCATGAGCGTGATGGCCTCAGCCATTTCGAGGGCGGCGCGCTCGGCGTCGTCGAAGCAGGTCTCGGTGCGCCAGGTGGCCACCTGCGGCAGCCGACCGTCGGCGCCCGCGGCCCCCGGGTCGTCCGGTAGGTCGTAGGCGCGGCCGTTGATCTCGCTGACCCGCAGCCGCACGAGGTCGAGCGTGGCCCGCGGCACGCCGACCGTGCCGATGACCTTGGTCAGATCGAGCAGGGGTTGCAGGGCACCGGGAACGACCAAGGAAGGGTTGTCCATCCGCGGGGTCATCGATTTCCTCCTGTGCGGCAAGCGAGTATGAAATACCCGGGAAATCCTGCTCAGGTCACTGATCCTTGGCAACAGCCGGCCGTTCAATAGCGCCGTTCAACCGCGGAATACGCGCAGATGAAACATCAACATTCCGTAAGTTGCGCGGAATTGAAGCAATGGCTTGTAGTGGTCCGGTGTCAGAGTCCACCAAGACCAGGAGCAGACCGCGGGTCTGCGGAACCATTCATGAGACGCGGCAGGCTTTTCTCGACGGTGATTCCACGGTCACGGAGCATGTCGCCGGCGTGCTCGACGCCGTCCGGGCCGCGAACCCGCGCCTTCGCGCCTTCGTCGAGGTCGCGCACGGCACGGCGCTGGACGAGGCGCGCGCCGCGGACCGGCTGCTCGCCGCCCGTGGCGAGGCCGCGTTCGCCGGGCGTCCGCTGCTGGGCGTCACCGTGTCGGTGAAGGACCTGATCCAGACCGAGCAACTGCCCACGCGGCGCGGCTCCCTGCTCCCCAACCGGCGGGCCGCGGTGGACGCGCCGTCGGTGGCCCGGCTGCGGGCGGCGGGGGCGGTGGTCATCGGCAAGACGGCCACGTCCGAATACGGCTGGAGCGCGAGCACCGTCGGCCGAACCGGCGCCGCCACCCGCAATCCGTGGTCCGCGGAGCACAGCGCGGGCGGCTCCAGCGGCGGTTCGGCCGCGGCCGTGGCGGCGGGGCTCGGCACGGCGTCGCTGGGCACCGACGGCGCGGGCTCGGTCCGCATCCCGGCGGCGTTCTGCGGCGTGGTGGGCCTCAAGCCGTCCTTCGGGCAGATCCCCTACGTACCGCCGTGCCCCGAACGCCTCTCGCACGTGGGCCCGTTGACCCGGTGCGTGGCCGACGCCCGCGCGCTGTTCCGGGTCATGGCGGGGCCCGACCCGCGGGACCCGCAGTCCGTGCCCGTCCCGGCCGACACTCCCTCCTACGGAGCGCCGCCGCGCATCGGCTGGATCGAGTTCGCCGGTACGAGCGCCCCCGTGCGCGGCGTCACCGAAGAGGCCCTGGCGGTCCTCGCGGACCTCGGACAGCACGTCGACCGCATCGAGTCCCCCTTCACCGACCCCTACGAGGCGCTGGTGGACGTCCTGGCCGCGGCCGAGGCGCACGGCACCGCGATCGAGGACGAACCGTGGTGCGACGAGGGCCGGTTGGCGCTCGTACGGTACGGGCGGGCGCTGAGCGCGGCCGCCGTGGCGCGCGCCGAACAGACCCGGCTCGCCCTGCGCACCCGGCTCGGGGAGCTGATGCGCTCGTACGACCTGCTGGCCATGGCCACCGTGCCCGTCGAGCCCTTCGCCGCCGACGCGATCGCCCCCGACTGGGCCGCGGACCCCGAGGGCCTGCGCTGGCTCGCGTGGTCCCCGGCCACCTATCCCTTCAACCTCACCGGCCAGCCCGCGCTCTCCCTGCCGGTCGGCCGCACCCCTCAAGGTCTGCCGGTCGGGCTCCAGTTGGTCGGCCGCACCGGTGAGGACCTGCGGGTGCTCGCCACCGCCGAACGCCTCGAATCGGCCCTCGGCCCGATGCCGGCGCCTCCCGCGCCCACAGCGAAAGGAAGCTGACCATGCTGTCCAGAACGTGGTCCCTGCCCGGCGGCGACAGCGGCGTCGGCCGCCCCTCCTTCGTCGCCGAGTTCGGCCTGTGGGACGACCGCCGCGTCGAGGCGGCCGAGCACGTCGAGCGCCAACTCGACGAGGTCGACCTCGTGCGCGTCGTGTTCTGCGACCCGCACGGGCTCGCACGGTCCAAGACGGTGCCCGCCCGCGTGTTCCGCTCGGTGCTGCGCAACGGCATGGACTTCAGCGCGGGCCCCTTCCTCTTCGACACCGGGCACGCGGTCGCCGTCGACTTCCTCGCGGACGCCGGTCTCGGTGTCGGCGAGCTGCGCGGGGCGGGCGACTTCGTGCTCGTCCCCGATCCGCGCACCTTCCAGGTGCTGCCCCGCTCCGAGCCGCGCACCGCCTGGGTGCTGGGCGACGAGTACCTGCGCGACGGGCGCCCGCACCCGCTGTCGGCGCGCGCGGTGCTGCGCCGGGTGTGCGAGCAGTACGCGCGCCACGACCTCTCACCCGTGATCGGCCTGGAGGTCGAGTGGTACCTCACGCGGCTGACCGAGGGCCCGGTGGGCAACGAGGGCAACGGCTTCGGCCAACAGGGCGCCGCCCCGTCGGTGCGGGCCGTCAACCCCGGCTACCAGTTCAATCTCGACAGCCACTACGACTCGGTGGCCCATGTCGCGGACCCGCTGGCCGCGATGCTGATGCAACTCGGGCTGCCATTGCGGTCGTTCGAGCACGAGTCGGGCCCCGGGCAGCTGGAGACGACCTTCGACCCGATGCTCGCCCTGGACGCCGCCGACGCGATGCTGCTGCTGCGCACCCGGCTCAAGCAGGAGTGCCGGCGCCTGGGCCACCACGCCTCGTTCATGACCCTGCCGCGGCTGCCCGGCTTCGACCCCAGCGGCTGGCATCTGCACCAGTCGGTGACCAGCGCCAAGAACGGGGCCAACGTCTTCGCCGACGACGGCCCTGTGCTGGACGGCATCTCCCCCGCCGGCGAGGCCTACATCGGCGGACTGCTCGCCCGCGCCCGCGAGTTCAGCCTGCTGTCGGTGCCGACGGTGAACGGCTACCGGCGGCTGTCCCCAGACTTCCCGCTCGCCCCGACGTCGGTCGACTGGCGGTTCGAGGACCGCAGCGCCCTGGTGCGGGTCCTGAGCGGCGGCAGCTCCACCCACGTCGAGAACCGCATCGGGGAGCCCTGCGCCAACCCCTACTTCGCGATCGCCTCCCAACTGCACGCCGGGCTCGAAGGCATGCAGTCGGCGGGCGCGCCCGCGGGCTCCCCCCACCCGGCGCTGCCGGCCTCGCTGCGCGAGGCCCTCGACGCCTTCCGCGCGAGCGACAGCGCGGAGCGGCTGCTCGGCAGCCCGCTCAAGAACTGCCTGGCCCTGCTCAAGGAGAGCGAGGCCACCCGCTTCGAGGCGTGGTGCGCCGCGGGGACTGAGAGCGCCGAGGACATCGCGCGCTCCGTCACGGCGTGGGAGCACCGCGAGTACTTCGGACCGTTCTGACCGACCCGCCCCGGCACTTCCGATGAGGGTGAGACCCGCATGCCAAAGACCCAGGACAGCTCCGCCGTGGTCGCCTCGGCCCGTACCGAGCGCATCAACCGGCAGTCCCGCGACGAGAACTGGAAGAAGCCTCCGCGGCGCATCGACACCACGGAATGCATCACCTGCGACACCTGCCTGCGCAGTTGCCCGGCCGAGTTCGGCGCGATCTTCGACGACGGACTGAACGTCAGGATCGTCCCGGAACTCTGCTCGGGCTGCCCCACCTGCGTACTGGTCTGCCCCGTCGACTGCATCTACGTGGACGAGGACTGGTCGCCCACCGACGCCCGCATGTGGGACCACGTCACGCTCAACTCCGGGGGCCAGGCATGACGCTGCCCACCGAGCGGGACCGTACGCTCAGCCGCAGAGCGGCCATGGCGAAGGCCCGGCAGAGCCGCCGCCCCAGTCGGCTCGGCAGGCCCGCGGGCGCCGCGGACGGGCCCGACCGCGCGGCCGAGCCGGACGCCGGGTTCCCCGCCCTGCTGAAGGACACCTGGCAGCAGGCCGTGCAGGCGCCCGACCTCGCCTCCGCCGTGGACGTGCTGCTGACGCTCGGCGGGCACGTCCCGGCCGACATCCAGTTGCGCGCGCTCGACCTGGAGGCCGAGACGACCCTCAAGGTGGTCGCGGGCCGCAGCTGGCGCGACGGCAGTACCACCGGACCGACCGGCCTCCCGCGTGAACACCGCCCCGACGACGTCGCGTTCCTCGGCGAGATCGGCCTCGACACGAGCGGCAGGGTCGTCCTGCGCGGCCCGTCGCGGGCGCCGCTGGCCACCGGGACAGAGCTGGTGGGCGGCGTCCTGCGGATGCCGTGGAGCGCCGCCGACCTGAGCGCCTACGAACGTGAACTGGCCGCGGCCACCGAACGGGAGCGCGCCGCGGTGGCGGACTGCCGCAGCTGGCTGCACGCCGCCGGCGCCGAGGGCCGCGAGCAGATGCTGACGGACCTGACGGAAGCGGCGCTGCGCACGGCGCCGTTCGTCCTGTACGCGGGCGAGCGCAAGTACACGAATTTCCGCGGGCCGAACAACCTGACCGGGAAGACGCTGCGCCCCGGGCACCCGGACTGCGCGCTGAGCAGCCTCGCGGGCGTGCCGCTCGGCCTGTGGTCGGACGGCGACGTACTCCTGGTCGTGTGTCTGACGCTGCTGGTGCGCTCGGCCGGGTACGCCCGGATCGAGGAGGCCAACGGGACCCGTCTGACGCCCGATCACGTGGCGCTGCTCCTGGAGCGCACCCGCCTCGGGTACAACGCGGCACGTCCCGAGCTGCCCGCGGTGCCCGCCGCTCCGGCTCCGACGGTGGAGGCGCTCGACACGCTCGCCGGACGACTCGCGGCGCGGCGCCCGGAGGTCGGCGCGGCGCGGCAGCTGTACCGCGAGATCCACGGCCCGCTGATGCACAAGATCGAGCGGATCGCCGGGCCGGTGAAGGACGAGGCGCGGCGCCTGGAGGGCGAGTTGTGCGCCCGGCTCGGTGAGCGGCTGCCGGTCGCGGGCGGCACGCTGGCGGCCCTCGGCGAGCAGGTGCGCGACGCGCCGCACTGGCTGGCGGCGCCGCACGGCGCGTTCGCGACCGGCCTGGAGTCGCTCGTGCACGAGACGGTGCGCGCGGCGACGGAGGTCTTCGACGCCGACTTCGCGATGAGCCGGGGCATGCGCTCGCTGCCCGCGCTGATCACGGCGCTGCGCGCGGAGGACTACGCGACGGTCGCCGGCTGGGAGATACCGCACTTCTTCTGCTGCGTGGTGCCGTCCGCTGACGCGCCGCGTCTGTTCGACGGCAGCGCGCGACGCCTTGCCGACACCGCGTGGGCGATCTCCTCGCGCATGCAGTACAACTCGTGGCACTTCCTGGTGGGCAATCTGCCGAAGACTCCGGAGATCCTGGCGCGGGACCACTTCGTGCCGCCCGCGATCCCCGACCTCGGCCACTACTCGGACCAGCACCACAACGGCCATGTCGCGGCGCGGGTGCGCTTCACGGTCCGCAGCCCGCAGGCGGTCCAGGTCCTTGGTCGGCCGTTCGGCGGCTTCATGGACCTTCGGCTGCTGCGCTGCGAGGGGCTGCCCTTCGACGAGCAGGACCTGCTGGCGGCGCACCGAACGTCTGCGTTCGTCGCGGGGGCCACGAGCGCGGCAGCCTCGCTCGTGGCCGCGGGCACCGACCTGGAGGTCACGTCGTTCGACTCGCAGTGGCACTGGGACACCATCGCCGGTTAGCCACGGCACGACCGGTACGCGAAAGGGGCCCCACCGCCGCGGCGGTGGGGCCCCTTCGTGGTGTCCGTCAGGCCGCGACCGGCTGGTCCGCGGAGCGGGTGTGCACGGCGCGGTAGCCGTTCCAGTCGACGTCACGGGTCAGCGCGTCCAGGGCGTCCTGGAAGCCCTCGCGGGCCGGCATCCACACGGCGCGGTCGAGGGTGCGGTGCGCATCGTAGGCCTCCTTGCTGTCCCACTGGGAGTACACGACGACGAAGTCGTTGTCGGTGCCGACGGTGGCGAGGGTGCCCGCGCCGCCCTCCAGGTTGCGCGAGCGGATGCCGCGCAGCACGCTCCGCGAGCGGTAGCCGGGCACGTCCACCAGCCAGGAGTGGGCGCCGCCGAGCGTCTTGACGACGTCCTTCTGGTCCGCGGGGTCCACGTTGAGGATCTCGATGACGGTGTAGTCGTCACGGTCGGGCGAGACCGTGGTGACCGCTCCCTGGCCGGGGTGACGGTGGCTCAGCTCGACCTCGGTCTGCATGAGGCGCACGAAGGTGGTGATCTCCCGGAAGACGGGCACCGTGTGGTGCTTGAACTCGGTGTCGTTGTACCGGGTTTCGAGGTCCTGCATGCCGCGCCACTGGATGAAGTTGGCGGTGCCAGGGGTGTGCTCCCCGCGGTGCACGGTGCTGGAGATCCAGCCGGGGAACGCCGCCGTGTCGACGATCTTCTTCATCTCGGTGACGAGCGTGTCGACGCGCGGGCGGCTGTCGGTCTTGAACAGGTTGAGGACGGTCAGGTGCCCGGCCTCGGGGTCGATGAACGGCATGGTGTCTCCTTGGTCAGTTGTGGCGGTTGTCTCGGGGCGCGCCGAACCAGCGGCCGAGGGCCTCCGTGAGACCGTCCGGGCCCGCGCCCGGTCCGCCGGCCCAGGCGATGTAGCCGTCGGGGCGCACCAGCAGGGCGTCGACCCCCTCCGGCGCGTCCTCGGGGCGGGTCTTCGGGCGGACCACGTCGATCCGGTCGGACCACGGCTCGGCCGCCGCCGGCACGGTGTCGTCGGCGGCGAGGTCGAGGACGAAGCCGCGTCCACCGTGCAGCAGGGCGTAGGCGGTGCCGGCGCCGGACGTCTCGTCGGTGAGGCCGAAGTCCGGCAGCCGGCGGCCAAGCAGCGGGTGGCCGCCGCCATCAGCGTCGCCGTCGGTGTCGCCGTAGGTGATGTCGAGGCCGGTGACCATCCCGACGAGCAGCTTGCGCGCGTCCTCGTACTCCATGAGCTCGGCGAAGACCGAGCGCATCGGGTCCATTTCGGGGCCGCCGAGGTACAGGCTGCGCTGGGTGAGGGTGTTGGCGAGGATGCGGGCGCCGACCGGGTGCCGCTCCTCGTGGTAGGTGTCGAGCAGGCCCTCGGGGGCGGTGCCGTGCAGTTCGGCGGCCAGCTTCCAGCCGAGGTTGACGGCGTCGCCGACCCCGGCGCTGATGCCCTGGGCGCCGATCGGCATGTGGATGTGGGCGGCGTCCCCGGCGAGCAGGACACGGTCCTTGCGGTACGTGGCGGCCTGCCGGCTGGAGTCGGTGAAGTAGCTGAGCCAGCGCGGCGTACCGGCGTGGATGTCGTCCCCGGTGACCCGCTTGAAGGCGTCGGCGACCTCCTGGAAGGTGGGCGGCTGCGAGGTCGGGCGCACGCCCGCGCCGCGTTCGAAGACGACGACGCGGGTGGTGTTCGGGCCGACGGGCAGCACGACGACCATGCCGGCCTCGCCCAGTTCCCCGGTGGGCCGCAGCCGCACCTGGACGTCGGACACGTCGGCCATCAGCATCTCGATGGTGGCCTCGTAGCCGGGGAAGTCGATGCCCGCCAGGGTGCGCACGGCGCTTCGGGCGCCGTCGCAGCCCACGATGTAGCGGGCGCGCAGGCCGCGTTCGCCGTCCGGGGTGTTCGCCCGCACCTCGACGCCTTCGTCGTCGGTGGTGAGCGCGGTGAGTTCCCAGCCGCGCCGGATCTCGGCGCCGCGGCCGGTCGCCCAGGTGTGCAGGATGGACTCGGTGAGGGCCTGCGGGACGCCGCGCACCCCGAAGTTGCCGCCGGGCACGATGGTGTAGTCGAGCGGCATGCCGCCGAAGTGGCCGACGGGTATGACGCCCAGGTCCCCGAAGTGTTCCAGGAGTCCGCGCTGGCCGAACTCCTCCATGGTGCGGGCGGAGAAGCCGAGGGCCCGCGACTGGCGCATCGGCTCGGTGAGCCGCTCCAGGACGACGGCGTCGACCCCGGCCAGGCGCAGCTCGCCGGCGAGCATCAGTCCGGTGGGGCCTGCCCCCACGATGATCACGTCAGTGTCGAAGTCTTGCACTGTCTTCCCTGCCTCCCGTGCTTACGTGCGCAAACTGGCGGTCGAGGTTGCTCGCCACCGCTGACAGATGGGTGCGGACCTGGTCCAGGGCGGTCAGTTCGGCGAGGACCGCGCGCAGCGGGCCCGCCTCCGTGCCTCCGTACATGAGCTGTTCCTGGGCCGCGACGTGGCGGATGACGCGGGCCGCGACGGGGTGCCGCTGCCGCTGGTAGTCGTCCAGGAGGCCGTCGGGCGCCTCGCCGCGCACCGTGCGGGCGAGGGCGGGCCCGAGGGCGACGGCGTCCTGGAGGCCGGTGTTGAGTGCCTGACCGCCGACGGGCGGATGCCAGTGGGCGGCGTCGCCCGCCAGCAGGACGCGTCCGCGCCGGTAGGTGTCCGCCTGCCCCTTGGTGTCGTCGAACGCGTCGAGCCACAGCGGCTCGCCCGCAGCGATGTCCTCGCCGGTGACCTGTGCCCACGCGCGGACCACCTCGTCGAACGCGGGCCGCCGGTGGCGGGCGCGTACGCCGGTGCCGAAGGCGTGCACCATCACGCGGGTGACGCCCGCGCGCGTCGAGGCCACGGCGAAGCCGCCGGGCAGGCGCTCGAAGCGGCGGTCGCGGACGGTGAGTCCGGCGACGTCGGCCCGCAGCAGGGTTCTGGTGGCGGGCGCAACGGTGGTGGGGAACGCCGCGAGGCGGCGCACGGTGCTGTCGGCGCCGTCGCATCCCACCAGGTACGCCGCGCGGACGGTGGTGGGTCCCGCGGGTCCGCCGAGCGTGCACACGACGGCGTCCGGCTCCTGGCGGATGCCGGTCAGCCCGTGGCCGCGTGCGAGGCGGACGCCCAACTCGGCGGCGCGCAGCCCGAGATGGTGCTCGGTGCGGTACTGGGGCACCTTCCAGTGCCCCGCGTACGCGCCGTCCCCGTCCGGCGGCGCGGCCAGCGGGAAGGACAGTCCGCCGAAGTGGGCCCGCGGCTCGTGGACGGCCTCGTCGAGCAGCGCGTCGAATCCGCGCTCGTGCAGCAACCGCGCGGTGCGCGTGGTGAGTTGGCTGGCCCGGGACTCGTCCGTCGGGGCGGTGAGCCGCTCCACGACGAGGACCTCGACCCGGGCCCGCCGCAGTTCGCAGGCGAGCAGGAGTCCGACGGGTCCTGCGCCGACGACGACGACCGGATGGTCCGTCCGGTCCCCGCTCACGACCGCGTTCGCCCGGCGGCCAGGCCCTCGGCGTGCGTCTTGGCGAGGTTGAGGGTGGCCAGGCTGTTGCCGCTCAGCGCGGTGCGCACGAAGGTACGCGCGGTGTCGACGGTGGCGTCGGCTCCGAGCACCGCGGCGATGTTGTCGGTGTTGATGCGCACGGTGTGCCGGGAGGTGACCAAGACCCGGCCGCCGTCGAGCTCCTCGATGAGCCAGCGCCCGGTGTGCAGTGTCATCAGCGCCGGCAGCACGGTCTGCTTGTAGACGATCGACGTCGCGGCCCGGCACACCCGCACGGAGCGAGTCGTGTGGCTGCTGCCGTCCTTGGTGCGGGTGTCCATCTCCAGGACCTGGAGGCCGGGTTCGTCCTCGTCGAGCGTCACCCGGGCGACGTGCGGCAGACGCTCCCGCCACAGCTGGGCCTCGTTGAGGAAGTCGTAGACGTCCTTGCCGCTTCCGTCGACGGTGACCGTGTCCTCGAACGTGAGGGGCTCGTCGGCGCCGGCGGCCTCGGCCGCCGTCTTGAGCGCGGCGAGTTCGGAGGCGCTGTTGCGGTCCACCGCCTGCTTGATCCAGTCGAGGTCGGCGGGGTCGTCGGTGGCGGCGTGGAAGTCGTGCAGCAGGCGCACCCGGCACTCGTGCGCGGACAGCGGCTCGACGATCCAGGCGCCTCCCATGCCGCCGACCGGGTGCTGCGAACGCTCCTGACGGAACGTCACCCTGCGGCCCGCGGAGTCGTGTTCGCGACGCGACGTCCAGGTCTTGGCCGTCCCGTTCGCGGTGGCCCACAGCCGGATCAGCTCCGCGTCGCCGGAGCGCTCCACGACCTCGGCGTGCACGGTCGGCGGGAACGTCTCGGGCCACCGGGTGACGTCGGCGACCAGGGCGTACACCGTGTCGGCCGGGGCCCGGACGGTGGTCGTGTGCTCGGTCTCGGTGACGGGGTTCTCAGTCATGTCTCTTCTCCTGTGGGTCACGCGGTGCGGGCGGCGTCGCCGAACCAGCGGCGCAGCGCCGCCGGGAGGCCGCCGCCGTCGGGAGCGGTCCAGGCGACGTAGCCGTCGGGGCGGACGAGCACCGATTCGACGGGGGCGGCGTCCTCCTCGGGCCCGGCGGGGAAGGTCTCGACGCGGACCACGTCGACGCGGTCGGCCCACGGGGCGGCCGCGTCGGCGGTGGCACCGGTGGCGTCGGCGGTGATCAGCACGCCGCGCGCCGGGTGCAGCAGCCGGGCCACCCGGTCGACTCCGCCGTCGGCGCGCCTGAGTTCACGGTCTGCGAGCCGGGCGCCGAGCAGCGGGTGGGTGGCGCCCTCGACCGGCTCGTCCGGTGCGTAGCGGACGTCGAGGCCGCTGACGAGGCCGGACAGGTGCCGGGCCACGGCCGGCAGCGCGATCAGTTCCGCCATCACGGAGCGCATCGGCGCCACCGCGCGACCGGTGAGGTTGAGCGTGCCCTGGGCGAGGGTGGTGCGCAGGACGCGCGCGGCGACCGGGTGCCGCTCGGCGTGGTACGTGTCGAGCAGCCCCGCCGGGGCGGTGCCGCGCACCGTGGCCGCCAGCTTCCAGCCGAGGTTGAAGGCGTCCTGCACGCCGATGCTCAACCCCTGTCCGCCGGCCGGCAGATGGATGTGGGCGGCGTCCCCCGCCAGCAGCACCCGGCCGCGCCGGTACGCGGTGGCCTGCCGGGTGGCGTCGGTGAAGCTGCTCACCCAGCGCGCCTCGCCGTGGTGGATGGAGTCGCCGGTCAACCGCTGCCAGGCGTCCGCGACCTGATGGAACGTCAGCTCACGGTCGCGGTCGGGCCGGGTGCCGTTCTCGCAGACGATGATGCGGGTGTACCCCTCCTCCAGCGGCGCGGACATCACCATGCCGTCCGGCAGCAGCTCGCCGATCATGCGCGGCTTGATGTCGCAGCCCTTGACGTCGGCGAGGTACATCTCGCGGGTGGCGTCGGAGCCGGCGAACTCGAAGCCCGCGAGCCGCCGTACCGCGCTGCGCCCGCCGTCGCAGCCGACCAGGTAGCGGGCGGTGCACTCCTCGACGCCGTCCGGACCGCTCACGGTCGCGGTGACGCTGTCGCCCGTGTCCGTGAGCGCGGTCAGTTCGCGGCCGCGGCGCAGCCGCACGCCCCGTTCGAGGGCCCAGCCCTCCAGCATTTCCTCGATCTTGTACTGCGGGGCGCCACGCACCCCGAAGTGCGAGCCCTCCAGCACCCCGTAGTCGATCGGGATGCCGCCGAAGTGGCCCTGGCGGGTGATCTCGATGTTCTCCAGGCGTTCGAGAAGGCCACGCTGTTGGAAGGCCTCCGTGGCACGGGCGGTGAATCCGATGCCGCGCGACTCCCAGCTGCGTTCGGTGCGCTGCTCGAAGACGGTGACCTCGGCTCCGCCGAGACGCAGTTCGGCGGCGAGCGTCAGCCCGGCGGGACCTGCCCCGATCACTATGACGTCGGTGTCCATGTTCCTGTCCAAAGGCTCGTCTTCGGCGGTGTGCGGGAATCGCGCACCCGGGCGGGTCAGACCGGGATGGCCTCGATGACCGAGATGGGCGCGGTGGTGGGCACGGCGCGGGTGACCTGGAAACCGGCCTTGGCGAACAGCTCGGTGTACTCGGCGAGCGTGCGGTCCTGGGCGCCGAGCATGAGCATCAGCCACAGGTCGATGGTGTGACCGAGGTGGTTCTCATTGCGCTCCGGCAGCACGTACTCGATGACGAGGAGCTTGCCGCCGGGGGCGATCGCCTCACGGGCGTTGCGCAGCGCGGTCAGCGCGTCCTCCTCGGAGAAGTCGTGGAGGATGTGCTTGAACACGTACGCGTCGGCGCCCGCCGGGGGCTTGTCGAGGTAGCCGCCGTGCTCGATGGTGTAGCGGTCCGCGACGCCCGACTCCTCGAACAGGGCAGGCGAGTCGACGGTGGCGACCTCGGAGTCGAAGAGGATGCCCTTGGTCTCCGGGGCCTGCCGCAGGATGCCGGCGAGCAGCCCGCCGCGCCCGGCGATGACGTCGACGACGGTGCCGAATTGGGAGAAGTCGTAGGCGGCCAGGACCGGGTCCGTCTCCGAGGCGGAGAGGTCGCCGAAGGCCTTGAAGAAGAAGGCCGCGTACTCCGGCGTCGCGTGGAAGAAGTCCAGCGCGCCCATGCCGCGCAGCTTGGGCAGGTTGGGCTCGCCGGTCTCCGCGGTGGTGAGCAGATGCCCCCACTCCTCCCACAGGATGGGGTGGTTCATCAGCAGGGCGAAGCCGCGCATGGAGTCCTGGGCGTCCTCGCGCAGCTTGTCGGAGAGCGGCGTCTGCTCGTAGCGGCCGTCCTCGCGGACCGCGAAGACCCCGTGTCCCGCGAGCGCGCGCAGGATCCGGTGGGTCGCCCTGGGGTCCGCCCCCACGCGCGCCGCGATGTCGTCGGCCGTCAGGGGTCCTTCGGCCAGGACGTCCGCGACACCGAGCTTCGCGACGACGGCGATGGCCTGGGTGACGACCGCGCCCTGAATGAGATTGAGCAACGCGTACGAGTCGGACTGGTCACGGACCTCGGGCAGTACAGACATGTTTTCCCTTTCGGAGCACCCTTTTCGCGGATTCCAGACGATAGGACCGCGCTTCTCGGGCTGGCAACAATGAAATTGGCGGAATTCGGGGATCGCCGTTCAACCGGGGAGAACGGGCAGTCGAACAGGAATTGTCGAGCGGCGCTCCAGCGGAATTCCGGTGTGCGTTGTCAGGTTGGTTCGGCCCCGCAGGCCCGCGCGCACCCCGCCGCGCGGTCGGTGCGCGGTCGGTGCGTCAAGGAGGCCCCCTTTGCGGCACGACATCCCGACTCCCGTGGACTTCTGGTTCGACCCGACCTGTCCGTGGGCCTGGCTGACCTCGCGCTGGGTCCTGGAGGTCGCCGAGCACCGTCCGCTGACGGTGCGTTGGCATCTGATGAGCCTGACGGTCCTGAACGAGGGGCGCACCGGGCTGCCGGAGCGCTGGCACCGGGAGCTGTCCGTGCGGCTCGAACCGGTGCGCGTGTGCGCCGCCGCAGTACGCGAGTACGGGCCCGGAGTCCTGGGCCGGCTCTATACGGAGCTGGGGACCCGGTTCCACCTGGAGCAGGCGCCGAAGGAGCGGGCCACGTACGCCGCGGCGCTCGGCGCGGCGGGGCTCGATCCCGCCCTGGCCGCCGCCGCGCACGCGTCGGAGTTCGACGAGGCGGTGCGGGCCTCGCACCACGACGGCATCGGCCGCGTCGGCACCGATGTGGGCACACCCGTCGTGGCGGTCGGCGATGTCGCGTTCTTCGGCCCGGTGCTGTCGCCGGCCCCGCACGGCGAGGCGGCCGTCCGGCTGTGGGACGGCGTGCTGGCCGTGGCGGGGACCGACGGTTTCTTCGAGCTCAAGCGGACCCGCGACCGGGCGCCGCGGTTCGCCTGAGTACGCGGTCCCGCGCCCGGCACCCGCGTACGGGAGGTCAGTGCGCGGCCGGCACCGGGGCGGTCCAGTTCTCGGTCAGCCAGCTTTGCAGGGACACGAGGCCGGGCCGGGTGCCGCGCAGTGCGGGCAGGTCGGCGCGGTAGCCGTCGCGCTCGAACCAGTCGAACATGTTGGCCAGGTCCGGGCGGGCCGCGCGCAGCGGCTCGATGGGCAGCTGCTGAAAGCGGGTCGGGATGCCGCAGGCGCCCTCGAAGGCCGCCGCCATCTGCGGTCCGGTGAGGCTGTCGCCGGCGATCTCGACGACGCGGCCGAGCCAGTCGCCGGGGTTCTCGAAGGCGTCCGCGGCGAACACACCGATGTCGCTGGTGGCGATGAGCTGCACCTCGGTGGCCGGGTCGAGCCACATGGCGAGCACCAGTTCGCCGTCCGTCGGGCGCGGTGCGATGTCGAGCAGGATGTCGTGGAACATCACGGGCCGGAGCACGGTGGTGGGCAGGTCGAGCGTGCGCAGATGGGCCTCGACGCGGTTCTTGCTCTCGAAGTGCGGCACCCGGGTGTCGCGGTCCGCGCCGCCCACGGAGCTGTAGACGAAGTGCCGCACCCCGGCGCGCACGGCGGCGTCCGCGACCGCGCGGCCCTGCCGCTCCTCCGCCTCCACGCCGCCCGGACCGCGGAAGGTCTGCACGCTGAAGACTCCGTGGACGCCGGTCATCGCCTCGGCCAGCGAGGCCTCGTCGTCCAGGTCGCCGCGGACGAGCACGGCGCCGGCCGCTTCGAGCGCGCGGGCCGCCTCCTTGTCCGGGTCGCGGACCAGGGCGTGCACGGTGTGGCCACGGCGCAGCAGTTCGCGCGCCACCGCGCCGCCCTGCCGGCCGGTGCCGCCGAGGACGAGGACCGGGCCCGCCACCACCCCGGTCGGCTCCGACGCCCTTCGCAACGAGTTGACGAGGTCCACGAGTTCGCGGGGCGTGGTGAGGTCGACGGCCTCGTCGTCACAGAGCGCGACGCCGAAGTCCCGCTCGATGTGGCCGTGGGCCTCCAGGAGGGCGACGGAGTCGTAGCCCAGGTGCTCGAACGAGAGGTCCGGCGCCTCGTCGAAGGGCTGGGTCGGCTCGCCCGCGCACTGGCGCAGGATCTCCTGGAGGTCGCTGACGGTGAACTGTCGCAAGGTCTTGCCTCTCTTCTGTTCCGGGTCGGGTGCGGTCCTGGCCCACAGGGCTGGGCTCCCGTCGCCACGAAGGGACCGGGTCCTCGTCGCTACCAAGGCACGGGGCCCTCGTCGGCCACGCTCGCGCCCGAGGGGCCGTCCTCGTCGAGCAGGGCGAGCCGGACGACGACGGCGGCGCCCTGCGCGGGTGTGCGCGGGCCGCGGTGGTGGTTGATGTCCGTGGCGACGACGCCGGGCAGCGCCGCGTTGACCTTGACGGTGGTGCCGCGCAGCGCCTTGGCGTAGGCGACGGTGAGGGCGTTGAGCGCCGTCTTGGAGGACTGGTAGGCGATCATGTCGACGCCCGCGAGCGGGGAGTCCGGATCGCCGTTGAGGGCGAGCGAGCCCACGTGGCTGGACAGGTTCACGATCCGTCCGGCCGGGGCGCGCCGCAGCAGCGGCAGCAGGGCGCGGGTGACGGTGGCGACGCCGAAGACGTTGGTCTCGTAGACCTCGCGCAGGTCGTCGGCGCCTGCCTGGTCGGCGGTTCCGGTGAACGAGCCCGCGGTTCCCGCGTTGTTGACCAGGATGTCAAGCCGCCCGTAGCCGCTCTCCACGAAGCGGGCCGCCTCCGAGACGGAGGTCTCGTCGCGGACGTCGAGGCGCACCGGCGTCACGGTGATGCCGTCGGCGCTCAGCGCGTCGGCGGCCTGCTTGCCCAGGACCTCGTCGCGCGCGCCGAGCACGACGGTGACGCCCCGCTCCCCCAGCTCGCGGGCCACGGCGAGGCCGATGCCCTTGTTGGCGCCCGTGATGAGCGCGATCTTCTCGGCCGTCACACCTGATTCCTTTCCGCGCGAATTCGCCGCCGGGAGAAATTCCCCGGAGGTCGCCCCCGATGGTGGTGCTGTGCGCGGCACGCCTTCAAGTATTCGGCGGCACGTTCAAGCTCGGCCGATCCGCGGTCGAACGCTCCACCAGAACTCCAGAATTGCCGTTCTTTGCGCGGCGGCATTGTGCTGAGTAGCTTCGCCCTGGCCAACTATTGCCGCAGCGCAGAGGGCCTCAAAACAATGAAGAGAACTGACGTCATAGTGGTGGGCGCGGGTCCTGTCGGCCTGCTGCTCGCCGGCGAACTGCGCCTGGGCGGCGCCGATGTCGTCGTCCACGACGCGGCGCCCCGGCCGAGCGGGGAGTCCCGCGCCCTGGGCTTCAACCGCCGGGCGGCGGAGTGTCTGGACCAGCGGGGACTGCTGCCGCGCCTCGGCGAGTTCCGGTGGGGACCGATGGGGCACTTCGGCGGTGTCCGCTTCGACCTCGGCATGCTCGACGAGGACCACAGCGGGGTGCTGGGCCTCTCCCAGGCCAGGACCGAGGAGGCGCTCACCGGCTGGCTCGCCGAACTGGGCGTCCCGGTGCACCGGGGCAGCCGGGTCACCGCCCTTGAGGAAAGCCCGGACGAGGTGCTCGTGCACGTCGAGGGGCCGGACGGCGCCGCCCGGGCACGGGCCGCGTACGTGGTCGGCTGCGACGGCGCGGACAGCGCCGTACGGGAGTTGGCGGGGTTCACGGTGCGCCGCTGGGAGCCGACCCGCGGCATGTACACCGCGGAGATCGAGGGAGCAGCCCCGCGCCCGCGGCCGATCGGTGAGCGGCTGCCCGGCGGCCGCATGGTCGTCTGCACCCCGGTGGGCGCGGGACGCCACCGCATCGTGGTACACGATCCGGCGCTGCCCGCCCGCCCCGACAACGCGGCGCTGACCTTCGCGGAGGTGGCCGCGGCGTGGCAGCGGCTGACCGGCGAGCCCCTCGACGGCGCCCGGCCCGTGTGGTGGTGGGCCTGCGGCAACTCGGCGGCCCTCGCCGACGACTACCGGCGCGGCCGGGTGCTGCTCGCGGGCGACGCGGCGCACGAGATCCCGCCGCTGGCCGCCTGGGGGCTCAGCGCCGGGCTCCAGGACGCGGCGAACCTGGGCTGGAAGCTGGCCGCGGTGGTCACCGGCCGGAGCGGCGCGCAGCTGCTGGACACGTACCACGTCGAACGCGGTCCGGTGGGCGCGGAGTTGGTGAGGAACGCACGCGCGGCGCAGAAGATCTACCTCGGTGACGACGCGCTGGATCCGGTGCGCGAGGTGATGGGCGAGCTGCTGGCCCACAAGGACGCCGCCGAGCAGGTGGCGGGCATCGTGAGCGGGCTCGGCATCCGCTACGACGTCGCCAAGGGCGACCACCCGCTGCTCGGCCGCCGCCTGGCACCCCACCACCAACTCACCCTCCCCGACGGCACCCGCACCCGCGTCGCCGACCTCCAGCACACCGGACACGGCCTCCTCATCACCACACCCGACACCACCGTCGGCACCCACCAACTCCCCCACCGCCTCGACCACATCACCGCCACCTGGCACACCCCACCCCACCCCGCACCCGACGCCCTCCTCGTCCGCCCCGACGGCCACATCGCCTGGACCTCCCCCGGCACCACCGACGACCTCACCCACGCCATCGACCGCTGGTTCGGCACCACCCGGCCCTCCGCCGGCGCCCGATCCACCGGCCGCGGTCCCGTGACCGCCTGCGGGCTCGACCGATGAGGAGCACCCACATGACCAGGGACGTGATCGTCGTCGGCGCGGGCCCCGTCGGCCTGATGCTGGCGGGTGAACTGGCGCTCGGCGGCGCGGACGTCGTCGTACTGGAGCGCCTGGACGCACCGGCGCGGGAGTCGCGGGGCGCGAGCTTCACCAGGCGCACCGCCGAGTGCTTCGACATGCGCGGGCTGCTGGAGCGGCTGGGCGCCACGGAGCCCGCCGACAGCCACTTCGGCGGGGTCCCGATCCCGCTGGGCACCCTCGCGGAGGAACACCGGGGTCACCGGGGCGTCTCCCAGTTCCGCACCGAGCGGATGCTGGCGGAGCGGGCCGGTGAACTGGGCGTTCCGGTACTGCGCGGGCACGAGGTCACGGCGATCGAGCAGACCGCCGACGGTGTCGTGGTGCACGTGTCCGGGCCGGCCGGACCACAGCGCATGACGGCCCGTCACCTCGTCGGGTGCGACGGCGGCCGCAGCACCGTCCGCAGGCTGGCCGGGATCGACTTCCCCGGCACCGAGGGGCGGCGCGGCTTCCTGACCGCCGACGTCACCGGCATCGACACCCGCAAGCGGCGGATCGGCGAGGACCTGCCCGGCGGCAGCATGGTGATGGCGATGGACCTGGAGAACGGGGTGACCCGGGTCGTGGTCCACGAGGCCGGTACGCCGCCCCGCGACCGTGCCACCCTCACGTACGGCGATCTGGCCGACGCCTGGCAGCGGCTCACCGGCGAGTCCATCCACCACGGCACGTGCCGGTGGATCAGCTGCTTCACGGACGCCTCCCGGGCCGCGGCCGAGTACCGGCACGGCCGGGTGTTCCTGGCCGGTGACTCCGCCCATGTGCAACCTCCGGCCATGGCGCAGGGGTTGAGCGTCGGCGTGCAGGACGCGATGAACCTGGGCTGGAAGCTGGCCGCGGTGGTCACCGGCCGGAGCGGCGCGGAGCTGCTCGACACCTACCACGCCGAACGCCACCCCATCGGCGCGCAGTTGGCGCGCAACGCGCGCGCCGCCATCGAACTCCGCCTGACCGGCGAGGAGATGGACCCGGTGCGCGAGGTGATGGGCGAGCTGCTGGCCCACCAGGACACCGCGGGGCACCTCGCGGGCATGCTGAGCAATCTCTCCGTCCGCTACGACGTCGCCAAGGGCGACCACCCGCTGCTCGGCCGCCGCCTGGCACCCCACCACCAACTCACCCTCCCCGACGGCACCCGCACCCGCGTCGCCGACCTCCAGCACACCGGACACGGCCTCCTCATCACCACACCCGACACCACCGTCGGCACCCACCAACTCCCCCACCGCCTCGACCACATCACCGCCACCTGGCACACCCCACCCCACCCCGCACCCGACGCCCTCCTCGTCCGCCCCGACGGCCACATCGCCTGGACCTCCCCCGGCACCACCGACGACCTCACCCACGCCATCGACCGCTGGTTCGGCACCACCGCGTCGTCCTAGGCGCTCTCGACCGGGCTTCCACGCGCCCCGGTCAGACTTCCGACACCCGCCGTGGCGCCGTGCGTCGGCGACCGACGGCCTCTTCGTCTCCCCAACCAATGAAGGATCTGGTGGAATGGCTGGCACCGAACGGGATCAGGTGAGTGGAAAGCCCCACGTGGTCGTCATCGGGGGTGGTATCGCGGGTCTGGCGGCGGCGTTCTGTCTGCGCCACGAGCCCGTGCGGGTGACGGTCCTGGAGGGATCGTCACGGACCGGCGGCAAACTGTCGGTCTCCGACGTGGCGGGCGTGCCCGTCGACGAGGCCGCCGAATCGCTGTACGCCAACCGCCGCAAGACCACCGACCTGATCGCGGAAGCCGGGCTCGGCGAGCGGATCCGGCCGGCGGGTCTGACGACGGCGGCGATCTGGACACGCGGCGCGATCCGCCCGCAGCCGAGCCGGCAGTTCATGGGCGTGCCCTGCACCATGGAGGACCTGGCCGCGTCCGGAGTGCTCTCCGAGGAGGGCCTCGCGCGGGCGCGGCAGGACCTCGTGCTGCCCGCCTTCGACCGCGACGGCGACGTCTCGGTGGCCGACCACGTCGGCGGCAGGCTCGGCCAGGAGGTCGTGGACCGCCTCGTCGAGCCGTTCCTCGCGGGCGTGTTCGCGGGCCGCGCCAAGGACCTGTCGTTCGAGGCCACGCTGACCCCGCTGGCCCGGGGTGGCGCCCGGCACGCCTCGCTCGCCGACACGGCCGACGCGCTCGTGCCGCGGCTCTCCAAGGACGAGGCGCCCGCGTCGGTGAAGGTGGCGACGCTGGAAGGCGGGTTCGGTTCGCTGCCGCCCGTCCTCGTCAAGGAGGTGCTGGCCGCCGCCCCGGACGCGGCGGTGCGCACCGACGCCCCGGTGAGCCGTCTGGAGCGCACCGAGGAAGGCTGGCGGGTCACCGTCGGCACCGGTGTCGCGGCGCGCCAACTGGCCGCGGACGCCGTGGTCCTGGCCGTCCCCGCGACCGCCGCGGCGCGACTGCTCGGCACGGTTCCCGGGGTTTCGGTGGCCGCCTCCGCGCTGGCCGAGGTCCCGTACTCGAGCGTCGTCACGGTCACGCTCGCCTACCCCCGCACCGCGTTCCCCGGCGGTCTGGGCGGCCGGGGCCACTCCTCGTACCGGGTGCCCGCGGTGGACGGCAAGGCCGTCAAGGAGGTCACCTTCACGACGGTCAAGTGGCCTCATCTGGCAGGCGCGTTCGACATCGTGCGCTGCTCGCTCGGACGGCTCGGCGAGGAGTCCCTCCTGGAGCGCGACGACGCGGATCTGCTCGCGTTGACCACGGCGGAGCTGGCCGAGGCGACCGGGGTGAGCGGGCCTCCCGTGGCCGGCCGGGTCAGCCGCTGGGCCGAGGCGCTGCCGCAGTACACCGTCGGACACGCGGCCCGCGTGAAGCGGATCCGCGCCTCGGTGGCCGAGCAGCCGGGCCTGGCCGTGTGCGGCGCGCTGTACGAAGGCGTCGGCGTCGGCGTCTGCATGGCCACCGCGCGCAAGGCCGTCGACCAGGTCCTCCGGTTCCTCGCGCCGGAGCGCGCCGGGCGCGCCGATGTCGCGGCGGGCGTCTGAGCCCGCCCCCGGGCCGCTGCCCGAACGAGAAGTGGCCGTGCCCCCCGGGGGGCACGGCCACTTCTCGTTCGGGCAGCGGCCCGGGGGCGGGCTCAGACGCCCGCCGCGACATCGGCGCGCCCGGCGCGCTCCGGCGCGAGGAACCGGAGGACCTGGTCGACGGCCTTGCGCGCGGTGGCCATGCAGACGCCGACGCCGACGCCTTCGTACAGCGCGCCGCACACGGCCAGGCCCGGCTGCTCGGCCACCGAGGCGCGGATCCGCTTCACGCGGGCCGCGTGTCCGACGGTGTACTGCGGCAGCGCCTCGGCCCAGCGGCTGACCCGGCCGGCCACGGGAGGCCCGCTCACCCCGGTCGCCTCGGCCAGCTCCGCCGTGGTCAACGCGAGCAGATCCGCGTCGTCGCGCTCCAGGAGGGACTCCTCGCCGAGCCGTCCGAGCGAGCAGCGCACGATGTCGAACGCGCCTGCCAGATGAGGCCACTTGACCGTCGTGAAGGTGACCTCCTTGACGGCCTTGCCGTCCACCGCGGGCACCCGGTACGAGGAGTGGCCCCGGCCGCCCAGACCGCCGGGGAACGCGGTGCGGGGGTAGGCGAGCGTGACCGTGACGACGCTCGAGTACGGGACCTCGGCCAGCGCGGAGGCGGCCACCGAAACCCCGGGAACCGTGCCGAGCAGTCGCGCCGCGGCGGTCGCGGGGACGGCCAGGACCACGGCGTCCGCGGCCAGTTGGCGCGCCGCGACACCGGTGCCGACGGTGACCCGCCAGCCTTCCTCGGTGCGCTCCAGACGGCTCACCGGGGCGTCGGTGCGCACCGCCGCGTCCGGGGCGGCGGCCAGCACCTCCTTGACGAGGACGGGCGGCAGCGAACCGAACCCGCCTTCCAGCGTCGCCACCTTCACCGACGCGGGCGCCTCGTCCTTGGAGAGCCGCGGCACGAGCGCGTCGGCCGTGTCGGCGAGCGAGGCGTGCCGGGCGCCACCCCGGGCCAGCGGGGTCAGCGTGGCCTCGAACGACAGGTCCTTGGCGCGGCCCGCGAACACGCCCGCGAGGAACGGCTCGACGAGGCGGTCCACGACCTCCTGGCCGAGCCTGCCGCCGACGTGGTCGGCCACCGAGACGTCGCCGTCGCGGTCGAAGGCGGGCAGCACGAGGTCCTGCCGCGCCCGCGCGAGGCCCTCCTCGGAGAGCACTCCGGACGCGGCCAGGTCCTCCATGGTGCAGGGCACGCCCATGAACTGCCGGCTCGGCTGCGGGCGGATCGCGCCGCGTGTCCAGATCGCCGCCGTCGTCAGACCCGCCGGCCGGATCCGCTCGCCGAGCCCGGCTTCCGCGATCAGGTCGGTGGTCTTGCGGCGGTTGGCGTACAGCGATTCGGCGGCCTCGTCGACGGGCACGCCCGCCACGTCGGAGACCGACAGTTTGCCGCCGGTCCGTGACGATCCCTCCAGGACCGTCACCCGCACGGGCTCGTGGCGCAGACAGAACGCCGCCGCCAGACCCGCGATACCACCCCCGATGACGACCACGTGGGGCTTTCCACTCACCTGATCCCGTTCGGTGCCAGCCATTCCACCAGATCCTTCATTGGTTGGGGAGACGAAGAGGCCGTCGGTCGCCGACGCACGGCGCCACGGCGGGTGTCGGAAGTCTGACCGGGGCGCGTGGAAGCCCGGTCGAGAGCGCCTAGGACGACGCGGTGGTGCCGAACCAGCGGTCGATGGCGTGGGTGAGGTCGTCGGTGGTGCCGGGGGAGGTCCAGGCGATGTGGCCGTCGGGGCGGACGAGGAGGGCGTCGGGTGCGGGGTGGGGTGGGGTGTGCCAGGTGGCGGTGATGTGGTCGAGGCGGTGGGGGAGTTGGTGGGTGCCGACGGTGGTGTCGGGTGTGGTGATGAGGAGGCCGTGTCCGGTGTGCTGGAGGTCGGCGACGCGGGTGCGGGTGCCGTCGGGGAGGGTGAGTTGGTGGTGGGGTGCCAGGCGGCGGCCGAGCAGCGGGTGGTCGCCCTTGGCGACGTCGTAGCGGACGGAGAGATTGCTCAGCATGCCCGCGAGGTGCCCCGCGGTGTCCTGGTGGGCCAGCAGCTCGCCCATCACCTCGCGCACCGGGTCCATCTCCTCGCCGGTCAGGCGGAGTTCGATGGCGGCGCGCGCGTTGCGCGCCAACTGCGCGCCGATGGGGTGGCGTTCGGCGTGGTAGGTGTCGAGCAGCTCCGCGCCGCTCCGGCCGGTGACCACCGCGGCCAGCTTCCAGCCCAGGTTCATCGCGTCCTGCACGCCGACGCTCAACCCCTGCGCCATGGCCGGAGGTTGCACATGGGCGGAGTCACCGGCCAGGAACACCCGGCCGTGCCGGTACTCGGCCGCGGCCCGGGAGGCGTCCGTGAAGCAGCTGATCCACCGGCACGTGCCGTGGTGGATGGACTCGCCGGTGAGCCGCTGCCAGGCGTCGGCCAGATCGCCGTACGTGAGGGTGGCACGGTCGCGGGGCGGCGTACCGGCCTCGTGGACCACGACCCGGGTCACCCCGTTCTCCAGGTCCATCGCCATCACCATGCTGCCGCCGGGCAGGTCCTCGCCGATCCGCCGCTTGCGGGTGTCGATGCCGGTGACGTCGGCGGTCAGGAAGCCGCGCCGCCCCTCGGTGCCGGGGAAGTCGATCCCGGCCAGCCTGCGGACGGTGCTGCGGCCGCCGTCGCACCCGACGAGGTGACGGGCCGTCATGCGCTGTGGTCCGGCCGGCCCGGACACGTGCACCACGACACCGTCGGCGGTCTGCTCGATCGCCGTGACCTCGTGCCCGCGCAGTACCGGAACGCCCAGTTCACCGGCCCGCTCCGCCAGCATCCGCTCGGTGCGGAACTGGGAGACGCCCCGGTGACCCCGGTGTTCCTCCGCGAGGGTGCCCAGCGGGATCGGGACCCCGCCGAAGTGGCTGTCGGCGGGCTCCGTGGCGCCCAGCCGCTCCAGCAGCCCGCGCATGTCGAAGCACTCGGCGGTGCGCCTGGTGAAGCTCGCGCCCCGCGACTCCCGCGCCGGTGCGTCCAGGCGCTCCAGTACGACGACGTCCGCGCCGCCGAGCGCCAGTTCACCCGCCAGCATCAGGCCGACGGGGCCCGCGCCGACGACGATCACGTCCCTGGTCATGTGGGTGCTCCTCATCGGTCGAGCCCGCAGGCGGTCACGGGACCGCGGCCGGTGGATCGGGCGCCGGCGGAGGGCCGGGTGGTGCCGAACCAGCGGTCGATGGCGTGGGTGAGGTCGTCGGTGGTGCCGGGGGAGGTCCAGGCGATGTGGCCGTCGGGGCGGACGAGGAGGGCGTCGGGTGCGGGGTGGGGTGGGGTGTGCCAGGTGGCGGTGATGTGGTCGAGGCGGTGGGGGAGTTGGTGGGTGCCGACGGTGGTGTCGGGTGTGGTGATGAGGAGGCCGTGTCCGGTGTGCTGGAGGTCGGCGACGCGGGTGCGGGTGCCGTCGGGGAGGGTGAGTTGGTGGTGGGGTGCCAGGCGGCGGCCGAGCAGCGGGTGGTCGCCCTTGGCGACGTCGTAGCGGATGCCGAGCCCGCTCACGATGCCCGCCACCTGCTCGGCGGCGTCCTTGTGGGCCAGCAGCTCGCCCATCACCTCGCGCACCGGATCCAGCGCGTCGTCACCGAGGTAGATCTTCTGCGCCGCGCGTGCGTTCCTCACCAACTCCGCGCCCACCGGACCGCGTTCGACGTGGTACGTGTCCAGCAGCTGCGCGCCGCTCCGGCCGGTGACCACCGCGGCCAGCTTCCAGCCCAGGTTCGCCGCGTCCTGGAGCCCGGCGCTGAGCCCCCAGGCGGCCAGCGGCGGGATCTCGTGCGCCGCGTCGCCCGCGAGCAGCACCCGGCCGCGCCGGTAGTCGTCGGCGAGGGCCGCCGAGTTGCCGCAGGCCCACCACCACACGGGCCGGGCGCCGTCGAGGGGCTCGCCGGTCAGCCGCTGCCACGCCGCGGCCACCTCCGCGAAGGTCAGCGCCGCGTTGTCGGGGCGGGCGGGCAGCGCCGGATCGTGTACCACGATGCGGTGGCGTCCCGCGCCCACCGGGGTGCAGACGACCATGCGGCCGCCGGGCAGCCGCTCACCGATCGGCCGCGGGCGCGGGGCTGCTCCCTCGATCTCCGCGGTGTACATGCCGCGGGTCGGCTCCCAGCGGCGCACCGTGAACCCCGCCAACTCCCGTACGGCGCTGTCCGCGCCGTCGCAGCCGACCACGTACGCGGCCCGTGCCCGGGCGGCGCCGTCCGGCCCCTCGACGTGCACGAGCACCTCGTCCGGGCTTTCCTCAAGGGCGGTGACCCGGCTGCCCCGGTGCACCGGGACGCCCAGTTCGGCGAGCCAGCCGGTGAGCGCCTCCTCGGTCCTGGCCTGGGAGAGGCCCAGCACCCCGCTGTGGTCCTCGTCGAGCATGCCGAGGTCGAAGCGGACACCGCCGAAGTGCCCCATCGGTCCCCACCGGAACTCGCCGAGGCGCGGCAGCAGTCCCCGCTGGTCCAGACACTCCGCCGCCCGGCGGTTGAAGCCCAGGGCGCGGGACTCCCCGCTCGGCCGGGGCGCCGCGTCGTGGACGACGACATCGGCGCCGCCCAGGCGCAGTTCGCCGGCGAGCAGCAGGCCGACAGGACCCGCGCCCACCACTATGACGTCAGTTCTCTTCATTGTTTTGAGGCCCTCTGCGCTGCGGCAATAGTTGGCCAGGGCGAAGCTACTCAGCACAATGCCGCCGCGCAAAGAACGGCAATTCTGGAGTTCTGGTGGAGCGTTCGACCGCGGATCGGCCGAGCTTGAACGTGCCGCCGAATACTTGAAGGCGTGCCGCGCACAGCACCACCATCGGGGGCGACCTCCGGGGAATTTCTCCCGGCGGCGAATTCGCGCGGAAAGGAATCAGGTGTGACGGCCGAGAAGATCGCGCTCATCACGGGCGCCAACAAGGGCATCGGCCTCGCCGTGGCCCGCGAGCTGGGGGAGCGGGGCGTCACCGTCGTGCTCGGCGCGCGCGACGAGGTCCTGGGCAAGCAGGCCGCCGACGCGCTGAGCGCCGACGGCATCACCGTGACGCCGGTGCGCCTCGACGTCCGCGACGAGACCTCCGTCTCGGAGGCGGCCCGCTTCGTGGAGAGCGGCTACGGGCGGCTTGACATCCTGGTCAACAACGCGGGAACCGCGGGCTCGTTCACCGGAACCGCCGACCAGGCAGGCGCCGACGACCTGCGCGAGGTCTACGAGACCAACGTCTTCGGCGTCGCCACCGTCACCCGCGCCCTGCTGCCGCTGCTGCGGCGCGCCCCGGCCGGACGGATCGTGAACCTGTCCAGCCACGTGGGCTCGCTCGCCCTCAACGGCGATCCGGACTCCCCGCTCGCGGGCGTCGACATGATCGCCTACCAGTCCTCCAAGACGGCGCTCAACGCCCTCACCGTCGCCTACGCCAAGGCGCTGCGCGGCACCACCGTCAAGGTCAACGCGGCGCTGCCCGGCGTCGTCGCCACGGACATCAACCACCACCGCGGCCCGCGCACACCCGCGCAGGGCGCCGCCGTCGTCGTCCGGCTCGCCCTGCTCGACGAGGACGGCCCCTCGGGCGCGAGCGTGGCCGACGAGGGCCCCGTGCCTTGGTAGCGACGAGGACCCGGTCCCTTCGTGGCGACGGGAGCCCAGCCCTGTGGGCCAGGACCGCACCCGACCCGGAACAGAAGAGAGGCAAGACCTTGCGACAGTTCACCGTCAGCGACCTCCAGGAGATCCTGCGCCAGTGCGCGGGCGAGCCGACCCAGCCCTTCGACGAGGCGCCGGACCTCTCGTTCGAGCACCTGGGCTACGACTCCGTCGCCCTCCTGGAGGCCCACGGCCACATCGAGCGGGACTTCGGCGTCGCGCTCTGTGACGACGAGGCCGTCGACCTCACCACGCCCCGCGAACTCGTGGACCTCGTCAACTCGTTGCGAAGGGCGTCGGAGCCGACCGGGGTGGTGGCGGGCCCGGTCCTCGTCCTCGGCGGCACCGGCCGGCAGGGCGGCGCGGTGGCGCGCGAACTGCTGCGCCGTGGCCACACCGTGCACGCCCTGGTCCGCGACCCGGACAAGGAGGCGGCCCGCGCGCTCGAAGCGGCCGGCGCCGTGCTCGTCCGCGGCGACCTGGACGACGAGGCCTCGCTGGCCGAGGCGATGACCGGCGTCCACGGAGTCTTCAGCGTGCAGACCTTCCGCGGTCCGGGCGGCGTGGAGGCGGAGGAGCGGCAGGGCCGCGCGGTCGCGGACGCCGCCGTGCGCGCCGGGGTGCGGCACTTCGTCTACAGCTCCGTGGGCGGCGCGGACCGCGACACCCGGGTGCCGCACTTCGAGAGCAAGAACCGCGTCGAG
The DNA here is from genome assembly GCF_044453445.1 of Streptomyces sp. NPDC051684. NCBI lineage: Bacteria > Bacillati > Actinomycetota > Actinomycetes > Kitasatosporales > Streptomycetaceae > Streptomyces > Streptomyces sp. NPDC051684. Next base: position 77,042 of record NZ_JBITCS010000022.1, on the reverse strand, counting down.
GCCCATCTGCGCACGCTCGACCTGCCCACCACCGTGCTCCGGCCCGTGATGTTCCACGACATCCTGCTCGACATCGCACCGCGCCCGACGGACGGCGAACTGGTGCTCGCCATGTGGCTCGACCCGGCCACCGAGGTGCAGCTCATCGCCACCAGCGACATCGGTGTGTTCGCCGCGGACGCCTTCGAGAACCCCGGCGACTGGCTCGGCCGCGTCGTCGAGATCGCCGGCGACAGCCTCACCGGACCGCAGATGGCGGCGGCCTTCGAGGGCGCCTGCGGCATCCCGACCCGCTTTCAGCAGCTGCCCATCGAGCCGCTGCGCGCGGCCCGCCCGGACCTGGCCAACATGTTCGACTGGTTCGAGCGCGACGGCTACCGCGCCGACCTGCCCGCACTGCGCGGCACCCGGCCCGGCCTCGTGTCCCTGCAAAGCTGGCTGACCGAGAACTGGACCGCCCCGGTGCCGGCCGCGCACTGACCTCCCGTACGCGGGTGCCGGGCGCGGGACCGCGTACTCAGGCGAACCGCGGCGCCCGGTCGCGGGTCCGCTTGAGCTCGAAGAAACCGTCGGTCCCCGCCACGGCCAGCACGCCGTCCCACAGCCGGACGGCCGCCTCGCCGTGCGGGGCCGGCGACAGCACCGGGCCGAAGAACGCGACATCGCCGACCGCCACGACGGGTGTGCCCACATCGGTGCCGACGCGGCCGATGCCGTCGTGGTGCGAGGCCCGCACCGCCTCGTCGAACTCCGACGCGTGCGCGGCGGCGGCCAGGGCGGGATCGAGCCCCGCCGCGCCGAGCGCCGCGGCGTACGTGGCCCGCTCCTTCGGCGCCTGCTCCAGGTGGAACCGGGTCCCCAGCTCCGTATAGAGCCGGCCCAGGACTCCGGGCCCGTACTCGCGTACTGCGGCGGCGCACACGCGCACCGGTTCGAGCCGCACGGACAGCTCCCGGTGCCAGCGCTCCGGCAGCCCGGTGCGCCCCTCGTTCAGGACCGTCAGGCTCATCAGATGCCAACGCACCGTCAGCGGACGGTGCTCGGCGACCTCCAGGACCCAGCGCGAGGTCAGCCAGGCCCACGGACAGGTCGGGTCGAACCAGAAGTCCACGGGAGTCGGGATGTCGTGCCGCAAAGGGGGCCTCCTTGACGCACCGACCGCGCACCGACCGCGCGGCGGGGTGCGCGCGGGCCTGCGGGGCCGAACCAACCTGACAACGCACACCGGAATTCCGCTGGAGCGCCGCTCGACAATTCCTGTTCGACTGCCCGTTCTCCCCGGTTGAACGGCGATCCCCGAATTCCGCCAATTTCATTGTTGCCAGCCCGAGAAGCGCGGTCCTATCGTCTGGAATCCGCGAAAAGGGTGCTCCGAAAGGGAAAACATGTCTGTACTGCCCGAGGTCCGTGACCAGTCCGACTCGTACGCGTTGCTCAATCTCATTCAGGGCGCGGTCGTCACCCAGGCCATCGCCGTCGTCGCGAAGCTCGGTGTCGCGGACGTCCTGGCCGAAGGACCCCTGACGGCCGACGACATCGCGGCGCGCGTGGGGGCGGACCCCAGGGCGACCCACCGGATCCTGCGCGCGCTCGCGGGACACGGGGTCTTCGCGGTCCGCGAGGACGGCCGCTACGAGCAGACGCCGCTCTCCGACAAGCTGCGCGAGGACGCCCAGGACTCCATGCGCGGCTTCGCCCTGCTGATGAACCACCCCATCCTGTGGGAGGAGTGGGGGCATCTGCTCACCACCGCGGAGACCGGCGAGCCCAACCTGCCCAAGCTGCGCGGCATGGGCGCGCTGGACTTCTTCCACGCGACGCCGGAGTACGCGGCCTTCTTCTTCAAGGCCTTCGGCGACCTCTCCGCCTCGGAGACGGACCCGGTCCTGGCCGCCTACGACTTCTCCCAATTCGGCACCGTCGTCGACGTCATCGCCGGGCGCGGCGGGCTGCTCGCCGGCATCCTGCGGCAGGCCCCGGAGACCAAGGGCATCCTCTTCGACTCCGAGGTCGCCACCGTCGACTCGCCTGCCCTGTTCGAGGAGTCGGGCGTCGCGGACCGCTACACCATCGAGCACGGCGGCTACCTCGACAAGCCCCCGGCGGGCGCCGACGCGTACGTGTTCAAGCACATCCTCCACGACTTCTCCGAGGAGGACGCGCTGACCGCGCTGCGCAACGCCCGTGAGGCGATCGCCCCCGGCGGCAAGCTCCTCGTCATCGAGTACGTGCTGCCGGAGCGCAATGAGAACCACCTCGGTCACACCATCGACCTGTGGCTGATGCTCATGCTCGGCGCCCAGGACCGCACGCTCGCCGAGTACACCGAGCTGTTCGCCAAGGCCGGTTTCCAGGTCACCCGCGCCGTGCCCACCACCGCGCCCATCTCGGTCATCGAGGCCATCCCGGTCTGACCCGCCCGGGTGCGCGATTCCCGCACACCGCCGAAGACGAGCCTTTGGACAGGAACATGGACACCGACGTCATAGTGATCGGGGCAGGTCCCGCCGGGCTGACGCTCGCCGCCGAACTGCGTCTCGGCGGAGCCGAGGTCACCGTCTTCGAGCAGCGCACCGAACGCAGCTGGGAGTCGCGCGGCATCGGATTCACCGCCCGTGCCACGGAGGCCTTCCAACAGCGTGGCCTTCTCGAACGCCTGGAGAACATCGAGATCACCCGCCAGGGCCACTTCGGCGGCATCCCGATCGACTACGGGGTGCTGGAGGGCTCGCACTTCGGGGTGCGTGGCGCCCCGCAGTACAAGATCGAGGAAATGCTGGAGGGCTGGGCCCTCGAACGGGGCGTGCGGCTGCGCCGCGGCCGCGAACTGACCGCGCTCACGGACACGGGCGACAGCGTCACCGCGACCGTGAGCGGTCCGGACGGCGTCGAGGAGTGCACCGCCCGCTACCTGGTCGGCTGCGACGGCGGGCGCAGCGCGGTACGGCGGCTCGCGGGCTTCGAGTTCGCCGGCTCCGACGCCACCCGCGAGATGTACCTCGCCGACGTCAAGGGCTGCGACATCAAGCCGCGCATGATCGGCGAGCTGCTGCCGGACGGCATGGTGATGTCCGCGCCGCTGGAGGAGGGGTACACCCGCATCATCGTCTGCGAGAACGGCACCCGGCCCGACCGCGACCGTGAGCTGACGTTCCATCAGGTCGCGGACGCCTGGCAGCGGTTGACCGGCGACTCCATCCACCACGGCGAGGCGCGCTGGGTGAGCAGCTTCACCGACGCCACCCGGCAGGCCACCGCGTACCGGCGCGGCCGGGTGCTGCTGGCGGGGGACGCCGCCCACATCCATCTGCCGGCCGGCGGACAGGGGTTGAGCATCGGCGTGCAGGACGCCTTCAACCTCGGCTGGAAGCTGGCGGCCACGGTGCGCGGCACCGCCCCGGCGGGGCTGCTCGACACGTACCACGCCGAGCGGCACCCGGTCGCCGCGCGCGTCCTGCGCACCACCCTCGCCCAGGGCACGCTCAACCTCACCGGTCGCGCGGTGGCGCCGATGCGCTCCGTGATGGCGGAACTGATCGCGCTGCCGGCCGTGGCCCGGCACCTGTCCGGCCTCGTCAGCGGCCTCGACGTCCGCTACGCACCGGACGAGCCGGTCGAGGGCGCCACCCACCCGCTGCTCGGCGCCCGGCTCGCAGACCGTGAACTCAGGCGCGCCGACGGCGGAGTCGACCGGGTGGCCCGGCTGCTGCACCCGGCGCGCGGCGTGCTGATCACCGCCGACGCCACCGGTGCCACCGCCGACGCGGCCGCCCCGTGGGCCGACCGCGTCGACGTGGTCCGCGTCGAGACCTTCCCCGCCGGGCCCGAGGAGGACGCCGCCCCCGTCGAATCGGTGCTCGTCCGCCCCGACGGCTACGTCGCCTGGACCGCTCCCGACGGCGGCGGCCTCCCGGCGGCGCTGCGCCGCTGGTTCGGCGACGCCGCCCGCACCGCGTGACCCACAGGAGAAGAGACATGACTGAGAACCCCGTCACCGAGACCGAGCACACGACCACCGTCCGGGCCCCGGCCGACACGGTGTACGCCCTGGTCGCCGACGTCACCCGGTGGCCCGAGACGTTCCCGCCGACCGTGCACGCCGAGGTCGTGGAGCGCTCCGGCGACGCGGAGCTGATCCGGCTGTGGGCCACCGCGAACGGGACGGCCAAGACCTGGACGTCGCGTCGCGAACACGACTCCGCGGGCCGCAGGGTGACGTTCCGTCAGGAGCGTTCGCAGCACCCGGTCGGCGGCATGGGAGGCGCCTGGATCGTCGAGCCGCTGTCCGCGCACGAGTGCCGGGTGCGCCTGCTGCACGACTTCCACGCCGCCACCGACGACCCCGCCGACCTCGACTGGATCAAGCAGGCGGTGGACCGCAACAGCGCCTCCGAACTCGCCGCGCTCAAGACGGCGGCCGAGGCCGCCGGCGCCGACGAGCCCCTCACGTTCGAGGACACGGTCACCGTCGACGGAAGCGGCAAGGACGTCTACGACTTCCTCAACGAGGCCCAGCTGTGGCGGGAGCGTCTGCCGCACGTCGCCCGGGTGACGCTCGACGAGGACGAACCCGGCCTCCAGGTCCTGGAGATGGACACCCGCACCAAGGACGGCAGCAGCCACACGACTCGCTCCGTGCGGGTGTGCCGGGCCGCGACGTCGATCGTCTACAAGCAGACCGTGCTGCCGGCGCTGATGACACTGCACACCGGGCGCTGGCTCATCGAGGAGCTCGACGGCGGCCGGGTCTTGGTCACCTCCCGGCACACCGTGCGCATCAACACCGACAACATCGCCGCGGTGCTCGGAGCCGACGCCACCGTCGACACCGCGCGTACCTTCGTGCGCACCGCGCTGAGCGGCAACAGCCTGGCCACCCTCAACCTCGCCAAGACGCACGCCGAGGGCCTGGCCGCCGGGCGAACGCGGTCGTGAGCGGGGACCGGACGGACCATCCGGTCGTCGTCGTCGGCGCAGGACCCGTCGGACTCCTGCTCGCCTGCGAACTGCGGCGGGCCCGGGTCGAGGTCCTCGTCGTGGAGCGGCTCACCGCCCCGACGGACGAGTCCCGGGCCAGCCAACTCACCACGCGCACCGCGCGGTTGCTGCACGAGCGCGGATTCGACGCGCTGCTCGACGAGGCCGTCCACGAGCCGCGGGCCCACTTCGGCGGACTGTCCTTCCCGCTGGCCGCGCCGCCGGACGGGGACGGCGCGTACGCGGGGCACTGGAAGGTGCCCCAGTACCGCACCGAGCACCATCTCGGGCTGCGCGCCGCCGAGTTGGGCGTCCGCCTCGCACGCGGCCACGGGCTGACCGGCATCCGCCAGGAGCCGGACGCCGTCGTGTGCACGCTCGGCGGACCCGCGGGACCCACCACCGTCCGCGCGGCGTACCTGGTGGGATGCGACGGCGCCGACAGCACCGTGCGCCGCCTCGCGGCGTTCCCCACCACCGTTGCGCCCGCCACCAGAACCCTGCTGCGGGCCGACGTCGCCGGACTCACCGTCCGCGACCGCCGCTTCGAGCGCCTGCCCGGCGGCTTCGCCGTGGCCTCGACGCGCGCGGGCGTCACCCGCGTGATGGTGCACGCCTTCGGCACCGGCGTACGCGCCCGCCACCGGCGGCCCGCGTTCGACGAGGTGGTCCGCGCGTGGGCACAGGTCACCGGCGAGGACATCGCTGCGGGCGAGCCGCTGTGGCTCGACGCGTTCGACGACACCAAGGGGCAGGCGGACACCTACCGGCGCGGACGCGTCCTGCTGGCGGGCGACGCCGCCCACTGGCATCCGCCCGTCGGCGGTCAGGCACTCAACACCGGCCTCCAGGACGCCGTCGCCCTCGGGCCCGCCCTCGCCCGCACGGTGCGCGGCGAGGCGCCCGACGGCCTCCTGGACGACTACCAGCGGCAGCGGCACCCCGTCGCGGCCCGCGTCATCCGCCACGTCGCGGCCCAGGAACAGCTCATGTACGGAGGCACGGAGGCGGGCCCGCTGCGCGCGGTCCTCGCCGAACTGACCGCCCTGGACCAGGTCCGCACCCATCTGTCAGCGGTGGCGAGCAACCTCGACCGCCAGTTTGCGCACGTAAGCACGGGAGGCAGGGAAGACAGTGCAAGACTTCGACACTGACGTGATCATCGTGGGGGCAGGCCCCACCGGACTGATGCTCGCCGGCGAGCTGCGCCTGGCCGGGGTCGACGCCGTCGTCCTGGAGCGGCTCACCGAGCCGATGCGCCAGTCGCGGGCCCTCGGCTTCTCCGCCCGCACCATGGAGGAGTTCGGCCAGCGCGGACTCCTGGAACACTTCGGGGACCTGGGCGTCATACCCGTCGGCCACTTCGGCGGCATGCCGCTCGACTACACCATCGTGCCCGGCGGCAACTTCGGGGTGCGCGGCGTCCCGCAGGCCCTCACCGAGTCCATCCTGCACACCTGGGCGACCGGCCGCGGCGCCGAGATCCGGCGCGGCTGGGAACTCACCGCGCTCACCACCGACGACGAAGGCGTCGAGGTGCGGGCGAACACCCCGGACGGCGAACGCGGCCTGCGCGCCCGCTACATCGTGGGCTGCGACGGCGCCCGAAGCGCCGTGCGCACCCTGGCGGGCATCGACTTCCCCGGCTACGAGGCCACCATCGAGATGCTGATGGCCGACGTGTCCGACGTCCAGGTGCGGCTGCGGCCCACCGGGGAACTGGGCGAGGCCGGCATGGTCGTCGTGCTGCCCGTCGGCCCGAACACCACCCGCGTCGTCGTCTTCGAACGCGGCGCGGGCGTGCGCCCGACCTCGCAGCCGCCCACCTTCCAGGAGGTCGCCGACGCCTTCAAGCGGGTCACCGGGGACGACATCCACGCCGGTACGCCGCGCTGGCTCAGCTACTTCACCGACTCCAGCCGGCAGGCCGCCACGTACCGCAAGGACCGTGTCCTGCTCGCCGGGGACGCCGCCCACATCCACATGCCGATCGGCGCCCAGGGCATCAGCGCCGGGGTCGGCGACGCCGTCAACCTCGGCTGGAAGCTGGCCGCCGAACTGCACGGCACCGCCCCCGAGGGCCTGCTCGACACCTACCACGAGGAGCGGCACCCGGTCGGCGCCCGCATCCTCGCCAACACCCTCACCCAGCGCAGCCTGTACCTCGGCGGCCCCGAAATGGACCCGATGCGCTCGGTCTTCGCCGAGCTCATGGAGTACGAGGACGCGCGCAAGCTGCTCGTCGGGATGGTCACCGGCCTCGACATCACCTACGGCGACACCGACGGCGACGCTGATGGCGGCGGCCACCCGCTGCTTGGCCGCCGGCTGCCGGACTTCGGCCTCACCGACGAGACGTCCGGCGCCGGCACCGCCTACGCCCTGCTGCACGGTGGACGCGGCTTCGTCCTCGACCTCGCCGCCGACGACACCGTGCCGGCGGCGGCCGAGCCGTGGTCCGACCGGATCGACGTGGTCCGCCCGAAGACCCGCCCCGAGGACGCGCCGGAGGGGGTCGACGCCCTGCTGGTGCGCCCCGACGGCTACATCGCCTGGGCCGGCGGACCGGGCGCGGGCCCGGACGGTCTCACGGAGGCCCTCGGCCGCTGGTTCGGCGCGCCCCGAGACAACCGCCACAACTGACCAAGGAGACACCATGCCGTTCATCGACCCCGAGGCCGGGCACCTGACCGTCCTCAACCTGTTCAAGACCGACAGCCGCCCGCGCGTCGACACGCTCGTCACCGAGATGAAGAAGATCGTCGACACGGCGGCGTTCCCCGGCTGGATCTCCAGCACCGTGCACCGCGGGGAGCACACCCCTGGCACCGCCAACTTCATCCAGTGGCGCGGCATGCAGGACCTCGAAACCCGGTACAACGACACCGAGTTCAAGCACCACACGGTGCCCGTCTTCCGGGAGATCACCACCTTCGTGCGCCTCATGCAGACCGAGGTCGAGCTGAGCCACCGTCACCCCGGCCAGGGAGCGGTCACCACGGTCTCGCCCGACCGTGACGACTACACCGTCATCGAGATCCTCAACGTGGACCCCGCGGACCAGAAGGACGTCGTCAAGACGCTCGGCGGCGCCCACTCCTGGCTGGTGGACGTGCCCGGCTACCGCTCGCGGAGCGTGCTGCGCGGCATCCGCTCGCGCAACCTGGAGGGCGGCGCGGGCACCCTCGCCACCGTCGGCACCGACAACGACTTCGTCGTCGTGTACTCCCAGTGGGACAGCAAGGAGGCCTACGATGCGCACCGCACCCTCGACCGCGCCGTGTGGATGCCGGCCCGCGAGGGCTTCCAGGACGCCCTGGACGCGCTGACCCGTGACGTCGACTGGAACGGCTACCGCGCCGTGCACACCCGCTCCGCGGACCAGCCGGTCGCGGCCTGACGGACACCACGAAGGGGCCCCACCGCCGCGGCGGTGGGGCCCCTTTCGCGTACCGGTCGTGCCGTGGCTAACCGGCGATGGTGTCCCAGTGCCACTGCGAGTCGAACGACGTGACCTCCAGGTCGGTGCCCGCGGCCACGAGCGAGGCTGCCGCGCTCGTGGCCCCCGCGACGAACGCAGACGTTCGGTGCGCCGCCAGCAGGTCCTGCTCGTCGAAGGGCAGCCCCTCGCAGCGCAGCAGCCGAAGGTCCATGAAGCCGCCGAACGGCCGACCAAGGACCTGGACCGCCTGCGGGCTGCGGACCGTGAAGCGCACCCGCGCCGCGACATGGCCGTTGTGGTGCTGGTCCGAGTAGTGGCCGAGGTCGGGGATCGCGGGCGGCACGAAGTGGTCCCGCGCCAGGATCTCCGGAGTCTTCGGCAGATTGCCCACCAGGAAGTGCCACGAGTTGTACTGCATGCGCGAGGAGATCGCCCACGCGGTGTCGGCAAGGCGTCGCGCGCTGCCGTCGAACAGACGCGGCGCGTCAGCGGACGGCACCACGCAGCAGAAGAAGTGCGGTATCTCCCAGCCGGCGACCGTCGCGTAGTCCTCCGCGCGCAGCGCCGTGATCAGCGCGGGCAGCGAGCGCATGCCCCGGCTCATCGCGAAGTCGGCGTCGAAGACCTCCGTCGCCGCGCGCACCGTCTCGTGCACGAGCGACTCCAGGCCGGTCGCGAACGCGCCGTGCGGCGCCGCCAGCCAGTGCGGCGCGTCGCGCACCTGCTCGCCGAGGGCCGCCAGCGTGCCGCCCGCGACCGGCAGCCGCTCACCGAGCCGGGCGCACAACTCGCCCTCCAGGCGCCGCGCCTCGTCCTTCACCGGCCCGGCGATCCGCTCGATCTTGTGCATCAGCGGGCCGTGGATCTCGCGGTACAGCTGCCGCGCCGCGCCGACCTCCGGGCGCCGCGCCGCGAGTCGTCCGGCGAGCGTGTCGAGCGCCTCCACCGTCGGAGCCGGAGCGGCGGGCACCGCGGGCAGCTCGGGACGTGCCGCGTTGTACCCGAGGCGGGTGCGCTCCAGGAGCAGCGCCACGTGATCGGGCGTCAGACGGGTCCCGTTGGCCTCCTCGATCCGGGCGTACCCGGCCGAGCGCACCAGCAGCGTCAGACACACGACCAGGAGTACGTCGCCGTCCGACCACAGGCCGAGCGGCACGCCCGCGAGGCTGCTCAGCGCGCAGTCCGGGTGCCCGGGGCGCAGCGTCTTCCCGGTCAGGTTGTTCGGCCCGCGGAAATTCGTGTACTTGCGCTCGCCCGCGTACAGGACGAACGGCGCCGTGCGCAGCGCCGCTTCCGTCAGGTCCGTCAGCATCTGCTCGCGGCCCTCGGCGCCGGCGGCGTGCAGCCAGCTGCGGCAGTCCGCCACCGCGGCGCGCTCCCGTTCGGTGGCCGCGGCCAGTTCACGTTCGTAGGCGCTCAGGTCGGCGGCGCTCCACGGCATCCGCAGGACGCCGCCCACCAGCTCTGTCCCGGTGGCCAGCGGCGCCCGCGACGGGCCGCGCAGGACGACCCTGCCGCTCGTGTCGAGGCCGATCTCGCCGAGGAACGCGACGTCGTCGGGGCGGTGTTCACGCGGGAGGCCGGTCGGTCCGGTGGTACTGCCGTCGCGCCAGCTGCGGCCCGCGACCACCTTGAGGGTCGTCTCGGCCTCCAGGTCGAGCGCGCGCAACTGGATGTCGGCCGGGACGTGCCCGCCGAGCGTCAGCAGCACGTCCACGGCGGAGGCGAGGTCGGGCGCCTGCACGGCCTGCTGCCAGGTGTCCTTCAGCAGGGCGGGGAACCCGGCGTCCGGCTCGGCCGCGCGGTCGGGCCCGTCCGCGGCGCCCGCGGGCCTGCCGAGCCGACTGGGGCGGCGGCTCTGCCGGGCCTTCGCCATGGCCGCTCTGCGGCTGAGCGTACGGTCCCGCTCGGTGGGCAGCGTCATGCCTGGCCCCCGGAGTTGAGCGTGACGTGGTCCCACATGCGGGCGTCGGTGGGCGACCAGTCCTCGTCCACGTAGATGCAGTCGACGGGGCAGACCAGTACGCAGGTGGGGCAGCCCGAGCAGAGTTCCGGGACGATCCTGACGTTCAGTCCGTCGTCGAAGATCGCGCCGAACTCGGCCGGGCAACTGCGCAGGCAGGTGTCGCAGGTGATGCATTCCGTGGTGTCGATGCGCCGCGGAGGCTTCTTCCAGTTCTCGTCGCGGGACTGCCGGTTGATGCGCTCGGTACGGGCCGAGGCGACCACGGCGGAGCTGTCCTGGGTCTTTGGCATGCGGGTCTCACCCTCATCGGAAGTGCCGGGGCGGGTCGGTCAGAACGGTCCGAAGTACTCGCGGTGCTCCCACGCCGTGACGGAGCGCGCGATGTCCTCGGCGCTCTCAGTCCCCGCGGCGCACCACGCCTCGAAGCGGGTGGCCTCGCTCTCCTTGAGCAGGGCCAGGCAGTTCTTGAGCGGGCTGCCGAGCAGCCGCTCCGCGCTGTCGCTCGCGCGGAAGGCGTCGAGGGCCTCGCGCAGCGAGGCCGGCAGCGCCGGGTGGGGGGAGCCCGCGGGCGCGCCCGCCGACTGCATGCCTTCGAGCCCGGCGTGCAGTTGGGAGGCGATCGCGAAGTAGGGGTTGGCGCAGGGCTCCCCGATGCGGTTCTCGACGTGGGTGGAGCTGCCGCCGCTCAGGACCCGCACCAGGGCGCTGCGGTCCTCGAACCGCCAGTCGACCGACGTCGGGGCGAGCGGGAAGTCTGGGGACAGCCGCCGGTAGCCGTTCACCGTCGGCACCGACAGCAGGCTGAACTCGCGGGCGCGGGCGAGCAGTCCGCCGATGTAGGCCTCGCCGGCGGGGGAGATGCCGTCCAGCACAGGGCCGTCGTCGGCGAAGACGTTGGCCCCGTTCTTGGCGCTGGTCACCGACTGGTGCAGATGCCAGCCGCTGGGGTCGAAGCCGGGCAGCCGCGGCAGGGTCATGAACGAGGCGTGGTGGCCCAGGCGCCGGCACTCCTGCTTGAGCCGGGTGCGCAGCAGCAGCATCGCGTCGGCGGCGTCCAGGGCGAGCATCGGGTCGAAGGTCGTCTCCAGCTGCCCGGGGCCCGACTCGTGCTCGAACGACCGCAATGGCAGCCCGAGTTGCATCAGCATCGCGGCCAGCGGGTCCGCGACATGGGCCACCGAGTCGTAGTGGCTGTCGAGATTGAACTGGTAGCCGGGGTTGACGGCCCGCACCGACGGGGCGGCGCCCTGTTGGCCGAAGCCGTTGCCCTCGTTGCCCACCGGGCCCTCGGTCAGCCGCGTGAGGTACCACTCGACCTCCAGGCCGATCACGGGTGAGAGGTCGTGGCGCGCGTACTGCTCGCACACCCGGCGCAGCACCGCGCGCGCCGACAGCGGGTGCGGGCGCCCGTCGCGCAGGTACTCGTCGCCCAGCACCCAGGCGGTGCGCGGCTCGGAGCGGGGCAGCACCTGGAAGGTGCGCGGATCGGGGACGAGCACGAAGTCGCCCGCCCCGCGCAGCTCGCCGACACCGAGACCGGCGTCCGCGAGGAAGTCGACGGCGACCGCGTGCCCGGTGTCGAAGAGGAAGGGGCCCGCGCTGAAGTCCATGCCGTTGCGCAGCACCGAGCGGAACACGCGGGCGGGCACCGTCTTGGACCGTGCGAGCCCGTGCGGGTCGCAGAACACGACGCGCACGAGGTCGACCTCGTCGAGTTGGCGCTCGACGTGCTCGGCCGCCTCGACGCGGCGGTCGTCCCACAGGCCGAACTCGGCGACGAAGGAGGGGCGGCCGACGCCGCTGTCGCCGCCGGGCAGGGACCACGTTCTGGACAGCATGGTCAGCTTCCTTTCGCTGTGGGCGCGGGAGGCGCCGGCATCGGGCCGAGGGCCGATTCGAGGCGTTCGGCGGTGGCGAGCACCCGCAGGTCCTCACCGGTGCGGCCGACCAACTGGAGCCCGACCGGCAGACCTTGAGGGGTGCGGCCGACCGGCAGGGAGAGCGCGGGCTGGCCGGTGAGGTTGAAGGGATAGGTGGCCGGGGACCACGCGAGCCAGCGCAGGCCCTCGGGGTCCGCGGCCCAGTCGGGGGCGATCGCGTCGGCGGCGAAGGGCTCGACGGGCACGGTGGCCATGGCCAGCAGGTCGTACGAGCGCATCAGCTCCCCGAGCCGGGTGCGCAGGGCGAGCCGGGTCTGTTCGGCGCGCGCCACGGCGGCCGCGCTCAGCGCCCGCCCGTACCGTACGAGCGCCAACCGGCCCTCGTCGCACCACGGTTCGTCCTCGATCGCGGTGCCGTGCGCCTCGGCCGCGGCCAGGACGTCCACCAGCGCCTCGTAGGGGTCGGTGAAGGGGGACTCGATGCGGTCGACGTGCTGTCCGAGGTCCGCGAGGACCGCCAGGGCCTCTTCGGTGACGCCGCGCACGGGGGCGCTCGTACCGGCGAACTCGATCCAGCCGATGCGCGGCGGCGCTCCGTAGGAGGGAGTGTCGGCCGGGACGGGCACGGACTGCGGGTCCCGCGGGTCGGGCCCCGCCATGACCCGGAACAGCGCGCGGGCGTCGGCCACGCACCGGGTCAACGGGCCCACGTGCGAGAGGCGTTCGGGGCACGGCGGTACGTAGGGGATCTGCCCGAAGGACGGCTTGAGGCCCACCACGCCGCAGAACGCCGCCGGGATGCGGACCGAGCCCGCGCCGTCGGTGCCCAGCGACGCCGTGCCGAGCCCCGCCGCCACGGCCGCGGCCGAACCGCCGCTGGAGCCGCCCGCGCTGTGCTCCGCGGACCACGGATTGCGGGTGGCGGCGCCGGTTCGGCCGACGGTGCTCGCGCTCCAGCCGTATTCGGACGTGGCCGTCTTGCCGATGACCACCGCCCCCGCCGCCCGCAGCCGGGCCACCGACGGCGCGTCCACCGCGGCCCGCCGGTTGGGGAGCAGGGAGCCGCGCCGCGTGGGCAGTTGCTCGGTCTGGATCAGGTCCTTCACCGACACGGTGACGCCCAGCAGCGGACGCCCGGCGAACGCGGCCTCGCCACGGGCGGCGAGCAGCCGGTCCGCGGCGCGCGCCTCGTCCAGCGCCGTGCCGTGCGCGACCTCGACGAAGGCGCGAAGGCGCGGGTTCGCGGCCCGGACGGCGTCGAGCACGCCGGCGACATGCTCCGTGACCGTGGAATCACCGTCGAGAAAAGCCTGCCGCGTCTCATGAATGGTTCCGCAGACCCGCGGTCTGCTCCTGGTCTTGGTGGACTCTGACACCGGACCACTACAAGCCATTGCTTCAATTCCGCGCAACTTACGGAATGTTGATGTTTCATCTGCGCGTATTCCGCGGTTGAACGGCGCTATTGAACGGCCGGCTGTTGCCAAGGATCAGTGACCTGAGCAGGATTTCCCGGGTATTTCATACTCGCTTGCCGCACAGGAGGAAATCGATGACCCCGCGGATGGACAACCCTTCCTTGGTCGTTCCCGGTGCCCTGCAACCCCTGCTCGATCTGACCAAGGTCATCGGCACGGTCGGCGTGCCGCGGGCCACGCTCGACCTCGTGCGGCTGCGGGTCAGCGAGATCAACGGCCGCGCCTACGACCTACCGGACGACCCGGGGGCCGCGGGCGCCGACGGTCGGCTGCCGCAGGTGGCCACCTGGCGCACCGAGACCTGCTTCGACGACGCCGAGCGCGCCGCCCTCGAAATGGCTGAGGCCATCACGCTCATGACGGACCCTCAGGACATGGCGACCGACGAGATCTGGGAGCACTCGGCCCGCTTCTACACCGACGAGCAGCTGGGCGCCCTGGTCATGCACATCGGCCTGGTCAACTTCTGGAACCGGGTGAACGTCGCCACCCGCCAAGAAGCCGCGGCCTGGCGCTGAGAAGGAGACGACACCGTGCTCGAAATCTTCAACGCGGGACTGGGCAGAACCGGCACCACCTCGCTCAAGGCCGCCCTCGACGTCCTCGGCCTCGGCCCCTCCTTCCACATGTTCGACATCGTCAGCGACGAGCGCCGGCTGCGGCAGTGGGAGAGCGTCGTCTGTGACGGCGAACGCCCCGACTGGGACGTCCTCTTCGAGGGCTCCCGCGCCGCCGTGGACGGACCCTGCGCCGTGTACTACGAGCAGCTCGCCGCGGCCTGCCCCGACGCCAAGGTGATCCTCACGGTGCGCGACGCGGAGAGCTGGTGGCGCAGCACCTACGACACCCTCTACCAGTTCGTGCTGCGCAGCGCCGAGCACCCGCCGGCGCCCGGCTCCCACCAGGCCAGGCTGCTCCGCGTCACCAGCACCATGGTCTGGGACGGCCTGTTCGGCGGCCGGTTCACCGACCAGGAGCACGCGATGGAGGTCTACCGCCGGCACAACGAGGACGTGGTCCGGGCCCTCGGCGCCGACCGGGTCCTCGTGTACGACGTCCGCCAGGGCTGGGAGCCGCTGTGCGCGTTCCTCGGCGCCGACGTGCCCGACGTGGAGTTCCCGCGCGCCAACGACAGCTCGGCGATGCGGCAGCGGATCGCGAGCGCCGCCTCGGCGGGACCGGCCACGGACACGGCTCCGGCCCCGGCCAGAGGAGCTTGAGGTGCGGATCTCGGAAATGTCGGTGCCCGGCGCCTATCGGGTGGAGCCCGAGCCGCTGAGCGACCGCCGCGGCCTTTTCTTCGAATCGGTGCGGGCGGCGGAGATCTCGGCCGCGAGCGGCTGGGACTTCCAGGTCCGGCAGGTGAATTACTCGGTGTCGAAACGGAATACGCTGCGCGGTATTCACGGCACGAAACTCCCGCCCGGACAGGCCAAGTTCGTGACATGCGTACGGGGCGCCGCCCTGGACATTGCCGTCGATCTCCGCGTGGGCTCGCCGACGTTCGGCCACTACGACGTCACGCACCAGAGCCCGGAGTCGGGAGTGGCCGTGTATCTGCCGGACGGGATCGGGCACGCGTTCCTCGCCCTCACCGACGACACGTGCATGAGCTATCTGTGCGGGGAGGAGTACGTGCCCGGCACCATGATCGACGTCGACGCGCTCGACCCGGGGCTCGCGCTGCCGTGGGACCTGAAGGAGCCGCCGATCCGCTCGGACAAGGACGCCGCCGCGCCCACCCTGGCGCAGGCGGCGGCCGCGGGGCTGCTTCCGACGTACGAGCAGTGCAGGCCGCGCTCCGCGGCCGGGGCGCGGCCGGGCTGAGCCGGGGCACGGGGCGGTTCACGGGGTACGGCGGCGGGGGGGGGGCCCGGGGGGGTGGGGCCCCCCCCCCCGCCCCGCCCCCCCGGGGGGGGGCCACCCCCCGGGGGCGGGGCCGACATAGT
>NZ_JBITCS010000022.1:0-61340 GCF_044453445.1 Streptomyces sp. NPDC051684 | reverse complement strand
GGCAATTCAAGCCCCTGCGGCGATTGAGGCGCGGGGTCCGGGGGCGCGCCCCGCGCCCGGGCGCCCCGGGGGGGGGGGGGGGGGGGGGGGGGGGGGGGGGGGGGGGGGGGGGGGGGGCGGGGGGGGGGGGCCCCCCCCCCCCCCGCCGTACCGCGTCCCGCCGGTCCGGCTCACTCGCCGTCGTTCGCGCGCTCCTTGATCTGCTCCATCAACGCCGCCTGCCGCACCATGTCCTGACGGTGCGTCGCCCGCCGCGCGGGATCGCGCACCGCCTCGTGGAACGTCCGGAAGACGCCCACGAACTGGTCGCAGGCCGGCGCGATCATCTTCGTCTCTACATCCCGCTGCTGGAGGCGCAGCACCGGACGCGCGCTGTGCGAGGGCGTGAACGCCCACTCCAGGACAAGCCGCCCCTCGCTGCCCCACACGTCGTACGTCGAGCGGTAGCTGTGGGAGAGCCCGAACGAGCAGTGCGCTGTGACCCCGGCGTCGTCGCGCAGCAGCGCGGAACCCGAGATGTCCACGCCGAGCCGGTTGTCGTGCGAGAGGCTCGCGCCGACCACCCGCGCGGACGCGCCGAGATGGGCCTGGGCGGCGCGCACCGGATAGCAGCCCACCTCCCACAGCGCACCGCCGCCGAGGTCCGCCTGGTACTTGATGCCGCGCGGGTCGGTGGGCGGAATCCCGAACGCGCCGGTGAAGGAGCGCAGCTCGCCGATGGCCCCGTCCGCGACGAGGGCCAGCGCCTGCTCGTGCTGCGGATGCCGGAGGAACGCGAAGTTCTCCATCACCGCGAGCCCGCGCGCCTCGGCGAGGTCCGTCAACTGCCGTGCCGTGCGCCACGAGGACACCGCGGGCTTCTCGATCAGCACGTGCTTGCCCGCGTCCAGCGCCCGGCGCGCCCACCGCGCGTGCTCGCTGTTGGGCAGCGGGATGTAGACCGCCTCGATCTCCGGCCGCTCAAGCAGCCGTTCGTATCCGACGACCGCCTCGCAGCCGGCCCGGGCGGCGGCCTCCTCGGCCTTCCCGGCCGACCGGCTCGCGACCGCGGCCAGCCGGAAGGGCGATTCCCGTATGGCCGGAATGGCGCGCCGCACCGCGATGTCGGCGCATCCGATGATCCCTATACCGGCTCTCTGCTCGGATTCGAGAACGGACGTCGGTCCTTCGATTTTCACAGGTCCACCCAAACGATATGAGAATGCACATGCCTGAACCGGGACGACCCAAGCCTTGTGAGGCGGTCAGTGGTTGTCAATGCCCGTTCCCGGCCCCGCGTGCGCACGGCCGCCGGGCCTTTTGAACGTGTGTCGGCCGCCGATAAAGTGCGGGCATCGCCCATCGGGCACGAAGTCACTGAGGAGGTGCCACGGTGAAAGGAATAATCCTGGCCGGCGGCAATGGTACGAGGCTCCATCCGATCACGCTGGGCGTCTCGAAACAAATGCTCCCGGTCTACGACAAGCCAATGATTTACTATCCGCTTTCCGCGCTCATGCTGGCCGGAATCACCGAGATCGAGATCATCACGACCCCCGACGACCTGGACATGTTCCGCAGGCTCCTCGGGGACGGTTCCTGGCTCGGGCTCACCCTGACCTACGCCGAACAGGACAAGCCCCGCGGTCTCGCCGACGCGTTCCTGGTCTCCGCCGACCACATCGGCGACGACTCCGTCGCCCTCGTCCTCGGCGACAACATCTTCCACGGCTACGAATTCGGCCCCCTGCTGCAACGCTCCGCGCGGGACATCCAGGGCTGCGTGCTGTTCGGCTACCCGGTGCGCGACCCCGAGCGCTACGGCGTCGGCACGCTCGACGACCAGGGCCGGCTCGTCGACCTGGAGGAGAAACCGGCCAACCCGAAGACCAACATGGCCATCACCGGGCTCTATCTGTACGACAACTCGGTCGTGGACATCGCCCGCGCGCTGCGCCCCTCCGAGCGCGGCGAACTGGAGATCACCGACCTCAACCGCGTCTATCTGGAGCGCGGCGAGGCCCGGCTCGTCCCGCTGGGGCGCGGCTTCGTCTGGCTGGACACCGGCACCCACGACGCCCTCATGGAGGCCGGCGACTACGTGCAGGTCCTGGAGCACCGCCAGGGAGTGCGCATCGCGTGCCTCGAGGAGATCGCCTGGCGCATGGGCTACATCGACCGCGAGGACTGCTACCGCCTCGGCAGTCGGCTCGCCAACTCCTCCTACGGCCGCTACGTCATGGAAATGGCCCAGGCCGGCTGATCCGTGCCCGACGGCACGCACCCCCTCCCACCGGAAGACCGGAAGAAACGGCAGCGCCATGAAATTCCTGTTCACCGTCGGCGGCAGCCAGGCAGCCGTGTTCGGCGTCGCCCCGCTCGCCGCCGCCGCGCGCAACGCGGGGCACGAGATCCTGCTGGCCGCCGACGAACCGCTGATGGCGGCGGCGCAGTCGGTCGGACTGCCCGCGGTCTGCATCACCCCCGAGCGGATGCGCTACGGCCAGGACGCCATGACGGCGTCCGTCCGCCTGGACGCCCTCCTGGAACTGGCCGGGCAATGGACGCCCGACGTGGTGGTCGGCGGCCTCTCGCACGTCCCCCGGGTGCTGGCCGCCCGGCTCGGCGTCCCGTACGTGCGGCACATCTGGCACATCGCCCCGATGGCGCGCCGCGACCGGACGGCCGTCGCCGAACTCCAGCCGGAACTGGCGAGGTTGGGCCTTGCCGAGCTGCCGGACCCGGACCTGTTCATCGACCTCTGCCCGCCCTCGCTGCGCCCCGCGGGAGCGCCCCCGGCCCGGTCCATGCGCTGGACGCCGCGGGTCAGCCAGCGCCGCGTCGAACCGTGGATGTACACGAAGACCGAGGGCAGGCCCCGGGTCCTGATCACCGCCGGGACCCGCAACCTCGTCCTCGACACCCCCGGCAGCTCCTTGCGCGCCCTGGTCGAGGAGTTGTCGGGCGGCGGGGTCGAGGTGCTGGTGGCGGCGCTGCCCGAGGCCGCCGAGCGGTTCGGCGCGGAACTGGGCGACGACGTGCGCATCGGCTGGATCCCGCTCGACGTCGTCGCGCCCACCTGCGACCTCGCGGTCCACCACGGCGGTGCCACCACGGCGATGACGCTCATCAACTCCGGGGTGCCCCAACTGATCATCCCCGACAACGGATACGGCAAGGCCGTCGCCGAGGCCGTACGCGACTTCGGCGCCGCCGAACTCGTCGACCGGCACCGCCCCGAGGCGGGCCGCGACCCGTACAAGGTCACGGTCGAGGCCGCCCGGACGATCCTCGACGACCCGCGCTACGCCGAGCGCACCCGGCTGCTGGCTGCCGAGGCGGCCGCGCTGCCGAGGCCCGACGAAGTCCTGCGCGACATCGAGGCGCTGGCCGCCCGCTGAACCTCCTGGCGCCGCCGGCCCGCCCCGCGGGTCGGCGGCCTCTTCATGCGCCTGTACGTACGGCGGCGCACGCCAACTCGCCCCGGAACCGCCGGAGGAGTGAATCTCCGTGGTTCCGGGGCGAGTTGACGTGCGCCGCCGTACGGGGTCAGCCGGCGGTCAGGGCCTCCAGGCGCGGCACGAGGTCCGCGGGCGTCGGAAGCGTGGCGATCTCCTTGGCGAGGAACTGCGTGCGCTCCGTGTAGCTCGGGTCCTCCAGCAGCTCGCGGCAGGCGGCGGCGATCACCGCGCCCGGCGCCGTGTCCGGCTCCTGGGCCTGCGGCCACAGCGTCTTGCCCGCGCCGAAGCCGCTGATCGCCCCGGCGATGGCCTCACGGTGGTAGTTGGGCGGGAACTCCGGCGGGTTCTCCGGGATGATCAGCTGCGGGACGCCGTTGGCCATCAGGCTGGTGGCGGTGGTCGCCCCACCGTGGTGGACCGCCAGATCGCAGGTCGCCGCCGCCACGTCGATCGGGATCCAGCCCACCCGCGCGTCGCCGAGCTCCTCGCCGAACCGCTCGGCCGCACCCGGCGACGCGGCGATCAGCACCTCGGCGCCGAGCTTGTTCAACTCGCTCACCAGCAGCGGCATCGTCCAGCCCGGGTCACGGAACATCAGGCTGCGGAAGCCGGACGTGATGACGACCCGGCGACGCCCCTCGGGACGCGTGTACATCCACCGCTCCAGGCGGCGCTGCGGGTTGCTCGGGATCCAGCGCATCGGCTGGGCCTCCGGGTCCCCGGCGGGGCGCAGCGAGGGCGGCGTCGAGTCGATCAGGAGGTCGGGCTTCAGCAGCCCGTCCACGCCCAACCGCTCCATCTCCGGCCGCAGTTCGGCCTCGGCGCCCGGGTCGATCCCCGTCAGCGGGATGCCCAGGTACTCCACGTGCCGCACGTACGGCACCTTGAGGTGGGCGGCGAGCAGCATCGCCGCGTAGCTCTGCGAGCTGCCGACGACGACGTCCGGAGTCCAGTCCTTGGCCAGTTCGAGGAGGGACGTGACGCCGGCCAGGCCCATCTGCGCGAAGCCGCGGCCCTGCCCGATCATCTCGTCGTCGCCCAGCTCCCGCGGGAAGCGCAGCCCCTTGCCGGGGTTGGTGATCCGCATGAAGTGCCGGATCGGGTCGACCGTGTAGCAGAACGTCGGCAGGCCGATGGCCTCCGCGGTCTCCACCCAGGGTTCGTGGGCGGCCAGCATGACCTGATGGCCGGCGTTTCGCGCGGCCGTCGCCAGCGGGGCAGTGGCGTAGTAGGTTGCCTGGCTGCCCGTCGTTATGAACAGGATTTTCATGGCACTCCGGATGTCTTTTCGTGAGACGCGGCCAAACGCATTTGCGAACGTCTGCATCGTCTGCGGCGGTGGGTTTTTCTGTCAAACACCCGTAAATGGCAATGCCGTTCAAGCGGGGAATTCGCGCAGTTGAACGTTTGTCCGCGCCGGGGCCGCCCACCATCATGAGTCGCGACGGACCCGGATACCGAAAGTCGGTGGCAGGCATGAATACCCTGATCTACAACGCCCGAATGGCACTGCGCGACGTCATGGAAGTCAACATCTTCAGCCAGGGCAACGACAAGGTCTTTCTGACGGTGTTCCCCGAGCTGGTCTGGGAGGGCTCCGGCGAGCGGCAGCAGGAGAAGGTGGTCCGCAACGTCATCGACCGCCTGCACGACATGGACCTCGACGTCGCCGGCGGTGACGAGGCCGTCCGCACCCTCCTGGACGAAGGCTCGGTCGAAATCATCCGCAAGGCCGCCTGACCGTGATCGCCCGCTACGCGCTCCCGGAGATGGCCGAACTCTTCTCCGACCAGGCCCGGTACGCGACATGGACCGAGGTGGAGGTGCTCGCTTCCGCGGCGCAGACGCGTCTGGGTCTGGTCCCCGAAGCGGCGTACGCCGGCATCCGGCGGGCGCCGGTGCCGGACGCCGCCCGGGTCGCCGAACTGGAACGCGACCGCGACCACGAGATCCTCTCCTTCCTCGCGGCGTTCTGCGAGACCATGCCCGCGGACACCGCCCGCTGGGTGCACCTGGGCATGACGAGCTACGACCTCGTGGACACCGCCCTCGGACACACCCTGGCCCGCGCCTGCGACCTGCTCATCGACACGGCGGTGCGGCTGCGCGCCACCCTCGTGGAGCGGGCCGACGAGCACTGGGACACCGTGTGCATCGGGCGCACCCACGGCATGCACGCCGAGCCCACCACGTTCGGGCACAAGCTCGCCGGGTTCGCCTTCGCCGTCGACCGCTCGATCCGCCGGCTCCGGGACGCCCGCGAGCAGGTGGCGGTCGGCACGATCTCCGGCTCCGTGGGCACCTACGCGCTGATCGACCCGGCCGTCGAGGAGCACGTGTGCGGGGCGCTCGGCCTGGGCGTGGAGCAGGCCCCCAGCCAGGTCGTGGCCCGCGACCGGCACGCGCAGCTCGTCCAGGCCATCGCGACGCTCGGCGCCTGCGTCGAGCAGATCGCCGTGGAGGTGCGACTGCTGTCGCGCACCGAGGTGCGCGAGGTGGAGGAGCCGCGCGGCGCCGGCTACCAGGGGTCCAGCGCGATGCCGCACAAGCGCAACCCGACGACCGGCGAACGCCTTTCGGGCCTGGCCCGGCTGCTGCGCGGCCACGCCGGCGCCATGCTGGAGAACGTCGCTCTGTGGCACGAGCGCGATCTGTCGCACTCCTCGGTCGAACGGGTTGTGCTGCCCGACGCCTTCACCGTCGCGCACTACCAAGTGACGGCCGCCACCAAGCTGATACGCGACATGGCGGTCTTCCCCGAGCGGATGCGCGCCGCGATCGACCACACCGGTGGACTCGCCTACAGTTCAGCGGTCCTCGCCGAGCAACTGCGCTCCGGCGGTGACCGCGAGCGGATCTACCGGACCATCCAGTCCGCCGCGAACGGTGCGGACTTCCGCCGGGAACTCGACGCCGCGGGTTTCGACACGGGCAGCCTGACGCCCCAGCGGTTCCTGTCCCACCACGACGTCATCCACAAGCGATTGGACCAGCTGCGTGAGCAGGATCATTGAGCGTACGGACGGCCGGGACCTCGACCTCGACGAGGTGCTGAAGGTCTACCGGGAGTCGGGCCTCGGCGAGCGCCGGCCCGTCGAGGACACGCGGCGGATGGCCGACATGGTGCGCCACGCCAACCTCGTCGTCACCTGCCGCGTCGACGGCGAACTGGTGGGCATCGCCCGCAGCGTCTCCGACTTCGCCTACGTGACGTACCTCTCCGACATCGCCGTCGACCGCGCCCACCAGCGCTGCGGGATCGGCCGCGAGCTGATCGACGCGACCCGCAAGGAGGCCCCCCAGGCCAAGATCGTGCTGCTGTCCGCGCCCGCCGCGGCCGAGTACTACCCGCACATCGGTTTCACCCGGCACGACTCGGCGTGGGTGCTCAACCCCTGAGCCACCGCTGCCGTCAGTGGTGCATGCCGCTGTGTCCCTCGTGCTGAGCGCCGTCCGCGGGGCCCACCACGAGGGGACGCACCATGTGCTGCTCGTGCTCCAGCATGTGGCAGTGGTGCACGCCCCGGCCCAGCACGGGGAAGCGCACCGCGACGGTGACGAGTTCGCCCGGCGTGCCGTTCGGGCCCGCCGTGATGCGGCCCGCGGTCCCGACCCGGATCACGTCCTTCTCGCCGATCTCGTGCGCCTCGAGCTCCGCCGTCTCCTTGAAGGCGATCGGCCGGGCGGAGCCGCGCACCTTCCGGTCGAAGCCGGTGACGTCGTACAACGCCCGGGACAGCACCTGGAAGTGTGCCAGATGGATGTGCATCGGGTGCGGTGACGCCGCCAGGTTCAGGTACTTCCACACCTCCAGGTCCTGGTGCGCGGCCCGCACGGTGTTCCCGTCGTCGTACGCCATCGCCGTTCTGCGCAGCGTCGTGAGGGCGCCGTGCTCGTCGCGCACCTGCACGATCCCCTCCGCCGGCAGGTCAAGCCCCTGCGCCTCGCTCTCCGCCAGCTCCTCCATCTCCCACAGCTCGGGCATGTTCTGCGTGCCCGGACCCACCAGGGCGATCCAGCGCGGGGGCCGCTCGCGCGGGAGGTCGTCGGTGCCGAGCCGCCGGAACGCGGGCTCGACCGTCTTCGGCAGGGTGAAGCCGGTGTTGGGCCTGCGGTCGGCGACCCGGAACTGCATCACGTCCGGTTCCAGCATGTCGTCGCGCCTGCTGGAGCCGCCGGGGGTGACGCCGTCGATGGTGTTGACCAGCTTGAGCGTGCGGCCGCGGAACTCCCCGAAGTCGACCAGTACGTCGGCGCGTTCGCCGGGGGACAGGTTGAGCGCGCCCTCGACCTGTCGCGGCCGGTCGGTGAGGCCCTGGTCGGTGCCGATCACCTGGAAGGCGCCCCGCACCGGAACCCCGTCGGCGAGCAGCATCAACCGGTAGATCCGCGAGTTGGCGGTGTTGACGACCCGGAACCGGTACCAGCGCGGCCGCACCTCCAGATACGGCCAGACGACGCCGTTGACCAGCGTGTACGGGGCCGCGTGCACCCGCATCAGGCGCTGGGCGCCGACCATCTCCACCTTGTGCACGAGCCGGCCGGCCGGCGCGCCCGAGGCGTCGAGGTCGAAGTTGCGGTCGCTGAGCACCAGCGGCACCTCGTGCTCGCCCGCGGGCAGTCCAAGGTCCCGCTCCCGGCCGCCGCGCGCGAGGAACAGCCCGGCCATGCCCGCGTACACGCTGAAGCGGCTCACGTGGTGGGTGTGGTCGTGGTACCAGAGCGTGGCCGCGTCCCGGTTCGGATAGGCCGACAGCTGCACGTCGCCCGGGGCCAGCAGGTTCTCCATCCAGCCGTCGTTGCCGCCGCCGGTGAGCATGCCGTGCAGATGCACCACCGCCCACGGCCCGAGCCCCGAAACACCCGCCACCTCCTGGCAGCCGGCGGTCCCGGGATAGTTCGTGAGCGGGTCGGGGGAGGGGCCGGTGGCCAGGCCGAAGTCGACGGCCTTGACGGGGATCTCGCCGGTGAGCCCGTTCTCCCAGGCCACCCGGAGCGGGCGGCCCGCCGTCGTCTCGATGGTGGGGCCGGGGTAGGAGCCCTCGTAGGTCCACATCCGCACCCGGGGAAGCTGCGAGTGGACGGTGACGTCGGCCGTGCGCAGACGCACCGTCAACTCGTCGTGCCGGTCGCGCTGTTTGGGGCGCAGGACGGGCGGGACGGGCAGCCGGTCCCGGAACTTGGTCAGGATCAGCTCGGGCGGCGACGGCTCGGGGCCCGCGTCGTAGGAAGCCGCCTCCGGGGAGGTGGCGAGGACCGTGGTGGTGGTCACCACGGCGCCGAGACCGGCGGCGGCGCCACCGCGCAGCAGCGTACGGCGGTCGAGTCCGGGTCTGTCGGGTGTCCGGTCGGAAGCAGTGTCCATGGCGCGAAGTTAGGGACGGCCGCTGCAGAGCGGCTCGAGGTCCGCTCCAGAGCGGGCTCTTCACGGACCGCTCGCACCGCGGCGTCGCCGACCTCTCACACCGCGGCGAGCCGGGTGTCCCGGTCGATGAGCGTCGCGTACTGGCCGCCGAGCGCCAGGAGTTCGTGATGCGTGCCGCGCTCGGCGACCCGGCCCTTGTCGAGGACGACGATCTCGTCGGCGTCGCGCACGGTCGAAAGCCGGTGGGCGACCGTGATCGTGGTGCGGCCCGCGCTCGCCGCGTCGATGGCCGCCTGGACGGCCTGCTCGGTCTGCGTGTCCAGGGCGCTCGTCGCCTCGTCGAGGACCAGGACGGGCGGATCGCGCAGGATGGCGCGGGCGATGGCCAGGCGCTGCTTCTCGCCGCCGGAGAAGCGGTAGCCGCGCTCCCCGACGACCGTGTCGTAGCCGTCCGGAAGCGCCGTCACGTAGTCGTGGATGTGCGCGATGCGGGCGGCCGCGTACAGCTCCTCGTCGGTGGCGTCGGGCTTCGCGAACCGCAGGTTGTCGGCGACGGTCGCGTGGAAGAGGTACGTCTCCTGCGAGACGACGCCGACGGCCGCCGCGAGGGTGTCGAAGGACAGGTCGCGCACGTCGCACCCGTCGATTGTCACGCTGCCCGAACTCGCGTCGTACAGACGGGGGATGAGATAACTCAGCGTCGTCTTGCCCGACCCGGTCTCGCCGACCACGGCGAGGCTCCCGCCGGCCGGCACCCGCACGTCGACGCCCTCCAGGGTGGGCCGCGCCGCCCCCGCGTAGGAGAAGCCCACTCCGTGCAGACACACCTCGCCGCGCAACTCCTTGGGCACCACGGGGTGTTCGGGTTCGGCGACGTCGACCGGGAGGTCGAGGTACTCGAAGATGCGGGCGAACAGCTCCAGCGAACTCTGGATGTCGATGCCGATCGTGAGCAGCCGCTGCGCGGGCCGGAACAGGGCCTGCTGGAGCGTCGTGAACGCCACCAGGGAGCCGAGCGAGAGGGCCGGGCCGCCGCCGGCCGCGAGACCCGCGACCCAGTAGATGACCGCGGGCATGGACGCCATCACGACCCAGATCGTCGACTGGTACCACAGGCCCGCCGTACTGGCCCGAACCTCGATCGCGGTCAGCTTGCGGGACTCGTCCGCGAACGAGTCGGCCAGGGACCGGGAGCGGCCCATGGTGTGGCCGAGCATGATGCCGCTGACCGACAGCGACTCCTGGACCATGGACGTCAGATCGGCGAAGTGCCGCTGGCGTTCGCGGGTGATGACCCGGCGCTCGTCACCGACATGGCGGCTCACCCACACGAAGGCGGGCAGCATCACCATCGAGGCGATGGTCAGCCGCCAGTCGAGCAGCAGCATCGCCGTCGTCGTCGCGACGACGATCGTCAGGTCGGAGACCAGGGCGGTGGCGGTGGTCGTCACCGTCACCTGCATGCCGCCGATGTCGTGGGCGATGCGGGACTGCACCTCACCGGTGCGGGTGCGGGTGAAGAAGGCGAGCGACATGCGCTGGAGATGGGCGTAGACGGCGGTGCGCAGATCGTGCATCACCAACTGGCCCACCCTGGCGGAGACATGGGTCTGCCACACGTTGAAGGTGCTGGTG
This sequence comes from Streptomyces sp. NPDC051684, assembly GCF_044453445.1. Classification (NCBI taxonomy): domain Bacteria; kingdom Bacillati; phylum Actinomycetota; class Actinomycetes; order Kitasatosporales; family Streptomycetaceae; genus Streptomyces; species Streptomyces sp. NPDC051684. The sequence goes on along the minus strand of NZ_JBITCS010000022.1, from coordinate 50,900 downwards.
GCGACCGAGATGACGATCATGCCGAGGGCGAGCAGCGACAGCAGACCGGTACGGCCCTTCGGCAGCGCCTCGTCCATGATCTCCCGGATCAGGAACGGATTGACGAGGGAGACCAGGGACGAGGCCGCGACCAGCGCCGCGACGAACAACAGGCTCCGGCGGTACGGGCGGAACAGCCCGAGGACACGCCGCTTGTGCGGGGGGAGCGAGGCGGTGGCCGACCCGGTGGTGGTCACGCTGGTCTCCTTCGTGAGGTCGGGTCGGATCAGGCCCTGGCGCCGGAGCGCAGGACGAGCGCCGAGTTGAAACCGCCGTGGCCGCGGGCCAGGACGAGGGCCGTCGCCAGGGCGGTGCGCCGCGGCTCGGTGACCAGATCGAGGCCGTACGCGGCGCTCGGCACCACGTGTGCGGTCGGCGGGATCACCCCGTCGCGCAGCGCGAGCAGCGCGGTCGCCACGTCGAGGGGCCCGGCGCCCGAACCGAGGCGGCCCGTCATCGTCTTGGGCGCGGTGACCGGCACCGCCCGCGCGCCGAACACGCCGTTGATGGCGTCGGCCTCCTCGCGGTCGAGCTCCACGACGCCCGCCGCGTCGGCGAGGACCACGTCGACGTCGCCGGGGCGCACCCCCGCGTCGTCCAGCGCGACCTCGATCGCCGTGCGCAGCCCCGGGGGCCGGCCGCTGCCGGGTCGGGGGTCGAACGTGGCGCCGTACCCGCTGAGTTCGCCGTAGACCTGACGGGCGCCACGGCGCCGCGCCGCCTCGGCCTCCTCCAGGATCAGCAGCGCGCCGCCCTCGCCGGGCACATGACCGCAGGCCTCCGCGTCGAAGGGGAGGTAGGCGCGCTCCGGCTGGTCCGCGGTGCTCAGCCGGCCGGAGGTGAGCTGCGCGGCCCAGCCCCACGGACAGATCGCCGCGTCGACCCCGCCGGACAGGATGAGGTCACTGCCCTTGCGGACCAGCCGCCGCGCGTGCCCGAGCGCGTCGAGGCCGCCGGCCTGGTCGCCCACCACGACACCGCTGGGGCCGCGCATGCCGTGCCGGATGGAGATCTGGCCGGTGTTCACGGCGTAGAACCAGGCGAAGGACTGGTAGGCGCTGACGTACTGGCTGCCCTTGCTCCACAGGTTCTTCAGCTGCTCCTGGCCGAACTCGAAGCCGCCCGACGTGCTGGCGGTCATCACCCCCATGCCGTACGCGTCGGCCTGCCGCGGGTCCACGTCCGCGTCGGCCAGCGCGTGATCGGCGCCGACGAGGGCGAGCTGCGTCATCCGGTCGGTCTGCGGCAGCAGCCGGCTCGGCAGATGCTCCTCGGCGCCGAACCCGTCGATCTCGCCCGCGAGTTGGGCGGGGTACTGGCGCGGGTCGAAGCGTGTGATGCGGCCGATGCCGCTCTTGGACGCCAGGGTCGCGTCCCAGAACCCCTGGGTGCCGAAGCCGTTGGGGGAGAGGACTCCGATACCGGTCACCACGACTTGAGAACTCATGCCGTCCTGTTCCTGTCCGGTCGAGCGAGCACCATGGCGCTCTGGAAACCGCCGAAGCCGCTGCCGACGGTGAGCACCGTGTCGGTGCGCCAGTCGCGCGCGGTCAACGGCACGTAGTCGAGATCGCATTCGGGGTCGGGATCGTGCAGATTGGCCGTCGGCGGCACCACGTGGTTCTCCATGGCGAGCACCGACGCGGCGATCTCGATCGAGCCGATCGCGCCCAGCGAGTGCCCGACCATCGACTTGATCGAGCTCATCGGGGTGCGGCGGGCGTGCTCGCCGAGGCCGCGCTTGACGGCGCTCGTCTCGTGCCGGTCGTTCTGCTTGGTGCCCGAACCATGGGCGTTGACGTAGTCGACCTCCCGCGCGTCGACCCGTGCCTCGTCCAGGGCGGCGCCGATGGCCTCGGCCATCTCCAGGCCGTCGGGCCGCAGCCCCGTCATGTGGAAGGCGTTGCAGCGCGAGGCGTACCCGGCGACCTCCGCGTAGACATGGGCGCCGCGCCGGCGCGCGGACTCCCACTCCTCCAGGACGAACATCGCCGAACCCTCGCCGAGGACGAACCCGTTGCGGGTGCGGTCGAAGGGCCGGGAGGCGTGCTCCGGGTCGTCGTTGCGCGGGGTCGTCGCCTTGATGGCGTCGAAGCACGCCAGGGTGATCGGCGAGATCGGCGCATCCGTGGCCCCGGCGATCATCACGTCGGCCGAGCCGTCGCGGATCAGCTCCGCGGCGTACCCGACGGAGTCGATGCCGGAGGTGCAGCCGGTGGAGACCACCGTGGCGGGACCCTCGGCGCCGACCGCCCAGGCGACCTCGGCCGCGAACGAACTCGGCACGAAGTAGTTGTAGAGGTGCGGCACGGCGTACGTGTGGTCGACGAGGTCGAGCCGGCCGCCGTCGCTCACCACCCGGTACTCGTCGTCGAGCCCCATGGTGGCGCCCACCGCGCTCCCGACGGCCACCCCGACGCGGTGCGGGGCGCTCGCCGTCAGGTCCAACTGGCTGTCCGCGAGCGCCTCGCCGGCGGTGACCAGGGCGAACTGCGCGGCCCTGTCGGTGCGCCGGATCTCCTGCGGGCGCAGCCCGTGCTCGTAGGGGTCGAAGTCGACCTCGGCGGCCACCCGGGAGCGGAACGGCGCCGCGTCGAAGAAGGTGATCGCACGGGTCGCGGTGCGGCCCTCGCTGAGCAGGTTCCAGAAGTTCTTGGTGCCGACCCCGCCCGGCGCGACCACGCCCACGCCGGTGATCACCACGCGCCGGCCGCTCACTTGGACTCCCAGGAGTAGAAACGGCGCGCCATCGCGTCGGCGGGCGAACGCCAGGTCGCGGGGTCGTAGGCGTCGATGAACGGGTCGAGGTCGCGGCTGATGCGCACGAACCGGGGATCCGTCTTCGCCTCCTCGATGCGCTCGCCGCCCTGCTCGTCCTCGAAGTCCTGGAGGTGGAAGTACAGGCCGTTGAACATGAAGAGCTGACGCCGCCGGGTGCCCATGCGGTGCGGCATGTCCGACTCGTCGAAGTCCTTGAAGAGCCGGGCCACGTCGGCGCTCGACCCGGAATCCATTCGGGCCACTATCAGATTGCTGTGCATACGACATCTCCTCGAAGCTGTGCCGTGCCTGTCACACATTCCTGACCAGTGCCGTCCATTGGGCGATCTCCTCGTCCGACAAGGGCGGCCAGCAGGGCTGTTCGGCAAGGTGCAGGTCGTAGTCCCCCGGTGAGGAGGGCGGATAGAGTCCGTTCCAGGCGTATCCCATCCACATCAGTCCCTCTCCGATCGTCTTTCCGAGGGACCGCACGACGGACCTTTTGCGGGGCCGCATATCAATCTCCGTTCGCGGGGCATGTGTTGCCGAAATCGGCGACTCCTCAAGAGGGAATCAGCGACGCGTGGACGATTGATGGAGTGCGTCCGGAGCGACGGTCGCGTCCTTCTCGAGCGGCGCCGCATCGGCCATCCCGGCGGCGAGCGTGGCTCCGTCGTGCAGGTCGACGATCAGGAACGAGCCGGTGCGCCGGTGGTCCGCGTAGTCGTCGACGGCCAGGGGTTCGGCCGTCCGCAGCACGACCCGCCCGATGTCGTTGACGTACAGGGCGTCCGGGTCCCGCCGGCGCCGCAGGGTGTCGATGTCCATGCGGTACGGCAGGTCGCTCACGCGGGCCCGCACCGTCTTGGTGGTGTGCTTGACCAGCACGGTGTCTCCCCGGCGCAGCGGGCGTTCGTGCAGGTGGCAGACGTGTGCCCGGAGGCCGCGGGTGAGTGGTGGCAGCGCCCCGGTCGGCGCGATCAGGTCCCCGCGGCACACGTCGATGTCGTCGGCGAGCCGCACCGTCACCGACTGCGGCGCCCACACCGTCCGCTCGGGCCTGCCCAGCACCTCCAGTGCGGAGACGGTCGTGGCGCGGCCGGAGGGCAGCACGGTGACGGGGTCCCCGACCCGCAGCACACCGGACGCCAACTGGCCCGCGTAGCCCCGGTAGTCGTGGAAGCCGTCGCGCCGCGGGCGGAGCACGTACTGCACCGGGAAACGGGCGTCGGCCGTGCGCGGATCCCCGCCCACGGAGACGGTCTCCAGGTACTCCAGGAGCGTCGGACCGCCGTACCAGTCCATCCGGGCCGAGGGACTCACCACGTTGTCCCCTGCGAGCGCCGAGACCGGGATCACCGTCACGGACGTGAGCCCGACCCCGCGCGCGTAGGAGGTGAACTCCCGTGTCACGGCGGCGAAGACGCTCTCCCGGTAGTCCACCAGGTCCATCTTGTTCACGGCGAGGACGACGTGCGGCACCCGAAGCAGCGCGGCGACGGCCGCGTGCCGCCGGGTCTGCTCGACGACCCCGTTGCGGGCGTCGACAAGCACCACGGCCAGGTCGGCCGTCGAGGCACCGGTCACCATGTTCCGCGTGTACTGCACGTGCCCCGGGGTGTCCGCGAGGATGAACCGGCGCCGGGGCGTCGCGAAGTAGCGGTGGGCGACGTCGATCGTGATGCCCTGCTCCCGCTCGGCGCGCAGCCCGTCGGTGAGCAGCGCCAGGTCGGGCGCCTCCTGCCCGCGTCCGGCCGAGGCCCGCGCCACGGCGTCCCACTGGTCGCTCAGCACAGACTTCGAGTCGTGCAGCAGCCGGCCCACCAGGGTCGACTTGCCGTCGTCGACGGACCCGGCGGTGGCGAACCGCAGCAGGGTGGCCGCGGCGGTGTGTCCGGTGCCGGTCATGGCTGTGGTGGCCGTCATGGCTAGAAGTACCCCTCGCGTTTGCGGTCCTCCATGGCGGCCTCGGACAGTTTGTCGTCGGCCCGGGTCGCGCCGCGTTCAGTGACGCGGCTGGCCGCGACCTCGGCGACGATCTCCGCGTCGGTGGCCGCGTCGGAGTCGACGGCGCCGGTGCACGACATGTCGCCGACGGTGCGGTAGCGCACCATGCGCCACTGCGGCGTCTCGCCCGCTCGCGGGCCGCCCCAGGCACCGGCGGTCAGCCACATGCCGGCGCGGGCGAACACCTCGCGCTTGTGCGCGTAGTAGATCGAGGGGAGCTCGACGCGCTCCCGCTCGATGTACTGCCACACGTCGAGCTCCGTCCAGTTGGACAGCGGGAACACCCGCACGTGCTCGCCCGGTACGTGTCGCCCGTTGTAGAGCTGCCACAGCTCGGGGCGCTGGCGGCGCGGATCCCAGGCGCCGAACTCGTCGCGCAGCGAGAAGACCCGCTCCTTGGCCCGCGCCTTCTCCTCGTCACGGCGCCCGCCGCCGAGCACCGCGTCGAACCGGTGCGCCGTCACGGCGTCCAGCAGCGGAACCGTCTGCAAGGGATTGCGGGTGCCGTCCGGGCGCTCCCGCAGCCGCCCCTCGTCGAGGTACTCCTGCACCGAGGCGACGTGCAGCCGCAGCCCGGCGCGCGCCACCACCCGGTCCCGGTGGGCCAGCACCTCGGGGAAGTTGTGCCCGGTGTCGACGTGCAGCAGCACGAACGGCGGCGGCGCGGGACGGAACGCCTTCAGGGCCAGATGCAGCATCACCAGGGAGTCCTTGCCCCCGGAGAAGAGGATCACCGGCCGCTCGAACTCGCCCGCGACCTCACGGAGCACGTGGACGGACTCCGCCTCCAGGGCGTCCAGATGGGACAGGTCGAACCCGGTTCCGGCGGGCGGCGCCGGGCTCTGCCTCGCCGACGTCATGCCAGGCCCCTCTCGGTCAGGAATCCGTGCAGTCGCGCGGTGCACGCGGCCACCGTCCGGCCGGTGGTGGCCACCCGCAGCTCCGGGTCGCGCGGTTCCTCGTAGGGGTCGTCGATCCCGGTGAGACCCGTCAGCCGCCCCGCGGCCTGGAGCGCGTAGAGCCCCTTCACGTCCCGTTCGCCGCACACCTCGGCGGGCGTCGACACATGCACCTCGACGAAGTCGGTGTCGTACGCGGCGTGGTGGGCGCGGACGGCCGCCCGGGAGGCGGCGTAGGGGGCGATGACCGGAGCGAGGACCGTGACACCGTGGGCCGCCAGCTTCTGCGCCACGAACCCGACCCGTCGCACGTGTGTGTCCCGGTCCTCGCGCGAGAAGCCGAGCCCGGCGGAGAGGAACAGGCGGATCTCGTCACCGTCGAGTATCTCCACCGGTCGGCCGCGCGCCCGCAGCCGCTCGGCCAGGGCACGGGCCAGGGTGGTCTTGCCCGCGCTGGGCAGCCCGGTCAGCCACACGGTGGCTCCGCGACCGCGCGGCGCGGAGCGCGCTGCGGCCTGCGCCGGTTCCTGGGTGTGAACGGGTGTCACGGCGGTACCTCCTCGACTGAGTTGTCGTACGGGCGACGGGCGCCGCCTCAGGACGTGGCGAACTCGACGAGGGTCCGGCCGAGCACATCCATGTCGATCCGGTGCCAGGAACCGGGCAGTTCCAGGGACTGCCCGCCCGGCAGGGCCGCGGCCGTGGCACGCGCGGCGGCCCGTAGCCACTCGCTGGTGTGATCGCTGTTGAGGACCAGGGCCGGCAGCTGGCAGCCGGCCAGCCGCTCGACGGGGACCTCGCAGTCGCCGCAGATCTCCAGGTCGTACGCGAGGGTGTGCGCGTTGGCCTCGTTGATCGCCCAGATCGGGCCCTTGCGCCAGTCGGCGACCGTGTCGGGCGTCAGCCCCAGGAAGCTGCCGAGGTAGTACTCGACCGCCTCGTGGCGCCGCTCCTGTTCCATCAGTACGCGGATCGTCTTGGCCACGTTCCAGGGCGGCTTGGGGAAGCCCTCGACCCGGTAGAACGGCTCGTGCAGCGCCAGCCTGCTGACCGGGGCACCGGACAGCACGGCCTCCACCGCCAGGTTCGCGCCCGAACTGCCCGCGAACACCACGGCGGACCCGCCGGCCTCCTCGATGACCGCCTCCAGGTCCTCGATCTCGCGCGCCACGGCGTACTGCGGGGCGTCCCCGCTCTCGCCGCGCCCGCGCCGGTCGTAGACGTAGGTGGTGCAGTGCGCGGTCAGCTCCGGCACCAGCGCGTCGAAGATGGTGTGGTCCCGGAACGAGCCGTTGAGCAGCACGATCGGCGGGCCCTGGCCCGCCTTCTCGTAGGCGATCGTCGTGCCGTCCCTCGAAACGACCTTGCGCATCACGCACTCCTCACGGCCTCACCGAGGCGCTGTCACCTCGCGTACTCGCAATCGTCGAGTGGGGTGGTGGACCACCGCTCGAGGGCCGGTCGTGAGAAGGGGCAAAGGTGCGTGAGAAGCGGCGGACGTGACGGAGGGCGGTGTGCGGGCCGACATTCGGTGTGGCGGGTGTGCACCGAGGGGGCGACGGCCGGGCGACGCTCAAGGCATGCTGGTGCCGATGCAGCGAGCGGCCACCGCCGAGGAGGCGGCCGCCCCGTACTCCGAGGAGGACTTCCGGTGACCGCACTCTCCTACGCGCACGGGACCAGCGAGGTGCCGCTCCTCGGAGACACCATCGGGCGCAATCTGCGGCGGGCCGTCGAGGCCTGGCCCGAGCGCGAGGCACTCGTCGACATGGCCGACGGGCGCCGCTGGACGTACGCCGAGTTCGGCGCGGACGTCGAGGAGCTGGCGCGCGGGCTGCTCGCGCGCGGCATCGCCAAGGGCGACCGCGTGGGCATCTGGGCGGTCAACTGCGCCGAGTGGGTGCTCGTGCAGTACGCGACCGCGCGGATCGGCGCGATCCTGGTGAACATCAACCCGGCCTACCGGTCACACGAGTTGGCGTTCGTACTCCAGCAGTCGGGTGTCTCGCTTCTCGTCTCGTCGACGGAGCACAAGGGCACGGACTACCGCGAGCTGGTCCGGCAAGTGGACCCCGAGTGCCCCGAGTTGCGCGACCGGGTCTTCATCGGCACGGACAGCTGGGACGCCCTGGTGGCAGCCGCCGACGGCGCCACGGTGGACCAACTCGCGGCCCGGGAGGCCGAGTTGTCCTGCGACGACCCGGTCAACCTCCAGTACACCTCCGGCACGACCGGCTTCCCGAAGGGGGCCACGCTCTCCCACCACAACATCCTCAACAACGGTTACTGGGTGGGGGAGACGGTCGGCTACAGCGAGCAGGACCGGGTGTGTCTGCCGGTGCCCTTCTACCACTGCTTCGGCATGGTGATGGGAAACCTCGGCGCCACCTCGCACGGCGCCTGCATCGTCATCCCGGGCCCGTCCTTCGAACCGGCCACCACCCTGCGCGCCGTGCAGCAGGAGCGGTGCACGGCGCTGTACGGCGTACCCACCATGTTCATCGCCGAGTTGAACCTGCCGGACTTCGCGGCGTACGACCTGGGCAGTCTGCGCACGGGCATCATGGCGGGCTCGCCGTGCCCCGCCGAGGTGATGAAGCGGGTCGTCTCCGAGATGCACATGGCCGAGGTCTCGATCTGCTACGGCATGACCGAGACCTCGCCCGTCTCCCTTCAAACGCGCCGCGACGACGACCTGGAGCGCCGCACCGGCACGGTCGGCCGCGTGCTGCCGCACATCGAGGTCAAGGTGGTCGACCCGGTCACCGGCGTCACACTGCCGCGCGGCGAGTCCGGCGAGCTGTGCACGCGCGGGTACAGCGTGATGCTCGGCTACTGGGGCGAGCCGGAGAAGACCGCCGAGGTCATCGACGCCGGCCGGTGGATGCACACGGGCGACCTGGCCGTCCTGCGTGACGACGGGTACGCGCAGATCGTCGGGCGCATCAAGGACATGATCATCCGTGGCGGCGAGAACATCTCCCCGCGCGAGATCGAGGAGTTCCTCTACGGCCACCCGAAGATCGCGGACGTGCAGGTCGTGGGCGTGCCGCACGAGAAGTACGGCGAGGAGGTGCTCGCCTGCGTGATCCTGCGGGACCCGGCGGACACACTGACCCTCGACGAGGTACGCGCCTTCTGCCGTGACCGGCTCGCGCACTACAAAATCCCGAGCCGACTGCGCCTTCTCGAACGGTTCCCGATGACCGTCAGCGGGAAGGTCCGGAAGGTGGAACTCCGAGAGGGGTACGGGGAGTTGTAGAACGGGAAACCTGTAGACAGGACCTGTAACCGAAAGGCAGGGAGCGTTACAGCTCTCTTCGCATGCACACCCTGGGCCACCGGTCCAGGCCGTGCTCGGCCTCGGCCGCGCGGATCGCGCGCAGCCCCGGGGTGAGCTCGGCCCTGGAGAGCCGGCGAAAACCGAGGCGCTCGTAGTACGGGGCGTTCCACGGCACGTCGGCGAACGTGGTCAGGGTGAGAGCGGTCAGGCCCTGGCCGCGCGCGCAGTCGGCGGCGCACGCGATCAGGGTCTGGCCCACACCTCGGCGGGCGGCGCGGGGGTGCACGGTGACCTGCTCGATGTGGTAGGCGCCGTCGACGACCTCGGCGACGAGGTAGGCGGCGATGTTCTCGGCGTCCTCGGCGTCCTCGGCGGCGACCCAGGCGTGCCCCGCCCGCCGGTACCGCTCCAGTTCGGCGAGTGTGGGCGGTGCGTCGTCGGCGATCGCGTCCATGCCGAGCGTACGGAAGATCTCGCCCGCGGCCGACTCGATCGCCTGGAGGCGGGGGAGGTCGGCGGGCTCGGCGGTACGAATGATCATCCGGCAAGTATGCCGAGAGCGCCCGCCGCGCTCACGCGGATTCACGCCCCGGCGATCAGCTCGTCGGCCGGGCTGTTCACCGGCTGCGGCATCCCGGCCAGGTCGAGGACGAACAGCGGGACGCCGAGGGCGTCGGCGCGGCTGCCGGCCTCGTCCGCGTAACCGGCCAGCGAGAAGTAGGCGCAGGCCGCGGACTCCGTCATCGACTGGAGCCACAGGCACTCCACGTCGCGCAGCGTCGCGGGCCGCACCGACGGCTCGACCTGGGCGACGACCCCGCTCGCCGCGAGCGCGATGCCGGAGGGCGGACGCTGGTCGGCCCTGCGCACGTCGTCGTAGCCGAGCCAGCGCAGATACAGCGCCACGGCCGTCACGGCGTCGCGCGCGGTGCGGATGGCGACGGGTTGGAACGCGGGGCGGTCGGGCGGGAGCGAGGGGGTGCGTGGGGACGCGCCCGTGCGCGGCAGCGGGATGTGGGCGGGCGCGGGGGCCTGGTCGTCGTGGACCGGGACGCGCAGTACGGAACCGCAGGCGCAGCCCAGCTCGGGCCGGGGCCAGCGGTCGTGCCGGCCGCACATCGGGCAGCGCAGCGTCATCCAGTCGTCGTCCCAGGTGCGCTCGGAGACGGGGACGGGGCTGGCGCCGCGCACCATCGGGGGCGCGACGGGCGCTCCGCAGGCGCAGGGCAGGGCCTGCGGAGCGTACAGATGCTCGCGCCGGCAGGTGGGGCAGCGCAGGTGGGCGGGCTCGGCCATGGCAACTCCCCCTTGCTCCTGCCCGGAAACGGATCGACGTCAGTCTCATCATCCACCTTGACGGCCTCCAAAGCGCCCCTCTACATTGCTTCCATATAGCAGAACCTAGTTTCCACATCGTGAAAGTGCCCGAAAGGGCCGCTCGAACGAGCGGGGGGGACTGGGTGACGGAATTCAGAGCTCGCCGCGGGGCGCGACGGGAGCGCGAATCCGACAGCCGTAGCCGTACACAGTCACAGCAGGAGTCGGGAGCACTCATGGCTCGAATGACCGCCGCCCGCGCGGCCGTTGAGATCCTCAAGCGCGAAGGCGTCAGCAACGCGTTCGGCGTGCCCGGTGCCGCCATCAACCCCTTCTACAGGGAGCTCAAGGAGAGCGGTGGCATCGACCACACGCTCGCCCGGCACGTCGAGGGCGCCTCGCACATGGCCGAGGGCTACACCCGGGCCAACCCGGGCAACATCGGTGTCTGCATCGGCACTTCGGGTCCCGCCGGGACCGACATGATCACCGGCCTGTACTCCGCCACGGGCGACTCGATCCCGATCCTGTGCATCACGGGCCAGGCCCCGAGTCACCTCCTGCACAAGGAGGACTTCCAGGCCGTCGACATCGCCACGATCGCCAAGCCGGTCGCGAAGATGGCGGTGACCGTCCTGGAGGCCGCGCAGGTCCCGGGCGTCTTCCAGCAGGCCTTCCACCTGATGCGTTCGGGTCGTCCCGGTCCCGTCCTCATCGACCTCCCCATCGACGTCCAGCAGACGGAGATCGAGTTCGACCCGGAGACGTACGAGCCGCTGCCGGTCTACAAGCCGGCCGCGAGCCGCGCCCAGATCGAGAAGGCGATCAAGCTCCTCGTCGAGTCCGAGCGGCCGCTGATCATCGCGGGCGGCGGCATCATCAACGCGGACGCGAGCGAGCTGCTCGTCGAGTTCGCCGAGGTCACCAACACGCCTGTCGTTCCCACGCTGATGGGCTGGGGCACGATCCCCGACGACCACGAGCTGAACGCGGGCATGGTCGGGCAGCAGACCGGTCACCGGTACGGCAACGCCACGTTCCTGGAGTCGGACTTCGTCCTCGGCATCGGCAACCGGTGGGCCAACCGTCACACCGGTTACAAGCTCGACGTCTACCAGGGCGAGCGCAAGTTCGTGCACGTCGACATCGAGCCGACGCAGATCGGCAAGATCTTCGCGCCGGACTACGGGATCACCTCCGACGCCAAGTCGGCCCTGGAGCTCTTCGTCGAGGTCGCCAAGGAACTGAAGGCCGCGGGCAAGCTGCCGGACCGCTCCGCGTGGGTCGCCTCGCACCTGGAGCGAAAGGAGACCCTCCAGCGCCGTACGCACTTCGACGACATCCCCATGAAGCCGCAGCGCGTCTACGAGGAGATGAACAAGGCGTTCGGCAAGGACACCCGGTACGTCACGACGATCGGCCTCTCGCAGATCGCCGGCGCGCAGATGCTGCACGTCTACAAGCCGCGGCACTGGATCAACTGCGGCCAGGCGGGTCCGCTCGGCTGGACCATCCCGGCGGCGCTCGGCGTCTCCAAGGCCGACCCGGACACGCAGGTCGTCGCGCTCTCCGGCGACTACGACTTCCAGTTCATGATCGAGGAGCTGGCGGTCGGTGCGCAGCACCGCATCCCGTACGTCCACGTGCTGGTGAACAACGCGTACCTGGGCCTGATCCGCCAGGCCCAGATCGGCCTGGACATCAACTTCCAGGTCAACCTGGAGTTCGAGAACCAGAACAGCCCCGAGCTGGGCGTCTACGGCGTCGACCACGTCAAGGTCGCCGAGGGCCTCGGCTGCAAGGCGATCCGCGTGACGGACCCGAACGAGCTGGGTGCCGCCTTCGAACAGGCCAAGAAGATGGCCCAGGAGTTCCAGGTCCCGGTGGTCGTGGAGGCGATCCTGGAGCGCATCACGAACATCGCGATGAGCCCGACGGCCGACATCAGCGCGGTCAAGGAGTTCGAGGAGGTCGCGACGGAGCCGGGGCACGCGCCGACGGCCATCCGGCCGCTGAAGGTCTGACAACCGCTCCGCGCAGTACGAGGACGGGCCCCCGCTTCCACGGAACCGGGGGCCTTCCCGCGCTCCGGCCGTCCCGGGCCGGCGGCGGACAACCGCGACCGACGCACCCGCCCCTCGCGGCACGGTCCCGCCGGACCCCGCCCCCATGGGAAGTCGCCCTCCCGTGGACGTGCGCCGTGGTCGATGCCTACGGCCATCGCGACGCGTAACGGCCCTCGTCCGCCCCCGCCGTCGCCCCGCTCACCTCCCACCCACCCGCCCCCTCCGGGAGCTTCGGCCCCGCCGGTGTTGGGCGCCGTGGCCGACGCGCGCGGCCATCGTGACGCGGCACCACCCTCGGCGCGGCACCACCCTCGGCGCGGCACTGCTGGAGCCCACCGGCACCGTCGCCCGCCCATCTCCACCCGCCCCTCCGAGGGCTTCGGCCGCCCCGGGGCATGCGCCGTGGTCGGCGCTGAGGCCATCGCGACGCGTCAGGGCCCTTGTCCACCCCCGCCGTTGCCCGCCCACCTCCCACCGACCCGCCCCCTCCGGGGGCTTCGGCCCCCCCCCGAGGCAGGGTGGGTTGGTGTTCCGGGGGAAGTGCCTGTGGTCATCGTTCCGCGGCACAGCAGCCCCCGGGCCGCGCCCATGCCGCTCGTCGCCTCGGGCAGTTCGCGTGCCGTGGTCGGCGCGCGCGAGCATTTTGGCGCGGCACCGCCGGAGTCCGCCGCGCACCGGCGTCCGCTCACCTGCCCCCTCCGGGCTTCGGTCCGACCGGCGTGCGGCTTCTGTGCCGGCGTCGGCGCCTGAGCTGATGGCGCGCGGCACCGTGGACCGCCTTGCCCACCCTGCCGCCCCAGGCGGCAGATTGCCCAAGGCGGCCGGGGCACGGCCCTGCCGTCGCCGCGAGGAGCCGTGGCCGGCCGCGGCACCCCGTCGGGCCGACGCCCCTGGAGGGGGCGGGTGGCTGGGAGATGGGCGGGAGCGACGGCGCACAGGCGAGGCGTAGAAGCGTGACGTAGAGGCGCCTGGTGCGGGCGTCGTGTGGAGGCGCGCCGACGCGGCGCCCGTGCAGGTACGGCGTGCAGACGCGGTACGGGGGTGAGGCGTCGGGCGCGGCGTGGAGACGAGGCGCGGGGCGAGGCGACAGACGCGGCGCGCCGACGAGACGCAGACGCGGGGCACAGACACGAGGCCCAGGTGCGAGGCATGGGCATCGGACACGGGTCCGAGGTCCGTGCGCTGCACACGGGTACGAGACCTGTGCACGGAGCCCGGGGCCCAGGTCCAGGCGCGGGAGCCAAGTACGAGGCCTGGGTGCAGGGCCCGTACGTCGCCCTGGCGCGCCGGGCAGCGTTGAGCCAGGCCAATCAAGCCCCTGCGGCGATTGAGCAGCGGGGTCCGGGGCGGAGCCCCGAGGCGTAGGACGGTCGACTGCAATGGCCGGACACCGCCGCGCCATGGACGTGGAAAGCCGCCGACCGGCATCGGCCCCCGTCCCGGTAGCAGAAGACCCCCCGAGGCCTGGGACGGCCGACCGTCACAACCGGGAACCGAAGCGCCACGGACGCGGAAGTCGCCGACCGGCACCGCCCCCGTCCCGGTACCCCTGCGGACGCAGAAGAGCGCCGAGTCCGGGACCGTCCGAACTCGGCGCTCTGGCCGGGAAGTTGTTGCCGTCCGACGGCGCGCGACTGGCGAAACATGCATGCGCGCCACCGGACGGAGACCGCATGGGCCGGAAGGCCCAAGGGACCCCAACGGTCAGACCCCGTCAGGGAATTGGCCGGGACCACGGCGGCTGTCGTACGACGGTTCCCCGCCCGCTCTTCCTCAGGTCGAAAGAGGAGCGGCGAACCTTCACCACCGCACTGGCTCGTACGCTGCACAAGCCGCCGCGGTCCCCGCACGGCGCCAGCCGCAACGACTGGCGCAGTCTCCCGCTACCGCCCGCCAGACCACCCCTCATCCGGGTCGTGGCAGACGGCGCGGGCCATTGCGTACGAGGGAAGACCTCCCGTCAACCCTCTTACGCGGTCTGGGTGTTGCCCGGCGGGATCAGTCCTCGCGCAGGGCGCGGACCGCCTCCTCCACGCGCTTGCCGTAGTCGGCGTCGGCGGCGTGGAAGTGGGCCAGGTTCTTCTCCACGATGTCGTCGCGCGAGACCTGGGAGAGGCCGCCCGCGATGTTCGCGACCAGGCGTCCCTTCTCGTCCTCGGACATCAGGCGGTACAGCTCGCCCGCCTGGAAGAAGTCGTCGTCCTTCGTGTGGGCCGGGGCCTCGTGCGTACCCGTGTGGCCGTTGACCGCGAGCGGCGCGGCCAGCGGGCGGCCGGTCTCGACCGGGCCGTCGAAGGAGTTCGGCTCGTAGTTCTTGCGGCTGCGGGCGTACGCGTTCGCCGCCATCAGGCCGTCGCGGCCGTAGTTGTCCGCGCCGCCCTCGACGCCCTTCGGCGCGTTGACCGCGAGCTGGGTGTGGTTGACGCCCAGGCGGTAGCGGTGCGCGTCCGCGTAGGCGAACAGGCGGCCCTGGAGCATCTTGTCGGGGGAGGGGCCGATGCCCGGAACGAAGTTGTTCGGGGAGAAGGCGGCCTGCTCGACCTCGGCGAAGACGTTCTCGGGGTTGCGGTCCAGGACCAGGCGGCCCACGCGCTGCAGCGGGTAGTCCTTGTGCGGCCACACCTTGGTGAGGTCGAACGGGTTGAAGCGGTAGTCCGCGGCCTCGGCGGCCGGCATCAGCTGGACGTACACGGTCCAGGACGGGTTCACGCCGCGCTCGATGGCCTGCAGCAGGTCCGTCTGGTGCGAGTTGGCGTCCTTGCCCGCGATCTCCGCGGCCTGGTCGGACGACAGGCTGCGCACGCCCTGGTTCGTCTTGAAGTGGTACTTCACGAAGAAGGCCTCGCCCGCCTCGTTCGTCCACTGGTAGGTGTGCGAACCGTAGCCGTTCATGTGGCGGTAGGACGCCGGGATGCCGCGGTCACCCATCAGCCAGGTGATCTGGTGCGTGGCCTCGGGGGCGTGCGCCCAGAAGTCCCAGACGTTCTCCGGCTCCTGCTTGCCCGTGAACGGGTCGCGCTTCTGGGAGTGGATGAAGTCGGGGAACTTCAGCGGGTCCTTGATGAAGAAGACCGGGGTGTTGTTGCCGACGAGGTCGTAATTGCCCTCTTCGGTGTAGAACTTGAGCGCGAAGCCGCGGGGGTCACGGACGGCGTCCGCCCCACCGAGGTTGTCGGCGACGGTCGAGAAGCGCAGGAAGACCTCGGTGCGCTTGCCGACCGAGTTCAGGAAGTCGGCGTACGTGTAGTCGGTGACGTCGTCCGTCACCTCGAAGTAGCCGTAGGCGCCGGAGCCACGGGCGTGCACCACGCGCTCCGGGATGCGCTCGCGGTTGAAGCGGGCGAGCTTCTCCAGGAGGTGCTGGTCCTGGAGGAGGATCGGGCCGCCGACGCCTGCGGTGGCGGAGTTCTGGTTGTCGGCGACAGGGGCGCCGGACTCGGTGGTGAGCACACGCTTCGGCATTCTTCGAGGCGACCTTCCGTGCAGTGGCTGCTGACGATGAGAGCGGTTTACGGGGGCGATGGTGTGGAGCGTAAGGACCCCTGAACAGCTACGTCAACAGTTTGTTGAAGTTATGGGTACGCGAATGAGGGTTCCGGGCCGCGGCGGCGCCTGGGCGCGACAGGACAGGTGTCAGCGCCGCCACGGCCCGGAAGTCTGGGGGTTGGTGCCTACTTGGGCTGGTCGCCCGAGAGGCGCTCGACCGAGCGCAGCAGCGCCGAGTGGTCGAGGCCGCCGTCGCCCTGGGTGCGCAGCGACGCGACCAGCTGGGCGACCGTGGCGCCGACGGGCAGCGCGGCACCGACGTTGCGGGCGGCGTCGGTGACGATGCCCATGTCCTTGTGGTGCAGGTCGATGCGGAAGCCCGGCTTGAAGTCCCGGTTCAGGAAGTTGTCCTTCTTGCGGGTCAGCACGGTGGAGCCGGCGAGACCGCCGTTGAGGACGTCCAGGGCCGCCTTCAGGTCGACGCCGGACTTCTCCAGGAAGACCACGGCCTCGGCGCACGCCTGGATGTTCACGGCGACGATCAGCTGGTTGGCGGCCTTCACGGTCTGGCCCGAGCCGTGCGGACCGCACAGCACGATGGTCTTGCCGAGCGCGTCGAGCAGCGGCTTGGCCTCGTCGAACTCGGCCTGCTCACCGCCGACCATGATGGACAGGACGGCCTCGATCGCACCGGCCTCGCCACCGGAGACGGGGGCGTCCAGGACGCGGATGCCCTTGTCCTTGGCGGCCTTCGCGAGGTCGACCGAGGTCTGCGGGGTGATCGAGGACATGTCGACGAGCAGGGCGCCCGACTTCGCGTTCTCCAGGATGCCGTCCGGGCCGTAGGCGATGGCCTCGACCTGCGGGGAGGCCGGAACCATCGTCACGACGACGTCGGCGTCCTTGACGGCCTCGGCGATCGACTTGGCGGCGGTGCCGCCGGCGGCCGTGAGGCGGTCCAGCTTGTCCTGCTCCAAGGTGAAGCCCGTGACGTCGTAACCGGCCTTGATCAGGTTCTCCGACATGGGGGAGCCCATGATGCCGAGACCGATCCACGCGACCTTGGGGAGGTTGTTGCTCATGAGGGTGACTCCAAATGCCTTGATAAGTCGATGAGTTGGCGCCTGGCGAAGGGGCGCCGCGTGCTCAGGCCGCGCGGTGCTCGCGCGGCAGCCAGTCGAAGGCCTCGGCGCTCGGGGCGTCGCCCGGCTTGTACTCCAGGCCCACGTAGCCCTCGTAGCCGGCCTTCTTCAGCTGGTCGAGCAGGTCTTCCAGCGGCAGCGAACCGGTGCCCGGCGCGCCACGGCCCGGGTTGTCGGCGATCTGCACGTGCGCCGTCCTGTCGGTGTAGGCGCTGATGATCGCCTGGAGGTCCTCGCCGTTCATGGACAGGTGGTACAGGTCCATCAGGAACTTGGCGTTGCCGAGGCCGGTCGCCGCGTTCACCTTGTCCACGATCTCGATCGCCTTGGGGGCGCTCACGATCGGGCACTTCGGCGACTCCGGCGCGTTCAGCGCCTCGATCAGCAGCACGGCGCCGACGCGGTCGGCCGCGCGGGCGGCGAGCACCAGGTTCTCCAGGGCGAGCTCGTCCTGCTCCTGCTCGGAGACGCCCTCCACGCGGTTGCCGTACAGCGCGTTGAGCGCCGTGCAGCCGAGGGACTGGGCGAAGTCGGCCGCGACGTCGATGTTCGCGCGGAACTTCTCGCTCTCCTCGCCGGGGATCGACAGGGCGCCCCGGTCCGGGCCCGGCAGCCGGCCCGCGTAGAAATTCAGGCCGGTGAGCTGGACGCCCGCGTCGTTGATCGCGGCGCGCAGGGCGTCGAGCTCGGACTGCTCGGGGGTGGGGGCGTCGACCCAGGGCCACCACAGCTCGACCGCGGTGAAGCCCGCCGCGGCCGCGGCCGCGGGGCGCTCCAGGAGCGGGAGCTCGGTGAAGAGGATCGACAGGTTGACGTTGAAGCGCTGGTCTGTGAAGCCCATCAGGGTCGGCGCTCCCTTCAGGTTCGTCATGGTCGAGCTTCCGTATTGCGGAAGTTCGTTTCTACTTGATGGAAGATTGCCTGTAAGGGCTCGTGGCTGTCAAGAGGGGTCGTCGAAATTCGCCCTGCCCGCGCCCTGGTCGGGGTCTTGAGGAACCGGCTCGTGACACGTGTTTGGCCCTGGAGTTCTGGGAAGGTGAAGGCCCGTTGCCGGTCACGGGAGTTGGGGGAGATGGGCCAGCGCCGATTTCGCGCCGCACGAGCGGTGCAGCGTGGACCTGGTCGCCGATGCCGTGGGGCGGCTCGGCGCGCTCGGCTGGCTCACCGAGCACAACGACTCGGACGCCGACCCGCCCCTGGTCAGTCCCACCGCCGCCGGGCTCGCCGAGGTCGCCGTCTGGGACGAGGCGTACGCCGACCGGGAGGCCAGGCGGCGCTACGCCAAGGCCGCCCTGTTCGCGTACTGTGACCGGGCCGGGCAGCACCGCGGCGGCGAGGAGTCCCACCCCGAGAACTTCCTGTGGGTGAGCGAGGCCTTCTACTGCGGCCGTCAACTCCCCCTGGAAGACCTGGAGTTCGCGAGAAATCACCTGGAACTGCCCGCGCCCGTCCACGTCGGCCCGGCGGAACGGGGCGAGGGCGACGTCGCCGACCGGCACGCCGCCGCTGCTCGACAACGTGCACACCGACGCCGGCCGCGACTTCCTCGAACTCCTCCTGGAACAGCGCGCGTTGCAGGAGCGCGGCGCCCGCGACCCCCTCGTCGTGCTCGCCACCGAGCTGCGCGGCGACGCCGACGACGATGACGACACCCCCGAGGAGGAGCAGGAGACCGCCCCGTACCCGCACGCCACCCGGCAGCCCCTGCACGAGGTCGGCGCGCGCACCCGCTGGAGCCGCGACGGCACGGAGCCGTCCCAGGGCGTGCTGCTCCTGCCGCTGCCACCGCTCGACACGGAACACCTGGAGCGCATGCTCCGCAGCGACGAGCGGGGTCACGTTCGACCCGTACATCGCGACGGCGCTGCACGATCTGACCCGCGGGCACCCCATGGGGGCCCGCCGGATGTGCGACGCCGTCGTGCACAAGGCGCGCGGCGAGGAATGGGTCGCGGCCGAGGAACTGCTCGACCTGGACCATCCGGGCGGGGCCGGGGAGTCGGTCATCCGGAGGCTGCTCGACACCCTCGTCGGCAGCGAGAACCACGACGAGCTGTGCCTGCTCTCGCTGGCCTGGGACCGGGAGGCGGCCGAACAGCTGGCCGAGCGGTGGGTGCCGCGGACCATCGACGACCTGGCCGCGGCCGACGGCGTCGCCGCCCAGCTGGAACGGGAGCGCTGGTCGCGCGGTCCCGGCAGCCGCCCGTTCATCACGGACCGCTTTCTGCGCGCCCTGCTCGTGCACCAGATGCGCAGCGGACGCGGCGCGGGCGGCGTGGGCTGGGGCGACGCGCACGGGCTGCTCGCGCAGCACCACAGGCGCCGGGCCGAGGGCCGCTCCGGGCGGGCCGGGCGCGACGAGTGGGCCCGCTTCCTGTGGCACCGGCTGGCGGGCGGGGAGACCCAGGAGGTCGTCGACCGGCTGCACGCGGAGTTCGGGCGCCCCGAGGGCGACGCCCTGGAGTGGCTGCGGGCGCTGCGGACGGTGGCGCACGCGCCGCCCGCCCGGCGACCTCTGGTTCGAGCACTGCCAGGAGGCCGGCAAGGGTCGCAGGGACCGGCCGCAGGTGCGGGCGGACCCGGAGGCGAGCCTGGAGAAGCAGCCGGTCTTCCGGCTGCTGCACGCCCTCTGGTACGCCGCCGACGAGCTCGCCGAGGCGGACCGGCTGCCGGCCGCGCGGATCGGGCAGGACCTGTCGTTCCTGTCCGCCCAGCACCTGACGGGGCGCGCGGTCCTCGCCCAGGCGGCGGTCCGCCGGCCGCGCGCCGTACGGGACGGCGAGGACCGGCCGCTGGAGCGCAGCTGGGGAGGCGTGGCATGAGGGGCCGCCGGACGGACCGCAGGAACTGGCCCTGGCTGCCGCGACGGCTGCGGTTCCGGGTCTTCGGGCAGCACGTGCCCCGCACCCTGATCCCCACGGTGGCTCCCGGTAACCGCCCCATGCGGGTTAGGTTGAACGCGTGCGATTGAGAGTGGAGTTCACGACGGAGCCCTTCGACCTGGAGGAGGCGCCCGAGCACGCGCTCGCGGCGCGCCGGGTCATCGAGGCGGCCGATCTCGACGAGGTCGACGTGGGGCCGTTCGGCAATACGGCGGAGGGCGGTGCGGACGCGGTGCTCACCGCGGTCGACGCGCTGCTGCGGCGCAGCCTCGACAGCGGGGCGACGCGGATCTCGTTGCAGGTCAACGTGGTGGGGGACCCCCAGGGGAAGGGTGACGACACGTGAACGACACCGGGGACGCCTTCATCACGGCGGTGAAGCCACTGGTCGACGCGATGGGCGGGGAGCTGATGCCGCCGGACGGCGCGGGCCCCGACGACGTCGTGCTCGCGTGGCAGGGGGCCGATGTCGTGGCCGTGCGCCTGCCCCAGCTGGCGGATTCGCTCGACCACATCCTGGCGGCCATGGAGCGCACCAAGGGAATGCCGCTGTCCGCGCTCGAACGCCGGCAGAAGCAGGAGGTCGTCCGGCTCCTGGAGGCGCGCGGAGCGTTCTCCGTACGTCACGGTGTGGAGACAGTGGCCGGCGCCCTCGGCGTTTCCCGCTTCACCGTCTACAACTATCTCAACCGGGACAAGACTCCCTGACCTGGGACGATGCCGAGCCAGCCGCGTGCCTCCACACCGCCGTCCGATATCCGGACGGCGGTTTTTTGTAACTCCGAGTTTTCAACAAAGTGTTGACGTGATGTTTCCGGGGGCGTTAGCTATCTGCAGCCCGTCCAGCACAAGGCCACGGAGGCACCCCGTGACTTCAGGTTCGACGCCGGGTCTCACCCGGTTCAACGCCTCGGACGAGAGCGCGGCCCAGGCCGAGCTCCACGAGGTGTGTGCTTCATCGGCGTGGGGGAGCAAGATCCTCGCCCAGCGCCCCTTCGCCTCAGCAGAGACTCTCTTCACCGCCAGTGACGCCGCGATGGCGGAACTGACCGCGGACGACCTCGCCGAGGCGATGGCGGGGCACCCGCCGATCGGCCGCCCGAAGCCGGGTGACCCGACGTCCTCGCGTGAGCAGCGCGGCATGGCGGGGGCGTCCGAGGAGCTCAAGAAGGAGATGCTCGAGCTCAACCTGGCGTACCAGGACAGGTTCGGTCACGTCTTCCTCATCTGCGCCACCGGCGCCACCGGGGAGCAGATGCTCGATGCGCTCAGGACCCGGCTCGGCCACACCGCCGAGCAGGAGCGGGAGATCGTCCGCACCGAACTGGGCAAGATCAACCGCATTCGCCTGACCCGCATCGTAGAAGCACCGTAAGAACAGGAAGCGAACGCCTGATGAGCACCGAGACCACGGCATCGGTGTCCACGCACATTCTGGACACCAGCATCGGACGCCCCGCCGAGGGCGTCGCCATCTCCCTTGCGGCGCGCGCCGGTTCGGGCGCCGCGTGGCAGGCGCTCGGCGGCAGTGCCACCGACGCGGACGGGCGCTGCAAGGACCTGCCGGCGCTGCCGGAGGGCACCACCCACGTACGCCTCGACTTCGAGACCGAGGTGTACTTCGACAAGAAGCAAGCCGATGCGCAGCAGGACGCCCCCGCGAATCGGGACAGCGACACGACCGGAGCGTTCTTCCCGGAGGTGGCGATCACGTTCGCCGTCAAGCCGGGCGAGCACTACCACGTGCCGCTGCTGCTCAACCCGTTCGGCTACTCCGTTTACCGAGGGAGCTAGCAGACATGCCCACGATCCTGGGACACAACCAGTACGGCAAGGCCGAGAACCGAGTCGTAAAGATCACGCGGGACGGCGACACCCACCACATCAAGGACGTCAACGTCTCGGTCGCCCTCAGCGGTGACCTCGACGAGGTCCACCTCACCGGTTCGAACGCCAACTGCCTGCCGACGGACACCACCAAGAACACCTGCTTCGCCTTCGCCAAGGAATTCGGCATCGAGTCGGTGGAGCAGTACGGGATCGAGCTGGCCCGGCACTTCGTCGACAGCCAGCCGTCCATCCACCGGGCGCGCATCCGCCTCGAGGAGTACTCCTGGGAGCGCATCGCCGGCTCCGACGCGGGCTCCAAGTTCATCGGCGCCGACGAGGTCCAGCACTCCTTCGTCCGCAAGGGCCAGGAGACGCGCCTCGTCCAGGTCACCTACGACGGCGAGAAGTTCGAAGTCCTGTCCGGGCTCAAGGACCTGACCGTGCTGAACACCACGAACTCCGAGTTCTGGGGCTTCATCAAGGACAAGTACACGACGCTCAAGGAGGACTACGACCGCATCCTCGCGACGTCGCTGTCGACGTGGTGGCGGCACAGCTGGACGGGCGTCGACAACGAGCGCACGCCCAACTGGAACAAGTCCTACGAGCAGTCCAAGAAGCACCTCCTGCAGGCCTTCGCGGAGACGTACTCGCTGTCGCTGCAGCAGACCCTCTTCCAGATGGGTTCGCGCGTCATCAACAACCGCAACGAGATCGACGAGATCCGCATGTCCGCGCCGAACAAGCACCACTTCCGGCAGGACCTCTCGGCCTTCGGTCTGGAGAACGAGGCGAAGGACGGCGCCGTGTACTGGGCCGCAGACCGCCCCTACGGCCTGATCGAGGCCACCATTCTGAGGGACGGCGCCGACCAGCGCATCCCGGTCGACATGACCAACCTCTGACGCCATAGGCGTAGTTGACGCGGCAGCGCGCCCCCGTCCACCCGCAGTCGGCGGGGGCGCGCAGCACCCGGAGGGAACATAAAGCAATGGCAGTGCCAGCAAAGGGGCCGGCTGAAGCCGAGGGCCCGTGTTCCACCCCATCGGAGAGCAGCACCGCTACGCAGGTGCATCCGGTGGACGAAAAGCTCCAGCCGTCGCGGCTCGCGCCCGCGGCACTCCAGCACATCGCCGCCATGTACGCAGGCGTTGTCACCCCGCCGCTCATCATCGGCCAGGCCGTCCACCTCGACACTGCGGGCCAGACCCGGCTCATCGCCGCGTCGCTGCTCATCGCGGGTGTGGCCACCCTGCTCCAGACGCTCGGCGTCAAGGGCTTCGTCGGCAACCGGCTGCCCTTCGTCAATGCCGCGTCCTCCGCGGGCATCGCACCGATGCTCGCCATCGCCGAGACGAACGCCAAAGGCGACCAACTCCCCGCGATCTACGGGGCGGTCATGGTCGCGGGCGTCTTCTGTCTCGCGATCGGGCCGTTCTTCGGACGGCTCCTCAGATTCTTCCCGCCGCTCGTCACCGGCGTCGTCATCACCCTCATCGGTGTGACCCTGATGCCCGTGCCCGTCGGCTGGGCCCAGGGCGGCGACAAGACCGCCGCCGACTACGGCGACATGCGCTACCTCGCCCTCGCCGCCTTCACGCTCGTCGTCATCCTGCTGATCCAGCGCTTCGGCAAGGGCTTCGTCAAGCAGGTCGCCCTGCTCTTCGGCATGTTGATCGGCACGCTCGCCGCGATCCCGTTCGGCATGGCGGACTTCAGCTCCCTCAAGTCCGCGCCCGTCGCCGCACTCCCGACGCCGTTCGCCTTCGGCGCCCCGGAGTTCCAGCCTGCCGCGATCATCTCGCTCTGCCTCGTCATGCTCGTCCTGATGACCGAGTCGAGCGCCGGCATGCTGGCCATCGGCGAGATCTGCGAGCGCGAGTGCGACGGGAAGACCATCACCCGGGGCCTGCGCACCGACGGCATCGCCACCTTCCTCGGACCGATCTTCGGCGGCCTGCCGACCTCGGCGTTCGCCCAGAACGTCGGCGTCGTCTCCCTCACCAAGGTGCGCAGCCGCTACGTCGTCGCCGTCGCGGGCGGCACCCTGCTGATCCTCGGCATCTTCCCGATGCTCGGCGCGGTCGTCTCCCTGGTCCCCATGCCGGTCCTGGGCGGCGCGGGCATCGTGCTGTTCGGCTCGATCGCCGTCAGCGGCATCCGTACGCTCTCCGAAGCGGGCCTCGACGACAGCTCCAACATCATCCTCGTGGCCGTCTCGCTCGGCGCGGGCATCATCCCGCTCGCCGCGCCGAGCTTCTACGCCGACTTCCCGGCCTGGGCACAGACCGTGCTCGGATCCGGAATCAGCGCGGGCGCGCTCGTCGCCGTCTCGCTCAACCTGTTCTTCCACCATCTCGGCACCCGTGGCGCACCTGCCGCGGCACTCAAATCTTCCTAGGGTCCTGCCGTGCCCACACGTCACACCGACTGAAGGAAGCACCATGGCTCCTGCCACGGCAAACCGCATCGTCATCGAGAACGTCGCCATCGCGACGGTCGACGCGCACGACACCGAGTACGCCTCGGGCCACATCGTCGTCGCGGACAACCGGATCGAGTCCATCGGCGCGGGCAGCGCGCCCGAGGGCCTCGAAAACGTGGTCCGCCGCATCGACGGCACCGGTCACCTGGCCACACCCGGCCTCGTCAACACGCACCACCACTTCTACCAGTGGATCACCCGTGGCCTGGCGACGGACCACAACCTGTTCAACTGGCTGGTGGCGCTGTACCCGACGTGGGCGCGCATCGACGAGCAGATGACGTACGCGGCGGCGCAGGGCTCCCTCGCGATGATGGCCCGCGGCGGTGTCACCACCGCCATGGACCACCACTACGTGTTCCCGCGGGGCTCGGGCGACCTCTCCGGATCGATCATCCGGGCGGCCGCCGAGACCGGCGTGCGCTTCACCCTGGCGCGCGGCTCGATGGACCGCAGCGAGAAGGACGGCGGACTGCCGCCGGACTTCGCCGTCGAGACCCTCGACGGCGCGCTCGCCGCGACCGAGGAGACCGTAAGGAAGCACCACGACGACTCCTTCGACGCGATGACGCAGGTGGCCGTGGCCCCCTGCTCGCCGTTCTCGGTGTCCACCGAACTCCTCAAGCAGGGCGCCGAGTTGGCGCGCCGCCTCGGGGTTCGGCTGCACACCCACGGCAGCGAGACCGTCGAGGAGGAGAAGTTCTGCCACGAGCTGTTCGGCATGGGCCCGACCGACTACTTCGAGTCGACGGGCTGGCTCGGCGAGGACGTGTGGATGGCGCACAGCGTCCACATGAACGACTCCGACATCGCCGCGTTCGGCCGTACGAAGACGGGGGTGGCGCACTGCCCGTCCTCCAACGCCCGCCTCGCGGCGGGTATCGCCCGCGTGCCCGACATGCTCGCGGCCGGTGTCCCGGTCGGCCTCGGCGTCGACGGCACCGCCTCCAACGAGTCCGGCGAACTCCACACCGAGCTGCGCAACGCCCTCCTCATCAACCGCCTCGGCGCACACCGCGAGGCGGCCCTGAACGCCCGTCAGGCGCTGCGCCTCGGGACGTACGGAGGAGCCCAAGTCCTCGGCCGGGCCACCCAGATCGGGTCGCTCGAAGCCGGCAAGCTGGCCGACCTGGTGCTGTGGAAGATGGACACCCTCGCCCACGCATCGATCGCCGATCCGGTGACCGCGCTCGTCTTCGGCGCGGCCGCACCGGTCACCCTCTCCCTCGTGAACGGCAAGCCGGTGGTCGAGGACAGCCGCCTGCTCAACGTCGACGAGGACGCCATCGCCCGCTCCACGCGGGCGGAGGCGCAGCGACTCGCGCGGATCACCGCCGAGAGCTGATGTCTTGAGACTCCGGTCAGGGGGGACGGCCCCTGGCCGGGGACTCGATCGAGCTGCCGAGCGGGCTGCTCGACCGAGTGCCGCCCCGGAACGTGGCCCAAAGCCTCACGTTCTCGGGGCGGCCAGTAATACCTGGGCGCACAACAACTGAATACGGCGGTACGAGCACCACCAGCACGACCTTGCACCTTGCACCACCTCCCAGAAGCGAAAAGCGCCGGCGGCCTGCCGGGGCTGGAAAACAACCGGAGGAGCCGCAGTGGCGACGAAGCCCAGGTTCACCAAGCAAGGCACGACCCCCGACGAGCCCGAGGACGTGGGCGCGGGGCATACCAAACATCCGGTAGACGAGAAGTTGCCACCGCTGAAGATGGCGACGACGGGTCTGCAGCATGTGGCGGCGATGTACGCGGGCGTGGTCGCGCCCCCGCTCATCGTCGGCGCGGCGATCGGGCTCAGCCCGAAGGATCTGACGTTCCTGACGGGCGCCTGCCTGTTCACGGCCGGTCTCGCGACCTTCCTCCAGACGCTCGGCATCTGGAAGATCGGCGCGCGCCTGCCGTTCGTGAACGGTGTGACCTTCGCGGGCGTCGCCCCGATGCTCGCCGTCGTCGGCTCGACGAAGGACAAGGACGACGCGCTGCCGATCATCTTCGGCGCCGTGATCGTCGCGGGTGTGCTCGGCTTCATAGCCGCACCCTTCTTCTCGAAACTGGTGCGGTTCTTCCCACCGGTGGTCACCGGCACGGTCATCACCCTCATCGGTGTCTCCCTGATGCCGGTCGCCTTCGGCTGGGCCCAGGGCCCCGACGCCAAAGCGCCCGACTACGGGTCGATGAAGAACCTGGCGCTCGCCGGCATCACACTCGTGATCGTGCTGGTCGTCCGCCGCTTCACGACGGGCTTCGTCAAGCAGATCGCGGTGCTGCTCGGCCTGGTGATCGGCACGGTGGTCGCGATCCCGTTCGGCGCCACGGACTTCTCACCTGTCGGCCAGGCGGACATCGTCGGGTTCCCGACCCCGTTCCACTTCGGTGCCCCGCAGTTCGCGGGCGCGGCCATCGTCTCGCTGTGCGTCGTCATGGTCGTCTCGATGACCGAGTCGACCGCCGACATGCTCGCCCTCGGTGAGATCGTCGACCGCCCGGCCGACGAGAAGACCATCGCGGCCGGCCTGCGCGCCGACACCCTCGGCACCGCGATCAGCCCGCTGTTCAACGGCTTCATGTGCAGCGCGTTCGCCCAGAACATCGGCCTCGTCGCCATGACGAAGATCCGCAGCCGGTTCGTGGTCGCGGCCGGTGGCGGCTTCCTCGTCCTGATGGGCCTGTGCCCGATGGCGGCCTCGCTGATCGCGGTCGTGCCGCGCCCGGTGCTCGGCGGTGCGGGCGTCGTGCTCTTCGGCTCGGTCGCGGCCAGCGGTATCCAGACCCTGGTCAAGGCCAACCTGGACAAGGACAACAATGTCCTCATCGTGGCCGTCTCGCTCGCCGTGGGCCTGATCCCGATCGCGGTGCCGGAGTTCTACCACGCGTTCCCGGAGAACGCGAAGATCATCCTGGACTCGGGCATCTCGACGGGCTGTGTCGCGGCGGTCGTGCTCAACCTGCTGTTCAACCACATCGGCAAGGGGCGCGACGCCGACGACGTCACGCATCCGATGGAGGGTGGCAGCGACATCGCGGGACCACGCACCGAGGCGACGACGGCGGGGGCGCACTGAGCGACGCGGCGGGGGTGACGCGGTCGGCGGCGCCACCCCCGCCCGCGTCTCAGCCGCCGCACACGGGCGCGGACTTCAGGTACCCGCCCAGATTCTCGTCGTCCGTGCCGAGCAGCGCCCGGCCGCCCGCCCCCGGCAGACACTCGACCGCCTCGATCTTGCGGCCGTCGAACCTGTCGGGGGCGCCGTGCCGTTCGGCGATCCGCAGCGTCGCCCCGGTGCCCGACGTGTTCAGCGACACCCGGCCTGCCTCGCTCACCGCCGAGGCGAACGGCCCGTCGTCCCCGGCGTCCGAGGCCGAACCGACCATGATCCGGCCGGACTTGGTCAGCGAGATGTCGGAGACGTGCCGCACCTCCCCCTTCGGGTAGGCCGCGCGGAACTCCGCCTTGCTGACGTTCCCGAACTCCGCCTCCCCGTACTCGTTCACGGCGAACGGCGCCGCGAACACCGTCGCCGGGCGGTCCTTGCCCGCGCCCCGGTCGGCCCACACCGCGACCGTCCGCCCGTGCGCCGACGTGCCGAGCGCGAAGCCCTCGAAGTCCGCGCCCTCGGGGATCGCGGGCAGCGGCGCCAGGTCGAGCACCCGTGCGGTGTCGCCGTCGACGTGCAGCCGGTACACGAGACCCCTGCTGGCCAGCGCCATGAACTCGCCGTCCGAGCCCGGCACCGCCTCGATCGCCTCCAGGTCCTTGGGGGCCATGCCCTCCCACGCGAGCGGGGTGACCTTGGTGTCCTTCGGCGCGGAGGGGTGGAAGGCGACGCGGCTGATCCGGCGCTCGCCGGGCATCTTGTTGTCGTGCACGACGAGGGCCTGGACCGCGCCGTCGGCCGTCGTCTTCCCGGTGAGCGCGAGGCCGCTGACCCCGGACCTGGCGTCGTCGCCGACCTGCTGCCAGCCGGTGGCGGGCGGCTCGGGCCGCGCCGGGGCGCCCGCGCGGGCGGGGGCGGCGAGGGCCAGCGTGACAAGGGCGGCGGAGAGCAGGGACTTGTGGCGCAACTGCATGGGCGGGGCCTCTCGCGTGGGGGCGTTCGGGTGGTGCCGTGCACGGGGTTGACGCGCGTAGAAAGGCGGCTCGAACGGGACCGTAGCGATCTTCGCGGGAGGTGGCAAGGGGGAGCGGGGCGCCGCTAGGGCTTGTCGTTTGGATCAGGCCCCGCGAGCCCGGCCTGATCCAAACGACAAGCCCTAGGACCCACAAGCGCCGGGAGCCGTGAGGGACTTGGCGTAGAAGCGGCTGTCGTCGTAGTCGCGGAACGGGCCGAACGGCGGCGTCGGGCCGTAGCCGTCGGCCTCGTACAGGCCGATCGCCTCCGGCAGGTGGACGCCCGTCTCCAGGACCATGCGCGTACGGCCCGCGTCCCGCGCGCTGTCCTCAAGCGCGGTCAGGATCCGCCGCGCCAGGCCCCGGCCGCGCGCCCGCTCCACGACGAACATCCGCTTCAGCTCGGCGTCACCGTCCGCGTAGCCCGCGTCGTCGCGCTCCTGCGCCCGCCAGCCGCCGCAGGCGACCGGGACCCCGGCGTCGTACGCGACGAGGAACAGGCCACGCGGCGGGTCGAAGTGCCCGGGGTGCAGATCGGTGAAGTCGTCGTAGCCGAAGCGCTTGCGGTACTCGGCCTGCACCTGGTCGCTGAGCGCAACCGCGTCGGGGTGTCCGTAGGAACGGCTGTGGAGGTTCATGACGGGGGAGCGGCGGGCGCGCCGGTCAGAGGCCGAGGACGGCCGGGGCGGCGGCCAGTTCCTTGAAGATCTCCCCAGGGTCGCGCACCAGCTTGCGCTCGGTGAGGTCCATGACGCCGCTCACGGCGGTCACTTCGGCCGCCACCGAGCCGTCGGCCCTGCGGAGCGTCTGGTGGACGCGGAACACCTTGCCGTCTCCGAACTCGAAGGCGCAGCTCACGTCGACGACATCGCCGGCGCGCAGCTCCCGCAGATAGCGGATGTTCGTCTCCAGGACGACGGGGCCCACCCCACGGCCCAGCAGGGCGTTCTCGTCGAGACCGGCGTGGCGCAGGAACGACCAGCGCGCGTGCTCCGCGTACTGCAAGTAGACGGCCTGGTTGAGGTGCCCGTTGACATCGATCTCGTACCCGCGGACCTCGACCGGTACGGAAAACTGCTCTGCCACGACGTTCCTCTCGATGGTGGGCGTTGTGCCGATCATGCCAACAGGGGGGTGGGACACGGCAGTCCGCGCCGCCGTGAGGTGCGTTACGCACGTCTGGGCGACGCCAGCAGATAACGGGACCCGCCGCCTGCCCGCGCGTGCTCGCCGACCTGCCAGCCCGCCTCCCGCAACGCCGCCGCGCACGCCGCGAGCCCGGCCGGGTCCGGGTGCTGCACGGCGACGGCCTCCGGCTGCGGGGTGTCCCGCACGCGATAGCCGGGGACGGAACCGTCCTCGCCGTCTGCCTCCGCGGGCGCGCAGCCCGCGGCCTCCAGGGCGAGCGCGGCGGACGGGGCGAGCCGACCGCGCTCCCAGGCGCACGGCCGGTCCGTCGCGCTGTCCGGGTTCGTCATCCGACGTATCTCCAGCAGGCCCTGCCAGGCCGTGCGCACCTCGCGCGCCCGCGCGGGCCCCGTGTCGGAGCCGGACCACGGCTCGCCGCCGAGCCGCGCGGCGAACACCCCGCCGGACTCCGCCGGGCCGGGCTCGGCGGCCGGCGGCTCGTCCCCGGCCTCGCGCAGCCGGTGACCCGCCGGGGTCAGGAAGTGCTCGTGCGGGGGCCTCGGATGCCGGAACGCCAGCTTCAGGGCGATGAGCCGGTCGAGCTGGGCGGGCGTGCCGGAGATCCGGCCCGTCTCCGGATCGGCGGCCTCGATGATGCGGCGCTGCGCGGCTGTCGGCGGTCTGGTCATGGCGTGCCTCCCGTCTTGCGTCGATGGTGCACGACGGGACTGACAACGGGCCGGTGCGGCCGGGCGGACGCCCTCAGGGCCGCAGGTTCCAGCCGGAGATCACCGGCCTGCCGTGCTCGTAGGTGAGGCGGCTGACCGTGCCCGTCGCCAGCAGGAAGTGCGAGCCGCCCGACGGCGGCAGCCCGAGGCGCCGCGCGGTCAGCACCCGCAGGAAGTGGCCGTGCGAGACGAGGACGACGCTGCCCTCGTTGTTGGAGAGCGCCGCGTCGACCTTGGAGAGCATCCGGTCGGCCCGCTCGCCCACCTGCTCGGGCGTCTCGCCGGGATGCTCGGGCGGCCCCGGCGGCACCCCGTCGTCGAACAGGTACCAGTCGGGCCGGGTGCGCTGGATCTCCCGCGTGGTGACGCCCTCGTACGCGCCGTAGTCCCATTCGTGCAGGTCCGCATCGACGGTGTAGCGCTTGAGGCCGGCCAGCTCGGCGGTCTCCCGGGTGCGCTGGAGGGGGCTCACGAAGACCGCCCCGATGTGATAGCTGCCGACGAGGGGAGCGACGCGGCGCGCCTCCTCCCTGCCGTTGTCGGTGAGCGGGATGTCGGTGAGGCCGGTGTGCTGCCCGGTGAGGGCCCATTCGGTCTCGCCGTGCCGGACGAGAAGCAGATCACCCAAGGTTCGCGCCTGTTCGCTAGGAGGTGGGCAGAGGCACGGCCATTGTCTCCGGGCGGGCGTGAGCGGGCCCGGCGGGCGGGCCGGACGCGGGCCGCCGGGCATGGGATCAAGGATTGTCAGACCCGGCCCGTAAGGTCTTAGGGGTCGTCGAGGCCGGAGTCGAGGCCCGAGCGGAGAGTGGGAAGGGAGGTGGCGCGACGTGCCGGAGCTGTCTGGTGTCCCGCTGAGCGCTGCCGCCGTCTTCCTGCCGGATCCACTGCCCCGTGCCGGGCGGATCGCCTTCTGGTTCCCCGACGCGGAGGGCGGCCGGGAAGAGCCGGGCCTGCCGGGCGCCGAGGGCGAGCTGACGGTCGTACGGCCGCACGGCTCGACCGTGCGCAGCCGCACGGTGCCCGCCCTCGTCCTGCCGGTCCTCGACGCGCTGCCCCTGCTGCTGCGGGCCCGCCGCACCAGGGGCGCCCACCCGGCGGCGGCCGCCTGGGGCGCGGCCGCGGCGCACGCCCTGCACCTGGTGGCGCGGGGCCGCCTGCTGCCGGGGCTCACCGCGTCCGACCACGACGCGTGGCGCGCGGGCCCGCTCGACGAGGACGACGTGGCGCAGGTGCGGGGCATCGCCGCCGCCCTGCCGCCCGAGGGGTACGCGACGCCGGTGCCGGGGAGCAGGCCGCTGCGGGTCCCGCAGCCCGAGGCGCTGGTGCGGGCGCTGCTCGACGCCGTGGCCGACGCGCTGCCGCGCACCCCGGCCGCGGCGCACGCGGCGGGCGCGCCGTTCGCGGCGGCCGCCGCCCAGCACATTCCGCGGGCCCGCCCCTGGGCGGTCGAGGCGGCGGCCGGACTCGACGCGGGCGTGAAGGTGTCGCTGCGGCTCGACCTGTCGCAGTACGCGCTGTTCGAAGGGGACGACGCCGGGTACGAGGGCGAGGAGCCCGAGGAGGACCCCGGGGCGCGCCGCGCGGGCGCCGCCATCGTTCAGGTGCACAGCCTCGCCGACCCCACGCGCGTGGTCGACGCCGCCGGACTGTGGGCCGGGGAGGCCGGTGACCACTTCGGGCCGCGCGCCCGGATCGACGCGGTCCTCGCGGTGCGGCGCGCCGCGCTCGCCTGGCCGCCGCTCGGCCGCCTCCTGGAGCAGGACGTGCCGGACGTGCTCGCCCTGTCCGAGAGCGAGCTCACCGACCTGCTCGGGCCCGGCGCGGCGCGCCTCGCCAAGGCGGGCGTGACCCTGCACTGGCCGCGCGACATCGCCCGCTCGCTGACCGCGACCGCCGTGGTGCGCGCGCAGGCCGCGCCCGGCTCGGCCACCGACGGGACGCCGTTCTTCGACAGCGACGAGCTGCTGAAGTTCGACTGGCAGGTGGCGCTCGACGGGGACCCGCTGACCGAGCGCGAGATGGACCTGCTCGCCGAGTCGCACCGCGCGGTGGTGCGACTGCGCGACCAGTGGGTGGTCGTCGATCCCGATCTCGTCCGCAAGGCCCGCAAGCGGGAGTTGGGCCTCCTCGAGCCCGTCGACGCGCTGGCGGTCGCGCTGACCGGCGAGGCCGAGGTGGACGGGGAGCGGGTCGCGGCCGTGCCCGCGGGCCGCCTCGCCGAGCTGCGCGACCGGCTGACCCGGGGCATCGACACCGTCGAGCCGCCCGAGGGCCTGCGCGCGACGCTGCGCGACTACCAACTGCGCGGTCTCGCCTGGCTCGACCTGATGACCTCGCTCGGCCTCGGCGGCTGCCTCGCCGACGACATGGGCCTCGGCAAGACCGTCACGCTCATCGCGCTGCACCTGCGTCGTGCCAGGACCGCGCCCACGCTCGTCGTCTGCCCGGCGTCCCTGCTCGGGAACTGGCAGCGGGAGATCGAGCGGTTCGCCCCCGGTGTCCCGGTGCGCCGCTTCCACGGCGTGGACCGCGCCCTGACCGGCGTCGAGGGCGGCTTCGTCCTCACCACGTACGGCACGCTGCGCACCCGCGCCGCCGAACTCGCGGGCCACACCTGGGGCATGGTCGTGGCGGACGAGGCGCAGCACGTGAAGAACCCCAACTCGGCGACGGCGAAGGCACTGCGCACCATCGAGGCCCCCGCGCGCGTGGCGCTCACCGGCACGCCCGTGGAGAACGACCTGTCCGAGCTGTGGGCGCTGCTCGACTGGACGACACCCGGGCTGCTCGGGCCGCTCAAGGCGTTCCGCGCCCGGCACGCGCGCGTGGTCGAGGGCGAGGTCCCGCTCCAGGGCCACGGCGGGACGAACCCGGAGGCGATCGAGCGCCTCGCCCGCCTGATCCGCCCGTTCATCCTGCGCCGCAGGAAGTCCGACCCCGGCATCGTCCCCGAACTGCCTCCGAAGACCGAGTCCGACCATCCCGCGCCGCTCACCCGCGAGCAGGTCTCGCTCTACGAGGCGGTGGTGCGCGAGTCGATGGCGCAGATCGAGGAGGCCGAGGGCATCGGCCGACGCGGCCTGATCATGAAGCTGCTCACGTCACTGAAGCAGATCTGCAACCACCCGGCGCAGTACCTCAAGGAGGGCCAGGGCGACGGTTCCCGCCCGCGCCTGTCGGGCCGCTCCGGCAAACTCGCCCTCCTGGACGAGCTGTTGGACACGATCGTCGCGGAGGACGGGGCCGTCCTCGTCTTCACCCAGTACGTCTCCATGGCCAAGCTCCTCGCCACGCACCTCACGACCCGCGGCATCCCCAGCCAGCTCCTGCACGGCGGCAGCACGATCGTCGAGCGCGAGCGCATGGTCGACCGCTTCCAGTCCGGTGAGGTGCCCGTCTTCCTGCTCTCCCTGAAGGCGGCCGGCACCGGACTCAACCTCACGCGCGCGGGGCACGTGATCCACTTCGACCGCTGGTGGAACCCGGCCGTGGAGGAGCAGGCCACCGACCGGGCGTACCGCATCGGGCAGACCCAGCCCGTGCAGGTCCACCGGCTCATCACCGAGGGCACGGTGGAGGACCGGATCGCCGAACTGCTCGCGACCAAGCGGGCGTTGGCGGACGCGGTGCTCGGCACCGGCGAGGCGGCGCTCACCGAACTGACCGACCGGGAACTCACGGACCTCGTGACGCTGCGCAGGGAGGCGACGCGATGAGCCCGACGCGCAGGCCCCACAGGACGCACCGGCCGCACGTGCCGGGCCGCGCGGGCGCCGACGAGCAGGCCAGGGCCCGGCACCTGGACACGCGCCGCACGTTCCCGCCGCTGGCGCCGCGCGCCGAGCCGGGCGGCAGCTTCGCCCTCACGTGGTGGGGCAACGCGTGGGTCGACGCCCTGGAGGACACAGCACTCGACCAGGGCCGCCTCGCCCGTGGCCGCGCCTACGCGGACCGCGGCCACGTCGACGCGATCACGGTCACCCCGGGCCGCGTCGTCGCCTACGTGCACGGCTCGCGCCCCCGCCCCTACCGGGCCGAACTGCGCCTGCGGGAACTGCCGGACGAGGCCTGGGACCGCTTCCTGGACACGGCGGCGGCCCGCCCCGAACACCTGGCGTCG
Source organism: Streptomyces sp. NPDC051684 (assembly GCF_044453445.1). Lineage (NCBI taxonomy): Bacteria > Bacillati > Actinomycetota > Actinomycetes > Kitasatosporales > Streptomycetaceae > Streptomyces > Streptomyces sp. NPDC051684. The sequence goes on along the minus strand of NZ_JBITCS010000022.1, from coordinate 16,614 downwards.
CTGCTCGACAAGGACGTGCCGCACGCGCTGGCGGCGGCCGCCGACCTGCTGCCCACGGTCGACGACCTCAGCCCCGAGTGCACCTGTCCGGACCGCGGCCACCCCTGCAAGCACGCGGCGGCGCTCTGCTACCAGGCGGCCCGGATCCTCGACGAGGACCCCTTCGTTCTGTTCCTGCTGCGCGGACGCGGCGAGCAGGAGCTGCTGCGGGCGCTGACCCGGCGCAGCTCGGTGCACGAGGCGCAGGAGCGCTCGAAGGCGCGGGCCCCCGAGCTGGACTCGCTCCCGGCGAAGGACGTGTACGCGAGCGCCGAGACTGGTCAACTGCCTCAGCTGCCACCGGAGTTCCCGGCCCCGCAGTACCCCGAGCGGCCGCCCTCCTACCCGCAGGCGCCGGACGCCCCCGACCCGCTCGCGCTCGACCTCCTCGCCACGGAGGCAGGGGCCCGCGCGCACGCGCTGCTCAGCACCGGCGCGGACCCGATCGCCGCGCTCACTCCGTGGCAGGACGCGGTCCGCCTCGCAGCGGCGCACCCCGGTTCCGGTCTCACGGCGGCGACCCGTGCGCTCTACGCCTCGTTGTCGCGGGGGACGGGCCGTACGCCCACGGATCTGGCGCGGGCCGTCGCGGCGTGGCGGCAGGGCGGGCTCGACGGTCTCTCGGTCCTGGAGGAGGAGTGGGACCCGCCGGCGGGCCCCTTCGACCGCGCCCGCCCGGCCCTCCTGGCCATGGGGCACCCGGAGTTCCGCCCGCACCGCAACCACCTGTCGACCCGGTCCGTCCAGCTTCGGCTCGGCCGTGACGGGTGGTGGTACGGGTACGAGTCCGAGCCGGGCCGCGAGGACTGGTGGCCCCGCGGGGAGCCGGGCCGCGACCCGGTGTCGGCGTTGGACTCCGTCCTGGGCGGCGGCTGACACCTGGGCTGCGCCCCTGGCCACGGGACCGTCCGCCGGTTTCGGGGCGCTGCCCCGGACCCCGCTGCTCAATCTCCCCCAGCTACCGCTGGGAGGTGCTCCCTGCAGGGGCTTGAATGGCGGAGCCTCAGTCCGCCCCCACTGCCAGGGACATGCCGCGTCCGGCGAAGAAGTCCGCGAACCGGGCTACGGGCAGCTGGGCCGTGCGGGTTGCCGCGTCCGTGCCGGAGGGGTTGTGGAAGTGGTACCCGGAGCCGTCCGGCGTGCGGGACGTGACGAGGACGAGGTGGCCGCCGCGGCCGGGGGCCGGCTCCTGCGGACGGCGGATCGCGTAGTGCACGGAGGCGACGACCAGGCGGCCCGCGTCGAGCAGTTCGCCGATCCCGTCCGCGCCCAGGGTGCGGTGCACCGCCGCGCCGACGCCGTGCACCTCCCGTACGTACTCCACCGCGGGCGCGTAGATCATGCCGCGGATCTCGCCCTCGGCGTCCACCCGGTACGCGCCGAACTTCAGGGCCCCGTCGCGCAGTTCGAAGAGCGAGGGGGCGCCGGGGCCGAGCGCCATGCGCAGGCACGTCGCCCCGCACAGGTGCCCGCACCAGCGCGCGTAGTCCTCGACCGTCGCCGCGCCCGACTGCCGCCATGCCGGGTCCCGGGCCCGGTCGAACCGGCCGGAGACGATGGGCCCGACCAGGTCGGGGGAGGCGAACTGCGTGTGGCTGGGATGCCCACAGGTGCTGCACGACGTCGAAGTGATCATGTCATTGACGGTATCCGCTCAAGAAGCGGCCGATCCGGCTGATCGCAGCATCGAGGTCGTCGGCGTGGGGGAGGGTCAGGATGCGGAAGTGGTCCGGGCTCGGCCAGTTGAAGCCGGTGCCCTGGACGACCTGGATCTTCTCGCGCAGCAGCAGGTCGAGGACGAACTTCTCGTCGTCGACGATCTTGTGCACCTTGGGGTCGATGCGCGGGAAGGCGTACAGCGCGCCCTTGGGCTTCACGCAGCTCACCCCGGGGATCTCGTTCAGCTTCTCCCACGCCTTGTCGCGCTGCTCCAGCAACCGGCCGCCGGGCGCGGTGAGTTCGCGGATCGACTGGCGGCCGCCGAGCGCGGCCTGGATGGCGTACTGGGCGGGCGCGTTCGGGCACAGGCGCATGGAGGCCAGCATGGTCAGGCCCTCCAGATAGTTCCGCGCGTGCTGCCGCGGGCCCGTGACCACCATCCAGCCGGAGCGGAACCCGGCGACGCGGTACGTCTTCGACAGACCGGAGAAGGTGAGGACGACGAGGTCCGGGGCGAGGGTGGCGGCGGTGTGGTGCACCGCGTCGTCGTAGAGGATCTGGTCGTAGATCTCGTCGGCGAACACCATCAGGCCGTTCCGGCGGGCGAGATCGAGGATGCCCTCGACGATCTCCTTCGGATAGACCGCGCCGGTCGGGTTGTTGGGGTTGATGATGACGACCGCCTTCGTGCGGTCGGTGATCTTCGACTCCATGTCGGCGAGGTCGGGGTACCAGTCCGACTGCTCGTCGCAGAGATAGTGGACGGCCCGGCCGCCGGAGAGCGTCGTGACGGCCGTCCACAGCGGGAAGTCCGGGGCGGGGATGAGGATTTCGTCGCCGTCCTCCAGGAGCGCCTGGACCGCCATGGAGACCAGTTCGGACACGCCGTTGCCGAGGAAGACGTCGTCGACCCCGACGCCGAGGCCCAGCGCCTGGTAGCGCTGGGCGACGGCGCGGCGGGCGGAGAGGATGCCGCGCGAGTCCGTGTAGCCGTGCGCCTGCGGGAGCATCCGGATCATGTCCTGGACGATCTCCTCCGGCGCCTCGAAGCCGAACAGCGCCGGGTTGCCGGTGTTCAGGCGCAGCACGCTGTGGCCCGCCTCCTCGAGCGCGTCGGCGTGCTCGATCACCGGGCCGCGGATCTCGTAACAGACCTCGCTCAGCTTGCTCGACTGCCGGAACTCCATGCGCTTGCCCTCCAGGCGGACCAGGTGCCACTGTGCTGAACCGTTGTTGCTTGGTTTTACCAAGTGGGTGCTTGGAAAGTCCAACAAGTTGCATAGACTGCGCGTCATGCCACGCCGAAGTTACGACCAGTACTGCGCCGCAGCCCGTGCCCTCGACGTCGTCGGGGACCGCTGGACCCTGCTGATCGTGCGCGAACTCCTCGCCGGGGCGCGCCGCTACACGGACCTGCACGCCGATCTGCCGGGTGTGAGTACGGACATGCTGGCCACGCGTCTGAAGGGCATGGAGCGGGACGGGATCGCCGAGCGCAGGCGGTTGCCCGCGCCCGCTTCCGTATACGTGTACGAACTCACTCCGCGCGGTCGGCGGTTGCTGCCCGTGCTCCAGGCGCTGGGGGAGTGGGGCGCACCGGAACTCGCCGAGCGCAGGCCCACCGACGCGGTGCGGGCGCACTGGTTGGCGCTGCCGTTGTCGCGACAGTTGGAAGGGTTGGGGGAGCCGGGTTCGGTCGAGGTCCGGGTCGACGAGGGGGTCTTCCACGTCCGGCTGGGCGGGGAATCCGTGTCGCCCGTATATGGGGACGGCGGGTACCCGGACGGGGAGCCGGACGTGCGGCTGACCCTTGAGGCCGGGGTGTGCGGCGAGGTCGCCCGCGGTGCGGTCGGCCTGGTCGAGGCGGTGCGCGACGGACGCGTCTCCGTGGCGGGAGAGAGCGCATTGGCGAAGGCACTGCGCGCTGGCACCTCCTGAGTGCGCGTCTCTCCTTAAGGCGGTGACGCCTCCTGAGTGCGCGTCTCTCTCCAGGGCGGCGCCTCCTGGGTGCGCGTCCCGCTTCAAGGAGTGGTGCCTCCTGAATTGGCGTCCCTTCTCAAGGGGGACGCCCTCCTGAGTTCTCACCCCTCTCCAGGGAGTGGCACCTCCTGAAACCTCTCCTCATGGGCGTCCCGCGAGGGAACGGCGGCAATGTCCGGACCGTCCCGAGGCGCGGCGTGACAAGAGTCGCAACCGCGCCCGTGGTCACAGGACGCGCCACTTTGTGAAGACCCCATGAACTCGGGCTCTACCAGTCGGTAACCCGTCTGATTCGGGCCAATTACCGCTCTGATCAAGCCGTCATATGCGTGTTAGCGTCCCGGTCGGTCGGGGGGCCGATGCCAATCCTTGTGAAGAGTGAGAGGGGCCCGTAGAGAACATGGGGCACATGCACCACATGACAGGCGGCTGGATCACCCCCGTCCTGTCCTATGTGATGGCAGTCGTGGGATCCGCACTGGGCCTGCGCTGCACCGCCCGCGCCCAGGCCGCCGGACAGCGGTCCAAGCGCAACTGGCTGCTCACCGCGTCCGTCGCGATCGGCGCCGGCATCTGGACGATGCACTTCATCGCGATGCTCGGCTACGCCGTCGACGGCACGGCGATCCGCTACGACATCCCCCTGACCCTCCTGAGCCTGCTCGTGGCGATCCTGGTGGTCGGCGCGGGCATGTTCGTCGCCGGATACGGGAAGTCGCGCGCCCTGTCCGTGGTGCTCGGCGGTCTCGGCACCGGACTCGGCGTCGCCGCGATGCACTACATCGGCATGTCGGCGGTGCGGCTCAACGGCTCGCTCACCTACGACCCCGTGCTGGTCGCCGCCTCCGTGGTGATCGCCGTCGTCGCCGCGTCCGCCGCGCTGTGGGCCGCGCTGTCCGTGCGGGGGCCCGTGATCGCGGCCGTCGCCGCCCTCGTGATGGGGCTCGCGGTGAGCAGCATGCACTACACCGGAATGGCCGCCGTGAAGGTCTCCGTGCACCCGGGAACCGCGCCGCTGTCCGGTGCCACCGCGACCGCGTTCATCCTGCCGCTGGCCGTCGTGCTCGGCTCGTTCCTCTTCCTCACCTGCGCCTTCGTCGCGCTGTCGCCGACGGCCGACGAGCGTGCGCGCAGCGCCGCCGCCGCCCGCCCGCTGCACGAGGTCGAACTCCCCGTCGCGTAGGCGCGTTTCCCACCCCCTCACACCACTCAGGCCCGGCCGAGGAGCTTCCCCATGCCCGCGCGCTTTCCGCTGCCCGAACGGCTGCGCTCCAAATCGATCAGAGCCAAGGTCGTCACCCTGCTCACGGTCCCCGTCGTCTCCGTGATGGCGCTGTGGGGGCACGCCGCGGTGACCACGGCGTCCCAGATATCCGACAAGGAGCAGCTGAAGGAGGTGAACTCGGCGCTTGTCACGCCGATTTCCCGCTTCACCGTCGCCGTCCAGGGCGAGCGCGCGGCCGCCATGAAGTACCGCGCCGCCCACGACGCCACCACGCGCCAGGACTTCACCGACGCGACCGCCCGCACCGACAAGGCCGTCGGCGCGCTCAACGCGGGCCTGCGCTCCATCAGCACCGACCTCGCCGACCTCGACGCCGCGTTGCCCGACCGCATCCAGAAGCTCAAGTTCAGCGCCGACTCGCTGTCCGGGCCGCGCCAGAAGGCCGGCGCCCGGGGCGGCACCGACACCATCGGCGGCTACGACACCGCCGTCCAGCGGGCCCTGTCCGTACGGGCCGGACTCGCGGCGGCCGACAGCGACACCGCCCGTACGCTCCTCCAACTCGCCCGCGCCCGCGACGCGTTGAGCCGCCAGGACGCGCTGCTCGGCGCCGCGCACGCGGCCGCGGGGGGTATGACGCCCGCCCAGTACCGCGACTTCGTCGGCGACGTGGCGGTGCAGCGCAGCCTCACCGAGGCCGCGCTGCCCGACCTGCCGGACGGTGACGCCGCCGCCTTCCGTGCCGCGCTCGGCACCGCCGGCGCCAAGGACCTGGAGCACGTGCAGGACATGGTGCTCGCCGCGGGTGCCGGGCACGCCACCGACGCGGTGCCCGCCGGGCGCTGGCAGTCGGACGTGCGCGCCACCCTGACCGCCCTGGACAAGGCCGAGTCGCGCGCGATCGACGAGGCCGCGGGCGCCGAGCCGTACTCCCTGTCCTCGCTGGGCAGTTCCGGCATCGCCGTGCTGCTCGGGCTCGTCGGTGTGATCGTGTCGCTGTTGCTGTCGGTACGGATCGGGCGTGGGCTCGTCGCCGACCTGACGGGCCTGCGCAACGCCGCGCTCGACATGGCGGCGACCCGGCTGCCCGCCTCCATGCGGCGCATCCACAACGGCGAGGACGTCGACCTCGACAAGGAGGCGCCGCTCGACGAGACGCCGCACAGCGACGAGGTCGGGCAGGTCGCCGCGGCCCTCACCACCGTGCAGCGCGCGGCGCTGCGCGCGGTCGCGGACCGGGCCGCGGTCCTCACGGGTGTCTCCGGTGTGTACGTGTCGCTGGCCCGGCGCAGCCAGGTGCTGCTGCACCGGCAGCTCGACCTCCTCGACGCGATGGAACGCCGCACGGAGGACCCCACCGACCTCGAGGACCTGTTCCGCATCGACCACTTGACGACGCGCATGCGCCGGCACGCCGAGTCCCTGCTCATCCTCTCCGGTTCGGCGCCGGGGCGTGCCTGGCGCAATCCGGTGCCGCTGATCGACGCGGTCCGTGCGGGCCTCGCGGAGACGCCCGACTTCGACCGGGTCCAGCTCCAGGACATCCCCGACCTGTCCCTCGCGGGTTCGGCCGTCGCGGATGTGGTCCACCTCGTCGCCGAACTCGCCGAGAACGCCTCGGCGTTCTCGCCGCCGCACACGCCCGTGGTGGTGCGCGGTGAGCCGGTCGGGGCGGGGGCCTGTCTGGAGATCGAGGACCGTGGGCTCGGCATGAGCGACGAGGCGCTGGCCGATGCCAACGCGCGGATCACGGCCAGTGACATCGACCTGCTCGACTCCCGCAAGCTCGGGCTCTTCGTGGTCAACCGGCTCGCGGAGCGGCAGCGGTTGGATGTCACGCTGCGGCGGTCCGTTTACGGGGGCATCACCGCGGTCGTCTTCATCCCGCAGAACCTGTTGGAAGCGATGCATCTCGACCGCCCTGCGCCCCGGGGCTCCGCCCCGGACCCCGCGCCTCAATCGCCGGCGGGGCTTGATCTGCCCACCCGCCCGCGTGCTGAGCAAGCCGAGGAGCTTGATCTGCCCACCCGTACGGTGCCGCCCCGCCTTGGGCAATCTGCCGCCTTGGGCGGCAGGGTGGGCGAGGGGGTCCCCCCTGCTCGAGCGAAGTTCGAGAGCTTGGGGGAGGCACCCCGGCGCGGCGTGCCAGATACGGAAGGCGTCGACCACGGCATGGCGGAGACCCCGGTGCAGCGCACCCACGATCAGGACGCCGACCCCGGCACCGGAGAAGACCTTCCGCGGCGCGTACGGCAGGCCAACATCAGTCCCGAGTTGCGGGACACCGCACCCGCGCAGAGCGAGGGCACGAGGGCCGGCGGACGGTCGCCGGAAGCCGCCCGCGCCACCATGACGTCGCTGAGCTCGGGCCGCCGCCGCGCCCGCGCCGCCCGCGAGGAAGACGGAGGACCCCGATGACCCCGACGTACAACGTCACCGGCCTCGGCAGCCAGGACGAACACCGCATGGGCATCGACTGGCTCCTCGACGAGCTGGCCGCCCGCGTCCTGGAAGTCCGGTACGTGGTCATGCTCTCCGGCGACGGCCTCTGCGTCGGCGCCTCCACCGGCCTCGGCCGCGACGAGTCCGAACGCTTCTGCGCGATCGCCTCCGGCTTCCACTCCCTCGCCAAGGGCGCTGGCCGCCACTTCTCCGCGGGCGGCGTCGTCCAGACGATGGTCGAACTGGAGGGCGGCTTCCTGTTCGTGGTCGCCGCGGGCGAGGGCTCCTGCCTCGCCGTGTTCACCGACGGCCACGCCGACATCGGCCTCGTCGCGTACGAGATGGCGCTGCTCGTCGACCGGGTCCGCGAGCACCTCGGCGTACCGACCCGCTCGGACGGCGATACTCCGTGACGTCACAGCCCCCCGACCGCATGGACGCCTGGTCCGACCGCTACGACGAGGACGCGGGGCCCCTGGTCCGGCTCTACGCCATGACCGCGGGCCGCGCCCGCACCGGCAACGGCGCGGAACGCATGGACCTGATGGCCATCGTCCGCCCCACCCGCACCAGGCCGCAGGGCCCGCTGCCGCCCGAACAGCGCGAGCTGCTCGCCCTGTGCCTGCGGGGCCCGCGCCCGCTGGTCGACCTGGCCTCCGACTCCGGCCTCCCGCTCGGCGTCGTACGCGTGCTGCTCGGCGACCTGGCGGTGAAGTCCCTCGTCAGGGTCACGCCGCCCAGCACCCCGGCCGCCGACCCCGCCACGGGCGCACCCGCCGGGTACGCCCGCCCCGACGCCCACCTCCTCCGAGAAGTGATCAATGGCCTTCGCGCACTCTGACCAGACCGCCCGCGCCGACTTCACGGCCCTGAAGGTGCTGATCGCGGGTGGCTTCGGCGTCGGCAAGACCACGATGGTGGAGTCCGTCAGCGAGATCCGTCCGCTGCGCACCGAGGAGGACCTCACGGTCGCCTCGCGCGGCGTGGACCACCTCGACGGCATCACCACCAAGTCGACGACGACCGTGGCCATGGACTTCGGCCGCATCACGCTGCGCGAGAACCTCGCGCTGTACCTGTTCGGCACGCCGGGCCAGGACCGTTTCTGGTTCCTGTGGGACGAGCTGGCGACGGGATGCCTGGGCGCGGTCGTCCTCGCGGACACCCGCCGGCTCGCCGACTGCTTCCCGGCGGTCGACTACTTCGAGAGCCGCGGCATCCCGTTCATCGTCGCCGTCAACTGCTTCGACGGCGTGCGGTCCCACTCCTCGGAAGCGGTCTCCCGCGCGCTCGACCTCGGCCCGGACACCACGGTGCTGCTGTGCGACGCCCGGGATCGGGAGTCCGGCAAGGAGACGCTGATCTCGCTCCTCGAACAGGTCCTGCGCCAGGACGCCTGACCGGGGGGGAAGTACTAGCCTGACCTGGTGCCCACGCTCAGAGAGATCACCGCGACCCGCTACGTGAACCCGCTGCGCACCGGCGGCTCCGTGCCGGGCGTGGTCGAGGCCGACGACCTCGGTACGTACGTCCTCAAGTTCACCGGGTCCGCGCAGGGCGTGAAGGCGCTCGTCGCGGAGATCGTCGTGGGTGAGCTGGCGCGCGCGTTCGGGCTGCGCTTCCCGGAGTTGGTGCTCGCGGACTTCGATCCGGCACTCGGGGCGGACGAGCCGCACCAGGAGGTCAAGGAGCTCCTGGAGGCCAGCGCCGGCCTCAACCTCGGGATGGACTTCCTGCCGGGCGCGGTCGACTTCACGCCGGAGGTCGCGGAGTCCTTTCCGGTCGACCCGCTGGAGGCGGGCCGAGTCGTCTGGCTCGACGCGCTCACCGTCAACGTGGACCGTACGGTGCACAGTTCGAACCTCATGGTCTGGCCCACGCTCGGCATCGCCCCGCCGAAGCTGTGGCTGATCGACCACGGTGCGGCGCTCGTCTTCCACCACCGGTGGGACGGCGCGGACCCGGCGAAGGCGTACGACTTCCGGCACCACGCGCTCGGCGGGTACGGCCCCGACACGCGCGCGGCCGACGCGGAGCTGGCGCCGAAGGTCACGGAGGGGCTGCTCCACGAGATCCTGTCCCTGGTCCCGGACGCGTGGCTCACGGACTTCGCCACGCCCGACGAGGCGCGGGACGCGTACGTCACTTACCTCCTGGCCCGCGCCCGCACCTCCGCCTCCTGGCTGCCCACGGACTTCCCGTCCCGCGACGAACTGGCGGCGGCCGACGCGCGGCGCGCGGCGGCGACGGAACGCGGCCGCCCCGCCTGGCTGAAACGCGTCCCCGACCTCCACGGAAAGCCCCCGGCAGAACAGGACTGGTCCCGCCACGTGGGCTGACGCCTTCGGAACGGCGAACCCCAACCTGCAACCCGCCCATTGCGGGTCGCGGCATCATGTGCAACCCTGGAGTTGCAGGAAGAGTCGTCAGGAGGACCCCATGTCCGACACCCACGCCACTCACACCGCCGCCGACCTCGCGGAACTCGACCGCATCGCCCGCCGCATCGACATCGACGCCCCCGCCGACCGGGTCTGGGACCTGGTCGTACGACCTGGGTGGTACGTCAACGACGGCACCGTCGAGGCCGAGCCCGACATCCGGTACGAGGGAGACGTCGCCGTCGTGCGCCACGCCACGCTGGGCGAGTTCCGGTTCCGCACCGTCGAGCTCGACAAGCCGCGCTACGCCGCGTTCCGCTGGATCGGCACCCCGTACCGGGACGAGTCCACGGCCTCGACCCTCGTCGAGTTCTGGATCGACGAACGCCCGGAGGGCGGCGTGACCCTGCGCGTCGTCGAGAGCGGGTTCTCCGGCCTCGCCGACGACCCGGCCGCATGGCTCAAGGAACGCGCGGGCAACGACGAGGGCTGGCTCACCGAACTCGCCGCCGCGAAGACGTTCGTCGAGGCCCGCGCGTGAGCGCCGAGCCCTCCGTCATGTGTGCCGCGCTCGGCGACGCGACCCGCTGGGAGATACTCACCCAACTGGGGCGGGGCCCGATGTCGGCGTCCGCGCTCGCCCGCGAGCTGCCGGTGAGTCGGCAGGCCATCGGCAAGCACCTGGAGGTGCTGCGCGAGGTCGGGCTCGTCGAGTCCGAGCAGCGCGGCCGCGAGGTGGTCCACATCGCCGTCGGCGCCCGGCTGGGGGCGCTCGCCCGGGAGCTCGACCGGATCGGCCGTTCCTGGGAGACCCGCCTGCTGCGCCTCAAGGAACTGGCCGAAGTGCCGGACGCGGGAAGGGAGAAGGAGTCATGAGCGACCACGCACCTGCGCTGCCGCCGGTGACCGACCGGGCCGCCTTCGAGGCCGAGGTCGGCAAGCTGCGCGCACGCGAGAAGGCCCACACCCGCGAGGGCGACGCCATCGCCGCCGCCCGGCGCCGGCTGCCCATGGTGGAGGTGGACGGCGGCCTGGAGCTGACCGGGCCCGACGGACCGCTCACGCTGCTCGACGCCTTCGAGGGGCGCCGACAGCTCCTCGCGTACTACTTCATGTGGCGCGAGGGCCGGCCGGCCGCAGAGCAGTGCGAGGGCTGCACGTGGTGCGCGAGCCAGGTCAGGGAGCTGTCGTATCTGCACTCGCGCGACATCACGTACGCGGTCCTGTGCCAGGGCCCGTACGACGAGAGCAGGCGCTACCGGGACTTCATGGGCTGGGACATGCCCTGGTACTCGGCGGTGCCCTCCCTGGACCGGCTCCTCGTCGGCCGGCACGTCGGCATGATGCACCTGGTGAGCTATCTGCGGGACGGCGACCGCGTCTTCGAGACCTGGTGGACCACGCTGCGCGGCGTGGAACAGCTGGACAACAGCTACCGGCTGATGGACCTCACCGCCTACGGCCGCCAGGAGCTGTGGGAGGACTCGCCGGAGGGCTGGCCGCAGGGCCAGGGGGAACCGGCCGAGGACATCCGGCTGCGCAGCGGGGGCCGGCCCATCCCGCACTGGCCGCGCCTCGCGGCGGGACACTCGGACGACCTGGGCTGAGAACGCGGGCGGGGCCCGGCGCCACCCCGGCGCCGGGCCCCACTTCACCGCGTATGCGTCAGCCGAGCTGCTCGTACGCCGGGAGCGTCAGGAAGTCCGCGTAGTCCGCGTCCAGGGAGACCTGGAGGAGGAGGTCGTGGGCCTGCTGCCACTTGCCGGCGGCGAACGCCTCGTCGCCGATCTCGGTCTTGATGTTCGCCAGCTCCTCGGCGGCGACCTTGCGGGCCAGCTCGGCGGTGACCGGCTCGCCGTTGTCGAGGACGACACCGGCGTTGATCCACTGCCAGATCTGGGAGCGGGAGATCTCCGCCGTGGCCGCGTCCTCCATGAGGTTGAAGATCGCGACGGCGCCGAGGCCGCGCAGCCACGCCTCGATGTAACGGATGCCGACCTGGACGGCGTTGACGAGGCCGTCGTAGGTGGGCTTCGCGTCGAGGGAGTCGATGGCGATCAGGTCACCGGCGGCCACCGAGACGTCCTCGCGCAGACGGTCCTTCTGGTTCGGCTTCTCGCCGAGGACCTTGTCGAAGGACTCCATGGCGATCGGGACGAGGTCCGGGTGCGCGACCCAGGAGCCGTCGAAGCCGTCGCCGGCCTCGCGGTCCTTGTCGTCGCGGACCTTCGCGAAGGCCACCTTGTTGACCTCGGCGTCCCTGCGGGACGGGATGAAGGCCGCCATGCCGCCGATGGCGTGTGCGCCGCGCTTGTGGCACGTACGGACGAGGAGCTCCGTGTACGCGCGCATGAACGGGGCCGTCATCGTCACCGCGTTGCGGTCCGGCAGGACGAACTTCTGGCCGCCGTCACGGAAGTTCTTGACGATGGAGAAGAGGTAGTCCCAGCGACCCGCGTTCAGGCCGGAGGCGTGGTCGCGCAGCTCGTAGAGGATCTCCTCCATCTCGTACGCGGCCGTGATCGTCTCGATCAGGACCGTGGCGCGCACGGTGCCCTGCGGGATGCCGACGTAGTCCTGCGCGAAGACGAAGATCTCGTTCCAGAGGCGGGCCTCCAGGTGCGACTCCGTCTTCGGGAGGTAGAAGTACGGGCCCTTGCCGAGCTCGATGAGCTTCTTCGCGTTGTGGAAGAAGTACAGGCCGAAGTCGACGAGCGCGCCGGGGACCGGCTTGCCGGCCTCGTCCACGAGGTGGCGCTCGTTCAGGTGCCAGCCGCGCGGGCGCATGACGACCGTGGCCAGTTCGTCGGCGGACTTCAGCGCGTACGACTTGCCGGAGCGCTCGTCCGTGAAGTCGATGGCGCGGTTGTAGGCGTTGGTCAGGTTGAGCTGGCCGCCGATGACGTTCTCCCACGTGGGGGCGGAGGCGTCCTCGAAGTCGGCGAGCCAGATCTTCGCGCCGGAGTTGAGCGCGTTGATGGTCATCTTGCGGTCGGTCGGGCCGGTGATCTCGACGCGGCGGTCGTTCAGGGCGGCCGGAGCCTCGGCGACCTTCCAGGTGTCGTCCGCGCGGACGGCGGCGGTCTCCGGGAGGAAGTCGAGCGTGGAGGTGCGGGCGATCTCGGCGCGGCGCTCGGTGCGACGGGCGAGCAGCTCGTCACGCCGGGGCGTGAACAGGCGGTGCAGCTCGGCCACGAAGGCGAGGGCCGCCTCGGTGAGCACCTCGCCCTGTCCGGGGAGGGTCTCGGCGTCGACGATGGCCAGCGGGGACGGCGCTGGTGCGGACATGTGGCTGTCACTTCCTTCAGCGAGCGAACGGCGCCGGCGGCACTGGGTGCCGGGGCCGCCTGGGTATGACTGCTGGCCCCGCTTTGGGGGACCGGCCCTTCTCAACAGTGGATATTAGTTTCCTCATTGTGGAAGTTCAATGGTTTGTTGACGTCGAGATTCTCAGAGTCGACAGAACGTGGCTCTGCGTGCCATCCGACTTACTCAAGGTGCTTGAGATCGGCCTCCGTGTCGATGTCGTACGCCTCGGCGATGTCCCCGCACTCCACGAGCTCCAGCACCCCCGTGCGCTCCTTGAGGTACGCGCGCGCGCCGCGGTCGCCGCTCGCGCTCGCCGCGATCCCCGCCCAGTGGTCCCGGCCGAACAGCACCGGATGCCCGCGCTCCCCGCCGTACGCGGCCGCCGCGAGCGAGGCGGGCGATGCGTATGCCGCACGCACGCGCGCCACCGCGTCGGGTCCGATCCCAGGCTGATCCACCAGGAGGACGAGCGCGGCGTCCGCCGCCGTGTCCGCGAGCGCTTCGAGCCCCGCCCGCAGCGAGGAACCCATGCCGTCCCCCCAGTCCGGGTTCTCCGTCACCCGGCACCCGTCGAGGTCGGCCCGCTCCCGTACGTCGCGGGCCGCCGCCCCGAGTACCACGTGCACGGGATCGCATCCCCCCGCGCGCAGAATGCGCACCGCGTGCTCCACGAGCGGCCGCCCGCGGTGTTCGAGGAGTGCCTTGGGTCGGCCGCCGAGCCGGCGCCCGCCGCCCGCGGCGAGCAGCAGCCCCGCCACCGTGCCTGTGCTCTTCGTCGTCATGCCCCTTGCATATCGCACGCAAGGCGCGACCGAAGTCGTTCGGATTTTCACAGTTGCCTTGCGCAACGGACTGGCGAAACGCTTGCGCGTGGCGTTAACTGGGCCGCCACAAACCCGAGTTGGACGCCCGACCGACGCTCCGGCCGGGTTACGCGTGAGTAGGACCCGAGAAGTACCTGAGCAGGACAACACACGCACAAGGACGTGCGAGGGGGAGAGCTGTGTTGCGGAGCGTGGAGCAGAGGCTTGTGACCGGGAGCGACGAGGACCCGCGGGTGGACGAGCTGCGCACCGCGGTGTCCCGGTTGCGCCGGGAACTCGCCGCGCATCCGGTCGAGTTTCCCGACCGGGGGATCGCCGAGGACGAGCTCGCGGCGCTGGACGCGATGGCCGGCGGGGGCCGGCCCGAGGTGCCCAGGCTGCGTCGCTCACTGTTGCTGGTCGCGGGGGCGATCGGTTCCGTGAGCGCGCTGTCCGGGGCGCTGTCCCAGGTCAGGGGCGCCGTGGAGCTGTTCGGAGGACCGCCGGCGAAGGGCTGACGTCCTCGGGGACGAGCAGACGAGAAGGGGGCCGCGCCATTCGGCGCGGCCCCCTTTCTTTCGCAACAGCGCGCTACGCCACCCAGTGCGGCCGCCCCGGCTCCTCCTCCGCCCCGCCGAGCCCGCCGTCGAGGGCCGCCGCGATCCGCCGCACCGCCTCCTCCGCGACCTCGACCGGCTGGACGTAGGGCACGCGCAGCCGGTGCTCGAACGTGCCGGGGTCCGCGCCGAACCGCGAACCGCCCTCGATCCGCACCCCGTGCCGCAGCGCCGCCCGCCCGAGCGCCGAGGCGACCGGCCGCCCCAGATCCACCCAGAGGGAGAGCCCGCCGGGCGGCACCTGCCAGCGCCAGTCCGGGAATTCGCGGCCGAGCGCCTCCGTGAGCCGGTCGCGGCGCTCGCGCAGCACCGGGATCCGGCCGCGCAGAATGCTCTCCTCACGGTCGAGGAGCCGCCCCGCCACCAGCTGGTCGAGGACCGAGCCCGACATGTCCGCGGTCACCCGCAGCGCCGTCAGCTCGGTGATCAGACGGGTGCCCGCGCGCACCCAGCCGACCCGAAGGCCGCTCCAGTGCCCCTTGCTCAACGAGCCGACAGTGACGATCTGTTCGCCCCCGCCGGGTGGCGCGAGCGAGGCGAACGGCGGCTCGCTCACCCCGTCGAGCGCGATGTCCGCGATGGTCTCGTCGATGACCAGCCAGGTGCCGGTCGCCCGCGCGGCGGCGATGATCCGCCGCCGCTGCTCGCTCGGCATGAGCCGGCCCGTCGGGTTCTGGAAGTCGGGAATCAGATACGCGAGCCGGGGCGCCGACTGCCGCAGCGTCGCGCCGATCAGCTCCACGTCCCAGCCGTCCTCGGTGACCGGCACCGGCGCGGTCCGCAGCCCCAACTGCCGGATCACCGACAGGGCGTTGGCGTACGAGGGGTTCTCGACCACGATCCGGTCGCCGGGCCTGCCCAGCAGCGTGAGGGTGAGGGATACGGCCTGCTGGGCGCCCGTCGTGACCAGGATCTGCTCGGGCAGCGTGGGCAGGCCGCGCCGCGTGTACCGCTCGGCGATCTGGGCGCGCAGCTCCGGAAGCCCGTACGGGTGGTAGCCGTTGGTCACCGCGTGCCGGGCGACGTCCGGGGCCGCGGCGGCGTACGCGGCCGACAGCTCGTCCTCCAGGAACCCGGGCGCGGCGACCGCCAGATCGATGACATCGTCCCCGGCGGCGGGCGTCGCCACGACGGTCGGACGCGCGCCCTCCGGCAGCTCGGTCCACGTCCCGGCGCCGCGCCTGCTGCGCGCGTACCCGCTCTCGCGCAGCAGGTCGTACGCGGCCGTGACGGTGGCCCTGCTGACTCCGAGGGAGGCCGCGAACTCGCGCTCCGCGGGCAGCCGGGTGTGCAGTGGGATCCGCCCGTCCAGGAGCAGCGTCCGCACGCCCTGCGCGAGCGCACGGTAGCCGGGCCGCTCCCCGGCCACACCGGTCACGAGCGCGCCGAGCCGCCTGCCGCCGAACCCGCGCCCGCCGCCGTCCACGCTGCGGACCACCGTCTCGTCACCCATGCCACAACTCCGTGATTGGCCCTGCTGTCCAGGCCAATCAGCGTACAGAGTGGGGCTCGATCGGTACGGAGTGGCCTGGAGGCGGCCGCGGTGCGTGTACGAGGAGGGGTGTCATGGACGGCGAGCGGGTCGGTGGGCGCGTGGTGGCCGGGGTGAGCGGTTCCCCGGCGAGCCTGGCCGCGTTGCGCTCGGCGGCCGCCGAGGCCCGGCGGTCGGGGCGGCCCCTGGTGGCGGTGCTCGCGTGGGAGCCGCCGGAGGGCGAGGCCATGTACCGGCGGTGGCCGGACGCCGCGTGGGCCCGGCACTGGTACGAGGAGGCCCGCGCCCGCCTCGCGGCGGCGTTCGCCGAGGCGCTCGGCGGCCTTCCGCCCGACCTCGACGTGACGCTCCGCGTGGTGCGCGACCGCCCGGGACCGGCCCTGGTGGAGGTCGCGACGCACCCCGACGACCTGCTCGTCGTCGGCGTACGCCCCCGCAGCCTGGGCCGGGCGGCCCACCGCCACGTACGGCGGCACGCGGTGTGCCCGGTGCTGACGGTGCCGGTGCGGCCGTTCCAGCGGGCGGACCTGCGGGCACTGAAGCGGATGCGGGCGACGGACTTCGAGGTGGTCCCCTAGGTCGTGTCCGCAAAGTCATGGCAGCCAGAGTCGTAGGCAGGCGATGGTGACCATGGCTTTGTAGTGGAGGGCGCGTTTGTCGTAGCGGG
>NZ_JBITCS010000021.1:0-176576 GCF_044453445.1 Streptomyces sp. NPDC051684 | reverse complement strand
TTTTTACGCCGGGCGGAGAAGAAGCTGAAAAAGGCGCAGCGTGAGCTGTCGCGTAAACAGAAAGGATCGAAGAACCGTGAGAAGGCCCGTCTGAAGGTCGCCCGCGCCCACGCGGCCGTCGCCGACGCGCGCAAGGAGTTCTGCCATCAGCTCTCCACCCGGATCATCCGTGAGAACCAAACGGTGATCGTGGAGAACCTGTCGGTGGCCGGACTCGCACGCACGACGATGGCCAAGAGCGTGCACGACGCGGGCTGGTCGATGTTCGTCAACATGCTCACGTACAAAGCCGTGCGGTACCGAAAACCGTGCCGCGTAGCGGCACAGCAATCGGCAGGGATGGCCAGAATCCTCGGGCTTCAGCCCGAGGAGCATGTCAAAAGCGCGTCGCCAAGGACGACTACGAGCCGGACAAGCAGTACGCCTACCGCGCCGACGACGGACTGGGCCTCGCGGAACTCGTCGCCGTCTCCGAGACCCGGCTCCTCGCCCTGGAACGGCAGTACGTGGTCGGCCTCGGCAACGCGGTGCACGTCAACGACCTCTCGCTCGCCGGCGCCTCCGACGTGTCCGGCAAGGGGCAGCTGTACTCGGAGCCGTCCGACGTCTACATCGACGCCCGTGAGCTGCTCGACCTGAAGAAGTGCCCCGCGGGCAGCCCGGGGGTGGTGAAGAGCAAGGGCACGCAGGTGAACCCGCTCCTCGAGAACGCCGAGGGCATGGCCCTCGGCGAGACCCTCACCAGCGGCCCCTACAAGGGCCGCAGGCACCTCCTCCTCGTCTCCGACGACAACCGCAACAAGAAGCAGACCACCCGGCTCTACTCCTTCGCCGTCAAGCTGTGACCGGAGCCGCGGGCTCGAACGTGAACGAGAACTCGGCGGGACCGGGCGTGAGCCGGTACCGGGGCAGCACACCTGGCCCGCAGGACTGGGTGCCGATGCCCTGCTGCGCGTGGTCGAGATGCACCCACAGCGTGTCGCCGGGCGTCAGGTCCGTGCGGTGGGCGGCCGCGTCGAGCTGCCGCGTCGTCCAGCGGCGGGCCGTGAGCGCGTAGGCTGGCTCGCCGTCGATGCGCAGTCCGCCGAGCTCCGCCCAGCGGACGCCGACCCGGGCCCCGTTCTCCTGCGGCCGCACGTACGGGGTGTGCAGGCCGGCCACGTCCGACTCCCAGCGGCCGAGCCGCGCCGCCTCGCGCGTGTCCGGGTACGCCTCGCCGGGTCCGCCGCCGAACCAGCGCACGCCCAAGTCGCCCACGGGCAGCCCGAGTCGGACGCCGAGCCGGGGGAGCGGCAGCCGCCAGTCACCCTCCGGGACGACGGACACGGTCAGTCGCAGCCGCCGCTCGTCGGCCGTCCAGCGGTAGCTCGCGCGCAGCCCGATGTCCCGGCTCGCAGGGCCGACCCGTGTCCGCACCGTCAGCGCGGCGCCGTCCAACTCGACGCTGTCCACCCGGTGTTGCATGCGGTGCAGGCCGAACGTGCGCCACAGCAGGCCGAGCCGCTCGTCGTTCTGCCAGCTCGCCCCGTCGTCGTTGTCCGTGGGGGCGCGCCACACGTCGAGCCGGGGAGCGGAGGTGAGCGTCACGTCGCCGACGGCGCGCAGCTCCCCGGTGCGGGCGTCGAAGGTGGCGGGGCCGAGGGTGAGCGTGTCCCCGGCGGTGCGCGGCGCCTCACCAACAGCCTTGTCCGATACGGCCGTTCGCGCCTCGGGAGCGCTCTGCCCCCACGCCACCTCATGTCCGTCGCCGTCCAGGGCCCGCACGGTCCAGTACCCGTCGCCCGCCGCGGGCGCCGACAGCTTCAGGTCCGCGGACTCGCCGGGGCCGAGCGGCGGAACGGCGAGGGTGCCCCGCTCGGCCGCCTCGCCCTCCACCTCGTACGCCCAGTCGAAGGCGAGGTGGGACAGGTCCCGGAAGTCGTAGCGGTTGGTGACCCGCACCGTTCCGGCGTCCGCGTCGACGGCGATCCGCACCGGCTCGATGACCTTCTTGAACTCGACGAGCCCCGGCGACGGCGTCCGGTCCGGGAACAGCAGCCCGTCGCAGACGAAGTTCCCGTCGTGCAGCTCCTCGCCGAAGTCGCCGCCGTACGCGTACCCGTGGCGCTCGTCGGCGATCCCGTGGTCGATCCACTCCCAGACGAAGGCGCCCTGCAGTCGGTCGTACGTCTCGAACAGCCGCTGGTAGTCGGCGAGTCCACCGGGACCGTTGCCCATGGCGTGCGCGTACTCGCACTGGATGAAGGGCAGCCGCCGCCGCTTCTCCGGGCCTCCGTCGAGACCGCGTCCGATCCGCTCGACCTCGGCGTGGTCGGCGTACATGCGCGAATAGACGTCGGTGTCACGGCAGTTGATGTCGCCCTCGTAGTGGATGAGGCGCTCCGGGTCGCGGGCGCGGATCCACTCGGCCATGGCGGTGAGCCCACGCCCGGTGCCCGCCTCGTTGCCCAGCGACCACAGCACCACCGACGGATGGTTCTTGTCGCGCTCGACCATGCGGGCGGCCCGGTCGAGCAGCGCGGGGGTCCAGCGCTCGTCGTCGACCGGGTTGTCGCGCCAGCCCTGCTCGACGAAGCCGTGGGTCTCCAGGTCGCACTCGTCGACGACCCACAGCCCGTACTCGTCGCAGAGCGAGAGGAAGGCGGGGTGCGGCGGGTAGTGCGAGGTGCGGACGGCGTTGATGTTGTGGGACTTCATCAACTCGACGTCGCGGCGCATCGTTTCGAGGTCGAGCGCGCGGCCGTGCTCGGGGTGCCACTCGTGCCGGTTGACGCCCTTGAACAGGATCGGCGTGCCGTTGACCTTGATCAGCCCGTCGGACAGCTCGACGGTACGGAAGCCGATCCGCAGCGGCACCCGCTCCCCGGCCGTCGCGAGCTCGCCGTCGTACAGACGCGGCGTCTCGGCGGTCCACGGCTCGACGGCGACGGTCACCGACTCCCCGGTCGCGACATCGACTCCCAGCTCGGGAACGGTGACGCGCCCTTCCGTATCGCTGTCGACGCGGAGCGTGCCGAGGCCGGAGGTGCGCTCGTACGAGGCGTGCGTGAAGAAGTCCCGTACCGCCTCGGCCGGGCGGTGCAGAAGGGTCACGTCACGGAAGATGCCGGGCAGCCACCACTGGTCCTGGTCCTCCAGGTACGAGCCGGCCGACCACTGGTGGACGCGGACCGCCAGCACGTTGCCGGCGGGGACGAGGAGGTGTCCGACCTCGAACTCGTGCGGCAGCCTGCTCCCCTTGAACTCGCCGAGCTCCGTGCCGTTCAGCCACACCCTGGCGCAGGACTCGACCCCGTCGAACCGGACCACGGCCGAGCCGTCACCGGGCCAGTCGCCGGGCAGATCGAAGACGCGCAGGTGATCCCCGGTCGGATTTTCGTCGGGGACGCGCGGCGGGTCGACGGGGAAGGGGTAGAGCACGTTCGTGTAGGCGGGCGCACCGTGCCCCTGCATCACCCAGTGACCGGGCACGGAGACCTCGCCCCAGCCGTCGGCCGCGTACCCCGGGACGGCGAAGGAGTCGTCGTGCGCGTCGGCCCGCGCCGCCAGTCGAAAGCCCCAAGTGCCGTTCAGTGAGAGCGAGTTGGCGGACGATTCGGCGTACCAGGCCCGGGGTGGGAGCGCGCCGTGGCCGGGGGACGGGTCGGTTACGTAAGCGATGGTCATGAGTCTCCCTAAACTAAGCCCCGCCGGCGATTGAGGCGCGGGGGCCGGGGCGGAGCCCCGAGGTGTCAACGCCGTTGCGGCCCACGAACCCCTCCAGCGCAAACGTCGCCGCGCCAAGGCTCACCGGATCCGTAGGAACAGGCGAAAGAACGATCTCCGTGGCGCCGAACGGCCCCGCGAGCGAATGCCGCCCCGCGGCCGACCGCACCTCGTCGAGCAGGGGTGCGCCCAACGCCTCCGCCACCCAGCTACTGAGCACCACGACCTCAGGGTTGAGCAGATTGACCAGATCACCGATCGCCGCACCGAGATACCTCGCGGTCTCCCGCACCACGTCCAGCGCCTCGGCGGAGCCCTCCGTCGCGGCCCGCCCGATCGCCCCGATCGTGGCGGTCTGGTCGTCGGGGTGCAGCAGCGGCGAACGGGGGTGCAGCTCCCGCAGGCTGCGCATGATCCCCGGCGCCCCCACATACGCCTCGACACACCCCCGGTTCCCGCAGTGGCACGGCCGCCCGTCGAGCACGAGCGTGGTGTGTCCCCACTCGCCCGCGCTGTTGGTGACACCCCGATGCAGCGCCCCGCCGAGCGCGAGCCCCGCGCCGACACCGGTGCCGAGGTTGACGACGACCGCGTCGTCGCGCCCGCGCGCCGCCCCGAACCACAGCTCGGCGACGGTGGACGCGCGCAGCGGATTGTCCAGGTACAGGGGTACGTCGAGGTGCTCGGCGAGAAGTTCGCGCAGCGGCACGGCGTCCCGCCACCCCCAGTTCGGGGCGTACACGCTGATGCCGCCCTGCCGGTCGACGAGCCCCGGCATGCAGACGCCGGCGCCGAGTACGGGCCCGCCGGTGCCGGCGTCGGTGGTGGCGTCGAGCACGGACCGGACCGCGTCCGCGATCACGGCGGCCACGTGCGCGGGCCCGTGCGCACCGGGGACCGGTTCGCGGTCGGCGCGGGCGACGGCCCGGAGGTTCAGGTCGAACAACTCGGCGTGCACATACGTCTCCGCGACGTCCACGCCGACGAGCGAGCCGTGCCCCGCGTCGACGGAGACGAGGCCGCGCGGGCGCCCGCCCCCCGAGTCCACGAAGCCGTCCGTGACCAGGACCCCCAGGTCGAGCAGCTCCCCGACGAGCGTGGCGACGGTCGCCGAGCTGAGCCCCGTCTCCGCGGCCAACTCCTGCCGGGACACGGCGGACCTGCCGAGGCAGCGGCGCAGCACCTCGTACCGGTTCGCGGTCCGTATGTCGCGGGACGTGCGCTTCATGCCGTCAGGCTAGGAGCGCCGTACGGACTTCGACAAGGGGTTGGAGAAAGGGCTTTCAAAAGCCCGGTCACGCGCTCCGGGGCAGCATCCCCCGCACGAACGCGTTGCTGAACTTCCCCGCCGGATCCAGCCGTTCGGCCAGCGCCACGAAGTCCGCCGCCCGCGGATACCGCTCGGCGACGCGCGCGGGGTCCGCCGTGAACACCTTCCCCCAGTGCGGTCGCGGCCCGAACTCCCGCAGCCGGTCCTCCACCAGCGAGACGACCGGAAGCACCCGGGATGCGTCCGCCACCCACGTGAAGTGGAACGCGACGGTGTCCCGGCCGTACGCGGGGCTCAGCCACTGCGTGTCCGCGGCGACCGTGCGCACCTCGCAGACCTGGACGACCGGGGCGATCCGCTCGCGCACCGCGTCCAGGGCATGCAGCGCGGCCATGGTGTGCTCGCGCGGCAGCAGATACTCCGACTGCAGCTCGTCGCCGCTGCTGGGCGTGAACCCGGCGCGGAAGTGCGGCAGCCGCTCGTGCCAGGGCCCCGGCACACCGAACTGCTCGGTGCAGTGCACGGCGGGCATCCCCGGTACCGGGTGCCGCGCCTCGACGGCGGCCTCGGCCCAAGGGAAGTCCAGCGCGTCCGGCATCCGCCGCTTGACCCACACCTGGTCGAAGCGCGGCCCGCGCCAGCCGGTGAACAGGCTCACGCTGTACGCGGCCGCCGACACGGCGTCGAAGTCGATCCCCAGGAAGGGAAGTTCACGGAACACGTACTGCGCGACATCGAAGGCCGGCTCCACGTCCAGCGTCAGCGACAGCACCACCCCGAGCGCGCCCAGTGAGACGACCGCCCCTCGAAACCGGCGTCCCCGCGCGCGAGCGTGACCACCTCCCCGTCCCCGGTCAGGATCTCCACGGCCCGTACCGCCTCGGCCAGTGACCGGTTGCCGTTGCCCGAGCCGTGCGTGCCGGTGGCCACCGAACCGGCGACGGAGATGTGCGGCAACGACGCCATGTTCGGCAGCGCGAGCCCGTGCGCGTGCAGGGCGGCGGCCAGGTCGGCGTAGCGCACACCACCGCCGACCCGCACGCTGCGCTCCGAGATGTCGACGTCGATCCGGCCCGGCAGCCCGGCGAGCGACACGAGCGCACCACCGCGCTCCGCGTCGACGTCGGCGATCCGATTGAACGAGTGCCCACTGCCGAGCACCCGCAGGTGCCCCCTCTTCGCGACGACCGCACGCAACTCGTCGACGGTGGCCGGACGGTGTATCCGGTCGGCGGAAAAGGTGATGTTGCGGGCCCAGTTGGTGATGACTGGCACGACACGCCTCTCTTCGGGAACGGATCGCCGAGAATTGGACCACGATCCGGGACCGAGCCCCATTTCAAGCCCCGCCGGCGTTTGAGGCGCAGGGCCCGGGGCGGAGCCCCGCGACCGCAACGTGACGCCCACCTGGTGAACTGCCGGTGACCCCACGGGAGTACCGTGCCTGCGCATGACGTACACCGACGACCACCGCACCACCCACCGGCCATTGCGGCAGCACCCCCGCGCCGACCTGGAGGCGATCCTCGACGCGGACTTCGTGTGCCATCTCGGTGTCATGGTCGACGGCGCGCCCGTCGTCGTTCCGACCGTCTACGGACGTCACGAGCGGCTGCTGTACGTGCACGGGTCGGTGGCCGGCCGCGGCCTCGCGGCCGATCCGGGCGCCGCGGTGTGCGTGACGGTGACCCACGTCGACGGCCTCGTCCTCGCCCGCTCCGTCTTCGAGCACGCGCTGAACTACCGCAGTGCCACGGTGCACGGTGTGCCGCGCACGATCACCGACGAGGCCGAGAAGCTGGAGGGCCTGCGCCGCCTCACCGAGCACGCGACCCCCGGCCAGTGGACGTACGCGCGGCAGCCGAACCGCGAGGAGCTCGCCGCCACCAC
Organism: Streptomyces sp. NPDC051684; assembly: GCF_044453445.1. Classification (NCBI taxonomy): domain Bacteria; kingdom Bacillati; phylum Actinomycetota; class Actinomycetes; order Kitasatosporales; family Streptomycetaceae; genus Streptomyces; species Streptomyces sp. NPDC051684. Next base: position 169,711 of record NZ_JBITCS010000021.1, on the reverse strand, counting down.
GCTCCTCGCGCTCTCCCTCGAAGACGCCTCCGTGAAGATCAGGTCCGGCGCGCCCGACGACGGCGCGTCGGCCGACGCGGAGCTCGGCCTGTGGGCCGGGACCCTGCCGTTGAACGCCCGCTGGGGCGCCCCCACGGCCGATCCGCTGCTGCCCACCGGCATCACCGCGCCCGCCCACATCGTGGCCCGAGCGGGGACCCGGCACGGCTGACCGGCGACCGGGGCGTACCGTGAGGAGTCGAGAAACCGTAGAAAACGCTGCACAGCAGAGGGTCGAGGAGTAACGGGATGCAGAGCCGTACGGCGCTGGTAGAGGACCTGATGGAGCGCTTCCCGCACGTTCCGAAGGAAGCGGTCTTCAAGGAGGACCTGCTGCGCGGCGGCGTCGCCTTCGACGCGTCGGCACTGAGCGACAACGAGGACGGCGAGGTCAAGCCGAAGTCGTACTTCATCTTCTCGTTCGACCACGGCACGCTGCCCGAGCTGGGCGAGGCCGCGCTGCGCCGCCCGCCCGAGGAGATCGTCCTCACCGGCGGCCCCTACGACCTGCGCCGCACGGTCGTCTCGGTGCGCGTGAACCCGAAGTCGCCGTACCGCGTGGCGGCGAACGAGGACGGCATGCTCGGCCTGTACCTCGACGGCAAGCGGATCTCCGACGTCGGCGTGCCGCCCATGCCGGAGTACTACCGGCACAAGCTCTCCAACGGGAAGTCGGTCATGGAGGTGGCCCCCACGATCCAGTGGGGCTACCTGATCTACCTGACCGCGTTCCGGGTCTGCCAGTACTTCGGCGCCAAGGAGGAGTGCCAGTACTGCGACATCAACCACAACTGGCGCCAGCACAAGGCGGCCGGCCGTCCGTACACCGGTGTGAAGGATGTCGACGAGGTCCTCGAGGCCCTGGAGATCATCAACAAGTACGACACCGGGAAGACGTCGACCGCGTACACCCTCACCGGCGGCGCGATCACGTCGAAGGTCCAGGGCCTGGACGAGGCGGACTTCTACGGGCGGTACGCCAAGGCCATCGAGGAGTACTTCCCGGACCGCTGGATCGGCAAGGTCGTCGCCCAGGCGCTGCCCAAGGACGATGTGCAGCGCTTCAAGGACTACGGCGTGCAGATCTACCACCCCAACTTCGAGGTGTGGGACGAGTACCTGTTCAAGATGTACTGCCCCGGCAAGGAGCGCTACGTCGGCCGCGACGAGTGGCACCGCCGGATCCTCGACTCGCGTGACGTGTTCGGCGCGCGCAACGTCATCCCGAACTTCGTGGCGGGCGTCGAGATGGCCGAGCCCTTCGGCTTCAAGACGGTCGACGAGGCCATCGCCTCCACCACCGAGGGCCTGAACTTCTTCATGTCGAACGGCATCACGCCGCGCTTCACCACGTGGTGCCCCGAGCCGACGACGCCGCTCGGCAAGGAGAACCCGAACGGCGCGCCGCTGGAGTACCACATCCGGCTGCTCGACGCGTACCGCAACGCCATGGACGAGCACGGGCTCTCCTCGCCCCCCGGATACGGTCCGGCGGGCGCGGGTCGCGCCGTGTTCTCCGTCAGCTCGTTCATGGACAGCCTCGCGCCCAACGAAGAGGCCGTGGAGTTCTGATCCCGGTTACGCGGCGGCCTGCTCGCCGGTCGGCTCCTCGCCGGCCGGCAGCGGGCCCGGCGCGTCGATCAGACGGCTGAGCAGCTCCGGCCGCGCGGCGGGGGAGACGTCCGCGAGGAGCGCCGCCAGGACCGCGATCCGGGTCTGGCCCGCGCGCAGCGTGCCGCTGAGCACGGCGCCCGCGGCGACCAGGTCCACGGCGCCGCCGCCCGTGTAGATCTCGGCCAGCGGGCCCGCGGATACGCGCGTAGAAACGGCGACGAGGACTCCGCGGCGTACGGCTGCCGCCACCGCGTCGGCCAGCTCCGGCGTCGCGTTCCCCGCGCCCGTGGCGACGAGCACGATGCCGCGCGCGCCCGCGGCGACGGCCGCCTCGAAGAGCGTGGCGTCGGCGTCGCTGTGGTGCATGACGATGTCGACGCGCGGTATCGCCGTTCCGGCCTCCGGCGCCGGCGCCGGCAGCGGGGCCGGGCGGCTCGGCTTGTGGCGCAGGTCGACGCGGCCGAAGCCGAGGCGGCCGAGCGGTCCCGCGGACGGGTCGGCGAAGGCGTCGGCCGCAAGGGTCTGCGTCTTCACGGTGCCGCGGGCCGCGTGCACCTTCCCGTCGAAGGCGACGAGCACGCCCAGGTCCCGGACGTTCGCGGCGAGCTGGAGCGCGTCGTACATGTTCCCCGGGCCGTCGCCCTCGGCCTGGCCGAGCGGCTTCTGGGCGCCGGTGAAGACGACCGGGCGCGGGTCGTCGTGGTGCAGGTCGAGCAGGAACGCGGACTCCTCCAGGGTGTCCGTGCCGTGCGTGACGACGATGCCGTCGACGGCCGGGTCGGCGAACACCTCGCGCACCGTGCGCAGCAGCGTCAGCTGGAGCTCCGTCGTCATCCGCGAGCTGTTCACGTTGAACAGGTCGACGACGTCCACCTCGACACCCTCCGGCAGCGCGGCCGTCGCCAGCACCGTGTCCCCGCCTGCGTCGGCGGCGTAACCGGTGCCCTGCCAGCGGCTGGCGATGGTGCCTCCGGTGCTGATGAGGGTGATGCGTGCCATGTGACCTGCCTCGCCAGTGTCGGCGCTCCCGCGCGCGTGGGGGAGCGTATGTTCGATCTACAGCAAGGATAAATCGTGATCTGCGCAATCGGATTGCGAATCCTGGCCGATGATCGCGCGGGGCGTGGTGCATGATTGCGCCATGGACCGGATCGACCTGCACATCTTGCGCGAGCTCCAGGAGGACGGCCGCTTGAGCAACCAGGACCTCGCCGCCCGCGTCGGCCTCAGCCCCTCCCCATGCATGCGCCGCGTGCGCCAGCTGGAGAAGGACGGCGTCATCCAGGGTTATCGCGCGATCGTCGACCCGGAGGCCGTCGGCCGCGGCTTCGAGGTCCTCGTCTCCATCGAGGTGCGCCGCGACCGCGCCTCCGTCGAGGCCTTCGAGCGCGCGCTCCAGGACATCCCCGACGTCATCGAGGCGTACCGCCTCTTCGGCAGCCCCGGCTGCATGCTGCGCATCGCGGTCGCCGACCTCGCCGCGTACGAACGGCTGTGGATCGAGCGGCTCACCGCGCTCGACGGGGTCACCGAGGTGAACTCGCAGATCATCATGAAGCGCATCAAGGAGCCGAAGGGGCTGCCGGTCTGAGCGGCGGCAGCCCCTTCGGCCGGGGCCTACCGCTCCCGCAGGCTCAGCACCAGTTCGCGCGGCAGCCCGTGCGTGTCGTGCAGATAGTGCAGGTCCTCCTCGGTCAGCGAGCCCCGGAACCGCCGCCGTGACAGCAGCTTCCTGCCGCGCTCCAGGAGCCGGTCGAAGCTCTGCTCCTCGTCGAGCAGCACCCGGCGCACGGACGACGGGTCGACGTCCTGGCGGAAGTGGTCGAGGGTGTGCCGGATCAGCTCGACCGGCAGGTCCCCGAGCGTGCGGGTCGGATCCTCGCGGCGCAGCACGGTGAGCACCCGGCGGATCAGCCGGCGCAACACGTACCCGCGCCCGGTGTTCGACGGCCGCACACCGTCGCCGACAACCACGACGGACGAGCGCAGATGGTCGACGACCACCCGCAGCGACGGCTCGTCCAGCGGCCACAGTTCCGGAAGGAGCCGCCGCCACGGGTCGAAGACGTCGCACTCGAAGACCGACGTCCGGCCCTGGAGCAGCGTGGACAGCCGCTCCACGCCGAGCCCGGTGTCGACGTTGCGCTGGGGGAGCGGCACCAACGAGCCGTCGTCCAGGCGCCGGTAACGCATCGTCACGTGGTTCCACACCTCCACCCAGCGCTCGTCCTTGGTGGGGCTCGACTCCGGCGGGGTGTCACCGGTCCACAGGAAGATCTCCGAGTCGGGGCCGCACGGTCCGGTCGGCCCGTTGTCCCACCAGTTGTCCTCGACGGTCTCCTCGACCGGCACCCCGCGCCGCTCCCACACGTCCCGCGAACCGGTGTCGGGACCGACCTGCCCGTCGCCGCCGAACACGGTCACGTACAGCATCCGCGGATCGATGCCGAAGCCCTCGGTGAGCAGCTCGTACCCCCACTCCAGGCTCCGCGGTCCCTCGTAGTCGCCGAGCGACCAGGTGCCGAGCATCTCGAAGACCGTCAGATGCGTGGGGTCGCCGACCTCCTCCAGGTCCGTGGTCCGCAGACACCGCTGTACGTTGACGAGCCGTCGGCCCAGCGGATGGGGGCGGCCCTCCAGGTACCCGGTGAGCGGATGCATCCCGGAGGTGGTGAACAGCACCGGGTCGCCGGGCGGCGGCAGCAGGGTCGAGCCGGTGATTGGGCGGTGGCCCCGGTCCTCGTAGAACTCGGTGAACGTCCGGATGACGTCGTCGGTACGCATGGGGTGACTCCTTCGCGTGATGCGGGCGAAGGCGCCGGAAGCGGCCGGACGGAGCGTGCTGGGCAACGAAAAAACCGGCGGCCGTTTCCGGTCGCCGGTGGAAAGGGTGAAGACGTCAGGCGGCGGCAACCGGCGAGCTGGTCGCTCGCGCGGTCGCGGTGCTGAAACTGCGGCCCATGACGTTCATACGTCGACGATAACGCGGGCCGTCCGAACCGGGCCAGGGAATTTCAGTAGCGGCGCACCGCTCCCCTCGCCACCGAGGACAGCAGGGAACCGATGGCGATGCCGATCACGAGGTACACGCCCGCGGTGCCGAGCTTCGCCTGCCACGTCAGACCCGTCGTGAACGGCAGCAGCACCATGACCGCCGTCGCGAGACCGATGATCCAGGTGAAGAAGCGCTCGGGCCGCGGGGTCGCCACGATCAGCAGGTGGAGGAGGACGGTCGCGGCGAGCGCCGCCACCGCCGCGCCGCCCGCGAGCGCCCCGGTGGTCGCGTTGCCCATCAGCCCGTCGCCCTCCGGCGCGAACACCGGGACGTCGAGCACACCCCGCACGAGGAGGAGTGCGACCACCGCCGTGAGCGCGGCGATCACGGCGGTCATCAGCCCGCCCGCCCACAGCTTTCCGGCGTCGAGGCGGGGCTGCGGCTGTGGCTGCGGTTCGGGTGCGTGGCCGGGGTCGGCCTGGCCGTACGACTGGCCGTAGGACTGGCCGTAGGACTGGTGCCCGTAGGGCGAGTTCTGTGGATCCACGATGAGGCTTTCCGGTCGAGTTCCGGCAACGGCGCATGTCCGGTGCAGTATTACCCGCCCCATTCGCCCCCGCATTTCGGTCGGATCATCCGGGGCATCCGGTGGCCGCGCCGTTCACCCGCCTGGCGCCGTCCGCTCGCCCGGCGGCGGCGCAGCGGTTCCCCTTGCATTCAAAACAGCGCGCTCACCCGCGCCGACAAGGAGGCAACCGTGGCGGACGACACGACGCCCTTGGGCCCCGAAGGGCAGGCCGAACTCGCGCGGCTGCGGGGTCGGGTGGCCGAGCTGGAGGCCGAGCGCGGGGGCGGCCGGCGGCGCCACCGGGGGCGGTCGTTCCTCGCCGTCGTCCTCATCGTGATCGGCTGCGTCCTCGCGCCGCTCGGCATCGTCGCGTCCTGGGCGGCGGACCAGGTCGGCGACACCGACCGCTATGTCGACACCGTCGGCCCGCTCGCCTCCGACCCCGACATCCAGAAGGCCGTCGCCAACCGCGCCACGGACGCGATCATGCAGCGCATCGACCTTCAGGCGCTCCTCACCGAAGTGGACACGAGCGACCGGCCGCTCGTGGAGAAGTCCCTCGGCAAGCTGGGCGACTCCCTCGAAGGCGCCGTCCGCAGCTTCGTCCAGGACAAGGCGCAGGGAGTCGTCGCCTCCGACGCCTTCGAGAACATCTGGAAGCAGACCAACCGCAAGGCCCACAGCGCCCTCGACAAGGCGCTGACCGGCAGCGGCGGCGGGGCGGTCAAGCTGGAGGGCGGCGACACCGTCACCCTCGACCTCGGCCCGGTCGTCGAGCAGGTCAAGCAGCGCCTCGTCGACTCCGGCCTCACCGTCGCCGGGAAGATCCCCGAGGTCCACACCGACTTCACGCTCGTCACCAACGACAACATCGGCAAGACCAAGACGTACCTGCGGCTGCTGCAGGTGATGGGCAACTGGCTGCCCGTGCTCGCGCTCGTCCTCGTCGCCGCCGGTGTGCTGGTCTCCGTGCGCCGCCGCAGGTCGGTCGTGGCCGCCGCCCTCGCGGTCGCCGTGAGCTGCGGGCTGCTCGCGATCGGGCTGCGCGTCTTCCGCGTGATCTACCTCGACCGGCTGCCCGCGACCGTCTCGCAGGACGCGGCGGCAGCGGTCTACGACACCATGACGCACTTCCTGTTCACCATGGTCCGGATGGTGGTCGCACTGGGCGTCGTCGTCGCGCTCGGCGCGTGGCTCACCGGGCGCGGCAAGCGGGCGGGCCTGGTGCGCGGGCTGTGGATCTCCGGCATCGACGGCGCGCGGCTCACCGCGGACCGGGCCGGCTTCCGCACCGGGCCCGTCGGCCCGTTCGTGCGCCGCTACCGAACCTGGATCGTCTGGATCCTGATCGCGGGCGCGCTCCTCGTCTACCTGCTGTGGTCGTACCCGACCGGGTGGGTGGTCGTCGGCATCGCCCTGTGCCTGCTGTTCCTGCTGGCGGTGGTGGAGTTCCTCGCGGCGGAGGGCGGCGGGGGCGCGGCGGACGCGCCGAACGGGACCCCGCCCACGCCGACCGCGGTCTGAGACGGCGGCCGGGGACGGGTGACGGCGAGGTGAAGATGACGGCGATGGGAAAGGTCGACGCGGCCACGGTCGGCCGTATGACGGACACTCTCTTCATCGAGCGCTCGTGGAAGAGTCCGAGCTCGACCCGGTTCTGGGGTCTGCTCGTACTGGCGGCGGTGATCGCGAGCGCGGGCGTGGTGGGCGACTCCACGGCGACGGTCATCGGCGCGATGATCGTCGCCCCGCTGATGACGCCGATCCTCGGCAGCGCGCTCGCCCTGGTCCTCGCGGACCGCTCCCAGGTCGTCCGGTGCGTACTGCTCGTGCTCGGCGGGGCGCTCGCGGTGGTGGCGATCGGGATGCTGCTGGGGTGGATCGCGGCGCCGCCCGACGACTTCGCGTCGAACTCGCAGGTGTCCTCGCGGATCAGCCCGCGCCTCATCGACCTGCTGGCGGCGCTGGCCACGGGCACGGTGGGGGCGTTCGCGCTGGTCCGTGCGGACATCTCCGACACACTGCCGGGTGTGGCGATCGCCATCTCGCTCGTGCCGCCGCTGGCGGTCACTGGGCTGCTGATCACGGTCGGCCGCTTCCACGACGCGGGCGAGTCCGCGCTCCTCTTCGCGACGAACGTCGCCGCGATCGTGGCGACCGGGACCGTGGTCTTCCTCGTGTACGGGATCCGGGGCGCGGCCCAGGAGTCCGCGCAGTACGTGGGGGAGTTCCACGGGCGCACGCTGGTGGCGGTGGTCGGGGTCCTGGTGCTGATCGCGGTGCCGCTGACCACGGGCACGGTGTCGGTGTGGCGGGACCGGCTCCTCGTGGCGGACGCGCGGCCGGTCGCGGAGGAGTGGGCGGCGAGCGGGAAGTGGCAGATCGCGTCCGTGGAGGCACGGCAGGGTGTGGTGGTCATCGGCGTCCTGGGCCTGCCACCGCAGCCGGCCCCCACGGCGCTGCGCACCGCCCTGGACCGCAACGGCATGTCCGACGCGGACCTCGAACTCCACCTGGTGGGCGGCCGCACGCATTGGTGTGCGGCGGGCGGCGTGACCTGCGAGGTCCGGGGCACGGGCTCCGGTTGACCTCGGCCGGTGCCGGTATTTCAAGCCTCTGCGGCGATTGAGCAGCGGGGTCCGGGGCAGAGCCCCGTGGGCGGGACCACGGGGCCGCGGGTCAGGCGGGGAGCCGGGCCAGGATCGACCCGAAGTCCGCCGCAGGCGGCAACGTGCCGAAGGCCAGGCCCCGGTCCCCGGCCAGACGGGTCGCGCAGAACGCGTCGGCGACCGCGGCCGGCGCATGCCGTACCAGAAGCGACCCCTGAAGCACCAACGCCGCCCGCTCGATGAGGCGGCGAGCCCGAAGCTGCGCGTCCTCGGGCGAGGCCAACTCGCCCTGGAGCTCACGCCACGCGGCATCCAACCTCGCATCCGCCCCGGCCGCCGCCTCGACCTCCCCCCGGAACGCCTCCAAGGACTCCGGCTCGCGGCCCAACGCCCGCAACATGTCGAGGGCGTTGACGTTCCCCGACCCCTCCCAGATCCCGTTGAGCGGCGCCTCCCGATAGAGTCGCGGCATCCCTGACGCCTCGTCATAACCGTTGCCGCCCAGGCATTCCAGCGCCTCCGCGACCGCCACCGGCTGCCGCTTGCACACCCAGTACTTGCCGACCGCCGTGGCGAGCCGCAGGAACGCCCGCTCGCCCGTGTCCCCGCGCTGGGCGCGATCCGCCGCCCCCGCGAGCCGCAGCCCGAGCGTCGTCGCCGCCTCCGACTCCAGGGCCAGGTCCGCGAGGACGTTCCGCATCAACGGCTGGTCGATCAGCTTCGCGCCGAACACCGAACGGTGCCGCGCGTGGTGCGCCGCCTGCGCGAGCGACTCGCGCACGTGCGCTGCCGAACCCAGGACGCAGTCGAGCCGCGTCATCGTCACCATGTCGATGATCGTGCGCACGCCCTTGCCCTCGTCCCCGACGAGCCAGGCCACCGTGTCGTCGAACTCCGGCTCGCTGGACGCGTTCGACCGGTTGCCGAGCTTGTCCTTGAGGCGCTGGATCCGGAAGGTGTTGCGGCTGCCGTCAGGAAGCACACGCGGGACCAGGAAGCAGCTCAGGCCCCCCGGCGCCTGCGCAAGCACCAGGAACACATCGTTCATCGGCGCCGACGTGAACCACTTGTGGCCCCGCAGCCGCCACGTGCCGTCCGGCTGCTCGACCGCGGCCGTCGTGTTCGCGCGCACGTCCGTGCCGCCCTGCTTCTCCGTCATGCCCATCCCGGCGAGCAGCCCGCGCTTGTCGGCGGGGGCGCGGAGCCCGGGGGCGTAGACGGTGCTGGTGAGCAACGGCTCGTAGACCTTGGCGAGTTCGGGCGTGCGGCGCAGCGCGGGCACCACCGCGTACGTCATGGAGACCGGGCACATGTGGCCCTGCTCCAGCATCGTGGCGAGCATGAAGGTGCCGGCGCGGGCCACGTGTGCGCCGGGGCGTTCGTCGGCCCAGGCGGAACCCGCCGCGCCCGCGGCCACCGTCGCGCTCATCAGCGAGTGGTACGAGGGGTGGAAGTCGACCTCGTCGACGCGGTTGCCGTAGCGGTCGTGGGTGCGCAGCTCGGGCTCGTGCCGGTTGGCCTGGTCGGCCCAGACGCGGGCCTCCTCGCTGCCGACGTAGCGGCCGAAGCGGTGCAGTTCGTCGATGTGCCACTCGGCGCCCTCGCGGCGTACGCCGTCGAGGAGCACCGGGTCGTACGCGGCGTCGTGACCGGTCAACGGCGGTGCCTGGTTGGTCACTTCGTGCGTCACCGAGGGGTTCGAGGGCATGCGGGTCTCCTCCAGGGGGAGCGGGTCAGTCGGTCGGTGCGCCCGCGCAGCGCAGGGCCAGGGCGGTGAGTTCGGCGACCAGTTCGTCGGTCGCGGCCTCGGCGCGCGCGCCGAGCGGGTCGACGAGCACCTCGCCGATCGCGCCGGTGAGCGCGGCGGCGGTGATCTCGCCGTTCTGCTTCGGGAGCAGTCCCGCCGCCATGCCCTCGCGGAGCACCTCGGTGTAGAGGGCGTAGTAGCGGCGCCGGTAGTCGAGGCGCTCCGCCGCCACCTTGGGGTCGGCGGGGGCGGCCAGCAGGGCGTAGGCGAGGCCGCGGTTCTCCAGGGCGCGCCGGGTGAAGATCTCGACGCCGCGCCGCAGCCGGAGCACCGGGTCGCCGTCCGCCTGAAGCACCTCGCCGAGGACGGTCACCTCCCGCTCCGCCGCCCGCCGGAACACCTCGACCGCGAGCGCGGCCTTCGACGGAAAGTGCTGGTAGACCGAGCCTGCCGCGATCCCGGCGGCGTCCGCGACCGCGGTCACGGACGCCTGCGCCCAGCCCACCTCGGCGACGACGGAGGTGGCGCAGGCGACCAGATGCTCGCGCGCCGCTTCGAGGCGACGAATTTCGGCGGGGGTCTTGCGGTAGGCCATGCAAGCAGTGAACCATCATTCAGAGTTTCCCGCCATGGTCGGTTGCGCACCGCTTCCATGCGGGTTCCGTCGGCAAGGCTCGTCAGGAGAACGTGATGCACCTCAGTGCCCTGCTGGACAGCGCTGTTCGCTCGGGCAGTACCAAGGAAGCCGTCGTCTACCGCGAACAGCGGTGGAACTACCGGGAGTTCGGCGACGTCGCGCGACGGGCCGCCACCGTGCTGAGCGCGGCGGGCCTGGGCCCCGGCGACCGGCTGGCCGTGATGACGTGCAATACCCCGGCCTTCCTCTTCGCCGCCTTCGGCGCCTGGTCCCTGGGCGCCACGCTCGTGCCCGTCAACCACAAGCTCCAGACGGACGAGGTGGCGCGCCAGCTCAAGCACTGCGGCGCGCGCGTGGCCCTCGTCGACGCGGAGATCGGCGAGCGCGCCACCGCCGCGGACGCGGACGTGCGCTGGCTGGTCAGCCACCCCGACGCCCCGGCGGACGCGCTCCCGGCCGATGCCTTCGAGGCGCTGCTCGTCGCCGCCGCGCCATGGGCAGGCGAGGAGCGTCCGGACAGCGACGTGGCGGAGATCCTCTACACGTCCGGCACCTCGGGCACGCCCAAGGGCTGCGTCCACTCGCACCGCACCGCCGCCCTGACTGCCGCGTACTCCGCGGCGACGATGTCGATGCGCGGCGACGAGCGCTTCCTGATCTGCATGCCGATCTGGCACGCGGCGCCGCTCAACAACATGACGCTGGGCACCCTGTTCGCCGGTGGCACGGTCGTGCTCCAGCGCGAGTACGAGCCGCGCGGCATGCTGGAGACCATCCAGCGCGAGCGTGTCACGGCCCTCTTCGGCGCGCCCATCGCGCTCATCGCCCCGACCCAGGCGGTGCCCGACTTCGCCGACTACGACGTGTCGTCCGTCCGCGCCTGGCTCTACGGCGCGGGCCCGCTCGACGCGGACACCGTGCGCCGCCTGATGAAGGCGTACGGCACCGAGAACTTCCAGCAGGTGTACGGGATGAGCGAGACGGGCCCCGCGGGCGCCTCGCTCACCGCGGCCGAGCACGCGGACAAGGCGGGCGCGATCGGCCGCGGCGGCATGCCCGGCGTGGACCTGCGCGTCGTCCGCCCCGACGGGAGCGACGCGGAGGCCGGCGAGAGCGGCGAGATCTGGCTGCGCACCGACACCCGGATGCTCGGCTACCTGGACGACGAGGCGGCCACCGCCGAGGTGTTCGTGGGTGACTGGTACCGCAGCGGTGACCTGGGCCGGATCGACGAGGACGGCTATGTCACGCTCGTCGACCGGATGAAGGACGTGATCATCACCGGCGGCGAGAACGTCGCGTCGCAGGAGGTCGAGGGCGCGCTGCGGGGCCACCCCGACGTGCTCGACGTCGCCGTCGTCGGCCGTCCGCACCCGCAGTGGGGCGAGACGGTGGTGGCCTTCGTCGTGCCGCGCGAGGGCGCGGGGCTCGACCTGGCCGGGATGCGCGAGTGGCTGGAGGCCCGGATCGCCCGCTACAAGGTGCCGCGCGAGCTGATCCTGCGTCCCGCCCTGCCGCGGACACCCTCCGGGAAGATCACCAAGCACGTGCTGCGGGCCGAACTGGCCTGAGCTGCGCGGCTGTAGGGTCTCGGCATGGCCGATGAGCAGGTACAGCAAGCGCGCAGAGGGCCGGGCCGGCCGCGTCAGGAGCACGTCACCAGGGCCGTGCTCGAAGCCGTCGTGGAACTGGTGGCGGAGGAGGGCATGGGCGCCCTGACCATGGACGCCGTCGCGACCCGTGCGGGCGTGAGCAAACCGGCCATGTACCGGCGCTGGCCCACCAAGCAGGATCTGATCATCGCCGCTGCCGAGTCCCGCGTCGGGGCGCTGACGGTGCCCGACATGGGCGACTTCCGGGCCGAACTGCGCGCGGTCCTCATGGAGCGGGTGCGCGCCTACCGGCAGCCCGGCGTGGGCCGGCTGCTCGCCGGTGTCATCGCCGCGGCGGCGGAGGCCGGCGCGGGTCGCGAGGCGTTCCAGGCGTACGTGACGCGGGTGACGAGCGAGACGCGGCACCTGCTGGAGCGCGGCATCGAGCGCGGCGACGTGCGCCCCGACGTCCCGATCGTCGACGTCACGACCCTCATCGCGTCCTCGCTGGTCTTCCGGCTCGTCGCCGAGCAGCGGGCGCCTGAGAAGGAGCTGGTCGACTCGGTGGTGGACCTGATCGGCAGGGCGGTCGACGTCCGGCCGTGACGGGCGTGACGTGACCGGCCGCTGACTCTCGGCCATCTCTCGTACGCATCGGGCAAGTTGGGGCCGGGTGCGGCTTTTGTGCTGCCCGCGCGGCGACCCTCGACCCCCGCGAAACTTTCCTGAAATCCATCACCCCCGACCCCTTGCCCCGCCACGAATCAATATCGATACTGTCGGTTACGTAATAGCGTTCGCTGTTGGGAGGAACCCCCATGCACGACGTCGCGACGGCCCCCGTCGAGGACCCCAAGCCGATCCTGGACAAGCCCCTGATGCGCTACGGGCGCCGCGTCCTGGACCGGCTCGCGCCGGGCGCGGAGCAGGTGGCCTACAAGCTGTTCGAGGTCGACCCGCTCACCCCGCACTTCGGGGCCGTGCTCGGCGGCGTCGACCTGACGAAGCCGATCACCGAGGAGCTCGCCGACGAGCTGCGCGCGGCGCTCCTGGAGTGGAAGGTGATCTTCTTCCGGGGGCAGACCGGCTTCAGCCCCGAGAACCACCTGGCCCTCTCCGCCGTCTGGGGCGAGCCCGAGCCCAACCCGTTCTTCCCGAAGACCGAGACCGTGGGCCTGTCCCGGCTCGCCAAGGACGCCAAGGCGGCCGGCAACAAGAACATCTGGCACAGCGACCACTCGTTCATGGTCAACCCCTCGCTCGGCGCCGTGCTGCGCGCGATCGACGTGCCCGCCGCGGGCGGCGACACCATGTGGTGCGACATGGGCGCCGCGTACGACAACCTCCCCGACGACCTCAAGGAGCGCATCGAGAACCTCACCGCGGTCCACGACTGGGAGGCCAGCTGGGGCGCGCTCATGAACGACGAGCAGAAGGCCGCCTTCCGCGCCAACTGGCCGCAGGTCGAGCACCCCGTCGTGGTGCGCCACCCGCGCAGCGGACGCAAGACCCTGTACGTGAACGAGCCGTTCACCCGGCACATCAAGGGCCTGTCCGAGGAGGAGAACCGCGAACTCCTCGACATCCTCGTGCTCCAGGCGCGCATCCCCGAGTTCCAGATCCGCTTCAACTGGGCGCCGGACTCGATCGCGATCTGGGACAACATCGCCGTCCAGCACTACGCGGTCAACGACTACTTCCCCGCCAAGCGCGTCATGGAGCGCATCGCCATCGCCGGGGTACCGCTGTCGTGACCACCGCATCCGCCGTGCGCGACACGGGAGTCGACCCGGTCGCGCGCGGGAGCCGCCGCGCATGGACGGTGACCGCGCTCCTCGTCGTCTTCATGATGGTCAACTTCGCGGACAAGTCCGTGCTCGGCCTCGCCGCCGACGAGATCCGGGCCGATCTGCACCTGAGCGCCACCCAGTTCGGCGTCGCCAACAGTGCGTTCTTCCTGCTCTTCTCCGTCGCCGCGATCGTCGTCGGGATGGCGGCCGACCGGGTCTCGCCCAAGCTGCTGCTCCTGGTGATGGCCGTGCTCTGGTCCGTGGCGCAGGTGCCCGCGGCCGTCGGCGGGGGCCTCGCCGTGCTCATCGGCTCCCGGGTGTTCCTGGGCGCCGCGGAGGGGCCGGCCTTCCCCGTCGCCCAGCAGGCCACGCTCTCCTGGTTCCCCAACGACAAGCGGAACCTGCCCGGCGCGCTGATCACCATCGGCATCACGCTCGGCGTGATCATCTCCTCGCCGGGCCTGTCCTGGGTGATCCAGCACCACGGCTGGCGCTCGGCCCTGTGGGTGCTCGCCGGGATCGGCGTGGTGTGGGCCGTGCTGTGGACACTGTTCGGCGCGGACAGCCCGCGGGCCCGCGCGAGCACGACCACGAAGGCCGCCGACGACGGCGCGCCCACGGTTCCGTACCGGAGGATCTTCGCCAGCCGTACGTGGATCGGCACCACCCTCGCGTACTTCACGAGCTACTGGTCCGTGGCCCTGATGCTGGTGTGGATGCCCTCCTACCTGCGCAACGCGCTGGACTACTCGGCGGCCACCGCGGGCAAGCTGGTCGTCCTGCCCTGGGCCGTCGGCGCCGTCGTGCTGCTCGGGCAGGCCGCGCTCACCGGGCGGCTCATGCGGCGCGGCGTCGTCAGCAGGAAGGCCCGCGGCTGGGTCGGTGGCTGCATGCTCGCGATCGGCGCCGTCTGCTGCCTGCTGACGCCGTTCGTCGACTCGGTGCCCGCGCAGACCGTGCTCGTCGCCCTCGGCTTCGGCTTCAGCGGCTCGTACGCCACCGTGGCCGCGACCACCGTCGCCGAACTCGCCCCCGCGACCCGCAGCGGCGGCGCGCTCGGCCTCATGAACGCGCTCGTCACGGTGTCCGGACTGCTCGCGCCCGCCGTCGTCGGCGCCCTCGTCGACGCGCAGGGCGACGCGGGCTACCAGCACGCCGTGCTCGTCACCGGAATCCTCGTCGCGATCGGCGCCGTCCTCGCCTTCGCCCTGATCGACCCGGAGCGCGACCGCGCCCGGTTGACGGGCTGACCGGACGTCACGCAGCCTGCCCTTACCGGGGGTTACCCCCAGATGGCATGATCGTCCGACGAACACCCCCACCTCTCAGCCCACTTCACCCCCACCCGCGTTCCCCAAGGAGTTGACCGTGAGCGCCGCAGCAGCACTCGACACCTCACCGCTGGACCAGGCCGTCCGCGACCTGCGCGAGCACGCACCGTCCTGGACCGCGACCCCGCTGGACGAGCGGATCGCGCTCCTGGAGCGGACGCTCCCGCGGATCGCCGAGGGCGGCGCCGTGATGGTCGCCGACGCGTCCGCCGCCAAGGGCTACGCGGAGAACTCCGAGTGGGCCGCCGAGGACTGGATCACCGCGCCGTGGGCCCTCGCCCAGACGATCACGGCGTATCTGCACGTGCTGCGCCGCCTCGCCGCCGGCAAGGAGCCGCTCGACCCCAAGTCGGTGCGCGGCCACGAGGGCCGCACCGTCGTCGACGTCTTCCCGACCCTGACCTCCGACCGCCTGCTGCTCAACGGCTTCACCGCGCAGGTGTGGACGCTGCCCGGCACCACCCGCGAGCAGGTCCTGGCCCGCGCGGCGGGGGAGTACCGGGGCCGCCAGGCCGAGCCGGCCGTCTCCCTGGTGCTCGGCGCCGGCAACGTCGCGTCGATCACCCCGCTCGACATCCTCCAGAAGCTGTACGCGGAGGGCGAGGTCGTCATCGCCAAGATGAACCCCGTCAACGCCTATCTGCGCCCGCACTTCGAGAAGGTCTTCGCCGAGTACGTGGACCGCGGCTGGGTCCGCTTCGTCGACGGCGGCGCCGCCGAGGGCGCCTACCTCACCGGGCACGAGGACATCGACACCATCCACGTCACCGGCAGCGAGCGCACCCACGACGCGATCGTGTGGGGCACCGACGAGCAGGCCGAGCAGCGCCGCGAGCAGGACACCCCGCTCAACGAGAAGCCGTTCACCAGCGAGCTCGGCGGCGTCAGCCCCTGCATCGTGACGCCGGGACCGTGGAGCGACGCCGACTTCCGCTTCCAGGCCGAGCACATCGTCACCAGCAAGCTGAACAACTCGGGCCACAACTGCATCGCCACGCAGGTCCTGGTGGTTCCCCGCGAATGGGACGGCACGGAGAAGCTCCTGGCCGAGATCCGCAAGGTCCTGCGCGAGCTGCCGCCCCGCCCCGACTACTACCCGGGCGCCGCCGACCGCGTCGCCAAGGTCACCGACGCCCACCCGGCGGCCGAGAAGCTCGGCATCGACGACTCCTGCCGCGTCCTCGTCCCCGAGATCGAGGGCATGGACGACGTCCTGATCACGGACGAGGTGTTCGCGAGCGCGCTCGGCGTGATCCGCCTGCCCGGCGCCGACGCGGCGCACTTCCTCGCCGCCGCCACGGAGTTCGCCAACGACAAGCTCCCCGGCACCCTCGGCGCCACGCTGCTCGTCCACCCGAAGACGGAGCGCGCCCACTCCGGCGCGGTCGCCGACGCGATCGCCGCGCTGCGCTACGGCACGCTGGGCGTCAACGTCTGGTCGGCCTTCGGCTTCCTGCTCGGTTACACGCCGTGGGGCGCCTTCCCCGGCAACACTCGGAAGGACATCGGCAGCGGCATCGGCTTCGTGCACAACGCGTTCATGCTGGAGGACATCGAGAAGACGGTGGTGCGCGCCCCGTTCGCCCCGTCCCCGCGCGGCCTGTTCACCGGCTCGCCGTCCCTGTCCCCGCGCCCCCCGTTCTACGTCACGAACCGCACGGGCCTGACGACGATGAAGCGCCTCACGAACTACGCGACGGCACCTTCGGCCGCAAAACTCCCGGCCATCTTCGCGTCGGCACTGCGCGGCTGACCAAATCAAGCCCCTGCGGCGATTGAGCAGCGGGGCCCGGGGCAGAGCCCCGCGACGCAGGACCGGCCCGCCGCAACGAAACTCCGGCCGGCTCACCGTGTGGGGCGGTGGGCCGGCCGGTACCACTCACCCGTTGAGCACACGCGCCTTCTCGCGGGCGAATTCCTCATCCGTGAGCAACCCCTGCGCCTTCAACTCCGCAAGCGCCTGAAGCTGCGCCACCCGGTCCGTCCCACCGGCTACCGGCGCCGCCTGCGGCGTAGGCGGCATCGGCGGAGCCATCTGCGCCTGCATGTCCATGTCGCGACGCATGTCGCGCTCGGCCATCCTGCGGTTCACCCGCCCCGAGACCGCGGACGCGGTGCCGGAGATGACCGCCGTGCGGGCCATGGTGCCAAGGAGTCCGGGCCGTCCGAATCGTTGCGGCATGCTGACCGTCCTCTTCGTTGTCGTGCGTAGGTGTGTCGTCAGGCCGTGGCAAGGGCTTCGATGGCCTCGTCGACGGTCTCTCTCGGGATCCGCTCCAGCATCAGGACCTGCCCGTTCGAGTCGCGCACGGCCGTGCCGAGGCGGGCGGCCCAGGTGTTCTCCCAGGCCAGGACGAGCGCGGAGGACTCGGCCGGAAGGTTGTCGGAGACCGTCTTCAGGTCCTCGTCGCTGAGCAGGTCGAAGCGCACGTCGGCCACCTGCTGGAACAGCTCGGTGACCTCGGGGTCGCCGAGCTCCACGACATCGACGGAACCGTCGGCCGCCTTACGGATGAAGCACAGGTCGAGGATCCGTACGGTCCCGTCCTTCTGGAGGTCGCGCAACGCGGGCGCGACATCGCCGCTGAACCGGTTGCCGGCGAAGGCGAGCACGGCGACATCCACCGGGCCGACGGTGTCGGCGTTGAGGCCACTGGCCACGGGCGAGCACCTTCCCTAGGTTGCTTATCCGAACAAAACGGATGAAACAGATGAAACGGATACTAGGGCGAGCGTACAGCCGGGGCGAGCCCGGCGGCCCGGGCCGAAGGGCCCGGGCCGGCTCATCGACGGGACGCGTACGCGGGCTGCGGGGACTGCGTGTCCAGGAGTTCGGCGAGGCCCTGGCGGGTGGCGGCGAGGACGACCCGGTCGGTCGGCCGCAGCACATAGCCGGGGTCCGTCCGCCAGACGGGGCCGGGCTCCGGGGCCGCCGGCTCGTCCTCCTCCGGGACCGTCGCCGGGTCGGTACGCCGCGCGCCGGGCGCGGTGGTGTCGACGGCGAGCACCCGCCACGCACCGGCCCGGAACGACGCGGCGACCGTACGCCCCGCCAGATGCGGGTGGTCCGCCACGTCCAGCGCGGCGAACAGCAGCACACGGCGCTCGACCGGGATCGCGCCGAGTACCTGGCGGCCCATCATCGCCCCCGCGAAGGCGGGCGCCGCGAGGGTCGTGACGCTGCGGCTGCGGGTGAGGGCCAGCGGATGGGCGGCGCGCAGCGTTCGGTAGACGGCGGTGGCGAAGGCGTCGTCGTACAGGCGCAGGCTCACCTGGAGGTCGGGCTTGACCGAGCGGGCGTACAGGGCGGCCTCGAGGTTGGTGGTGTCGAGGCTGGTGAGGGCGAGGAAGGCACGCGAGCGGCTCACCTTGGCGGCCTCCAGGACGCCCTCGTCGCGTACGTCGCCGATGACCGTCGGCACGCGCAGCCGGCGGGCCAGGGGGATGCCGCGGGCCTCCGGGTTCTCCTCCACGCACACGACGGGGACGCCGAGTTCGTGCAGCCGCGCCAGGACGCGGGTGCCGATCTTGCCGAGGCCGAGCAGCACGATGTGCCCGGACAGGCCGCGCGGCGGGCGGCGCAGCGCGGAAGCCGTGCGGAAGGTGCCCATCGCCTCCAGGACGGCGGCCATGAGCACCGGCAGCAGCAGCAACCCGGCGAAGCCGGTGAGGAGTTGGATGATCTGCCGGGCGGTGGGCTCGCCGATCGCCGGGTCGTCGATGGCGAACAGATCGAGCATGGTGAGATAGCCGGCCCGCCATGGATTCGACTCGGTCGTCGCCCAGGTGGCGAGCGCGAGGCCGAGCACGCACACCACGAGCACCGCGAGCGACCAGCGCACCCGGCGTGAGAACAGCGAGCCGAGCGGCAGCGCCCGCGCGGCGAGGCGCCGCGGCGGCAGCGCGGGCTCCGACGGTGTGACCGTGTCGAGGACGACGCTGCCGCGGCCGACCGCCGCGGCGATCTCCCGGTCGTCCGGCAGCAGCACCGGCTCCTCCTGGCCCGAGGTGTCCGAACCCTCCGTGTCCGACGGGTCGTTGTTCGACGAGGACAGGATCGCGAGCGTGCACAGGCCGGGGGCCGCGGGTGCCCGGCCCCGGCCGCGCGGAGCGCGCTCCACCGCGCGCAGCAGGAGCCCGTCGGCCTGCACCACCTTGCCGCTGCCCGCCACGGCGGTCGCGGCGAGCGCGGGCGCGGCCGTGTCGGCGTCGGACAGGATGGTGGTGGACGTGTCGAGGCCCTCCCCGACGAGCTCCGGCTGGGCCAACGCGGCGGCCTGGTCCAGGAGTTGGGCCAGGTGCTGGCCGAGCTTGCGGTCGAAGAGCCGGATCACGAGGCGCAGGCGGGGATTGAGGCGGCGGGCCGCGAGCGCGGCGCGGATATTGGTCTCGTCGTCGTGCACCAGGGCCAGCGCGTCGGCCCGCGCCACGCCCGCCTCCGTCAGCGCGTCCTCGCTGAGCACCGCGGCCTCCATGACGCGCGGCGCCTGCCCGGCGAGCGAGTCGTCCTCGGACGGCGCGAGCCGGCCCATCGCGGCCTGCACCCGGCTCAGCAGCGCGGCGGCCCGGATCCGGCCGCCGCCCTGCGCGGGTTCGCCCGCGGTGCGCGTCGACGGTACGACGATGGTGACCTGGGCGCGGTACAGCTCGCGCAGTTCGGTGCCGAGCCGTTCGGCCAACGCGTCGTCGCCGCACACCACCATGTGGCGGGGCAGGGGCGTCTGTTGGGACTGCTCGGAGTCTTCGGGCTGCTGGGGCTGGTGGGGGAGTGACACCGTGTCATGGTGCGTGTTCGATGGGTGTGTCGTCCACCGACACCGGGGACGACCACGTGAAAAACCGGTGGCGGGGGGATGGGGGCCGTGGTTATCGTCACCGGAGTTGGGGCGGCCACGGCCGCCGTGGAGCGTGCGCCGAGTGCGTGATCGAGGAGGTGTCGACCGATGGCTGTCGTCGAGACGGGCGTTGCCCGCATCCGGAAGTTCATCGAGTCCACCTCCGTGGCCACCGGCTGACCTCAACCTTTCCGCGAGTTCTTCGCGTTTCGTGTGCCGGGGCCACCCTTTGAAGGGTCACCCCTTGTCCTCCTCCTCTCCTCGTTCTCTCGACGCGTACGGCTGGGACGCCGACTGGGCGGACGCGTTCGAGTCCTTTGCCGAGCGCGGCCTCGTGCCCGGCCGGGTGCTGCGCGTCGACCGCGGGCGGTGCGACCTCGTCACGCCGGGCGGGGTCGTGCAGGCCGACACCGAGTACGTCGTGCCCCGCGATCCTTCCCCAAGCTCTCAACTGCGTTCGAGCAGGGGAGACCCCATGTCGCTCATCTGCACCGGCGACTGGGCCGCCGTCGACCCGGTCGGCGCCGACCCCCGCTACGTGCAGGCGTATCTGCCGCGCCGGACCGCCTTCGTGCGCTCCACGTCCTCCAAGCGGTCCGAGGGGCAGATCCTCGCCGCGAACGTCGACCACGCGATCATCGCGGTGTCGCTCGCCGCCGAGCTCGACCTCGGGCGGATCGAACGGTTCCTCGCCCTGGCCTGGGAGTCGGGTGCGCAGCCCCTGGTCGTCCTCACCAAGGCCGACCTGGTGCCGGACCCGGTCGGCCTGTCGTATCTCGTCTCCGACGTCGAGACGACCGCGCCCGGCGTGCGGGTGCTGCCCGTCAGCGCGCTCGGCGGGGACGGTACGGAGGTGCTGCGGGCGGTCGTCGCCGACGGTACGTCCGTGCTGCTCGGTCAGTCGGGGGCCGGGAAGTCGACGCTGGCCAACGCGCTCATGGGCGCGGATGTGATGGATGTGCAGACCGTCCGTGACATGGACGGCAAGGGCCGCCACACCACGACCACCCGCAATCTGTTCGCCCTGCCGGGCGGCGGCGTGCTCATCGACACGCCGGGGCTGCGCGGGGTCGGTCTGTACGACGCCGAGAGCGGCGTCGGGCAGGTCTTCGCGGAGATCGCGGGGCTGGCGGAGGACTGCCGGTTCCACGACTGCGCGCACACCGTCGAGCCGGGGTGCGCGGTGCTGGCGGCGCTGGAGGACGGTTCGCTGCACGAGCGCCGTCTCGACAGCTACCGCAAGCTCCTGCGCGAGAACGAGCGGCTCGCCGCCCGGACGGATGCGAGGCTGCGGGCCGACATGCGGAAGGTGTGGAAGCAGCGGGGGGCGGAGGGCCGCGCCGCGATGGAGGCGAAACGGGGCCGTCTGCGGTAGCCGTTGGGCTGGGCAAATCAAGCCCCCGCGCCTCAATCGCCGGCGGGGCTTGATGACAGCGCCGCGTCCGATTCCCGCCAGCCCCGCGGCGAGCGGCACGGCACACTGAAAGCGTGATGACCGACGAAGACACGCGCTACGAAGCCGTCCGCAGCCGCGACGCGCGGTTCGACGGGGAGTTCTTCTTCGCCGTCGAGACGACCGGGATCTACTGCCGGCCGAGCTGCCCCGCGGTCACCCCCAAGCGGCACAACGTCCGCTACTACGCCACGGCCGCCGCGGCCCAGGGCTCGGGCTTCCGGGCCTGCCGCCGCTGCCGCCCCGACGCGGTGCCGGGCTCGGCCGACTGGAACGTGCGCGCCGACGTCGTGGGCCGCGCGATGCGGCTCATCGGCGACGGGATCGTCGACCGCGAGGGCGTCGGCGGGCTCGCCACCCGGCTCGGCTACAGCGCCCGCCAGGTGCAGCGCCAGCTCACCGCCGAGCTGGGCGCGGGCCCGGTCGCACTCGCCCGCGCCCAGCGCGCCCACACCGCGCGCGTCCTGCTCCAGACGACCCCGCTGCCGGTCACCGAGATCGCGTTCGCGGCCGGGTTCGCGAGCGTCCGCCAGTTCAACGACACGATCCGCGAGGTGTACGCCCGCACCCCCACGCAGCTGCGCGCCGACGCGCCGGAGGGCCGCCGCACCGCGGCTCCCGCCGCCGGCGTCCCGCTGCGCCTCGCCCACCGCGGCGGGTACCGGGCGGGCCCCGTCTTCGACCTGCTGGGCTCCGAACTCCTCGACGGGGTCGAGGAGTTGACCGGACGGCCCGGCGCGCGCACCTTCCGGCGCGCGCTGCGCCTCCCGTACGGCACTGGTGTCGTACGCGTCGACGAGACCACGCACGACCAGCCCGGCGCGCAGGCCGAGCACCGGGGCGGCTGGCTCGACGCCCGCCTGCAGCTGACCGATCTGCGCGATCTGACCACCGCCGTCGGCCGCCTGCGCCGCCTCTTCGACCTCGACGCCGATCCGTACGCGATCGACGAACGGCTCGCCCTCGACCCGCGGCTCGCCCCGCTGGTCGCCGCCCGCCCCGGAATGCGCTCGCCCGGCGCCGCCGACCCCGACGAACTGGCGCTGCGCCTGGTCGCCGGGCGCGCGGAGGCCGCGCGGCTCGTCGAGCGGTACGGCAAGCGGCTCGACGCGCCCAGCGGCACCGTCGACCGGCTGTTCCCCACCCCGGACGACCTGTCCGAAGAGCCCGGCCCACTCGGCGCGCTCGCCCGCGCCCTGCACACCGGCGCGCTCCGCCTCGACCCGGGCGCCGACCGCGACGACGCCGAAGCGGTGCTGCGCACGCTGCCCGGCATGAGCCCGCGCACCGCCGCCCTGATCCGGCTGCGTGCGCTGGGCGACCCGGACGTGGGCGTGCCCGACGACGACTTCCCGACCGACGACGCGTGGCGCCCCTGGCGCTCGTACGCGCGTCAACACCTCACCGTAGAAGGACAGTTGTGAACACCGAACGACACACCACGTACTGCACGACCGTGCCCAGCCCGCTCGGTGAGCTGCTGCTCACCGCCGATGCCTCCGGCGCCCTCACCTCCCTCTCCGTCCCCGGGCAGAAGGGCGGCCGGGTCGTCGGCGAGGACTGGGTGCGCGACCCCGCGCGCTTCACCGCGGCCGAGCGCCAGCTCGCCGCCTACTTCGCCGGTGAACTCAAGGAGTTCGAGCTGGAGATGAGGCCCGAGGGCACCGAGTTCCGGCGGCGGGTCTGGGACGCGCTCGACGACGTGCCCTATGGCGCCACCACCACGTACGGCGAAGTGGCCGCCCGCATCGGCGCCTCGCGCGCCGCCGTCCGGGCCGTCGGCGGCGCGATCGGCGCCAACCCGCTGCTGATCGTGCGGCCCTGCCACCGGGTGATCGGCGCGACCGGCGCGCTGACCGGATACGCGGGCGGCCTGGAGAAGAAGGTCGAGCTGCTGACCCTGGAGGGCTCCCTCTGAACGACAGGCCCTAGGTCCCCGGACCGAGCGCCACCGCCGCCGTGTATCCCTCCGGCACCGGCACGTCCCGCAGCGTCCAGCCCTCCGGCGCGCCGGGGGAGTCGGCCAGTGCGCCCACGTAGTCGCGGTCGGTGCCGCGGGAGAGGCCCGTGCCGAGGCCCTTCAGGTAGGCCTCCTTGCGGACCCAGGCGCGGGCCACCGCGAGCCGGCGTTCCTCAAGGTCCGCGAGGGCGGCCAGCTCCACGCGCTCGCGCGGGTGCAGCACCGCCGTGAGCTCTTCCGCGACCTTGGCCGACAGCAACTCCTCCACATCGGCGCCGACCGGCGCGGGCGCCAGCGCCACCAGGGCCAGGTCGCCGCTGTGGGAGAGGGAGAAGTGCAGATCGGGGGCGTCCGCGAGGGCCGGGCGGCCGTGCGGGCCGCCGCATCCGGGGCAGGGCAGACGCGTGAACCGTACGTCGCCGGGGGCGCGGCCCAGCCGCTCGCCCAGGACGGCGCGGAGCGCGAGGTGCGCGGCGACGTAGCGCACCCGGTGCCGGTCGAAGTGGAAGGCCTCGGCGCGCCGCCTCTCGTCGGCGTCGAGCACGTCGGCGACGGCGAGCGCGTCCGCCACGCCCCCGGCCGTCTCCACCAGCCACAGCCCGACCGCCCCCGCCGCGGGCAGTTCCCGCACACCGCCGTCCATGCCGTCCCCCTCACCCGTTCCTACGCGTCGCGCTTCGCGCGGCCTCGCACCCGCACGATCACATACGTCACGAGCGCGATCACCGCCGCCCCGAGCACCACCTTCGAGAGCACCCCGACGTACCGCTCCACGAGATCCCACTGATCGCCCAGCCAGTATCCGGCCAGGATCAGCGCCGCGTTCCAGACCAGCGAGCCGACCGCGGTCAGGGCGAGGAACACCGGCAGCCGCATCCGCTCCACGCCCGCCGGGATCGAGATGAGGCTGCGGAAGATCGGCACCATTCTGCCGAGCAGCACCGCCTTCGTGCCGTGCCGCTGGAACCACGCCTCCGTGCGCTCCAGGTCCGAGACCTTCACCAGCGGAATCCGGCCCCACAGCGCGTACATCCGCGCACGGCCGATGACCCGGCCGACCCAGTACAGGACCGCCGCGCCGACCACCGAGCCGAGCGTCGTCCACACGATCGCCGAGACGAGCGTGATCGAGCCCATGCTCGCGGCGAAGCCGGTCAGCGGCAGGATCACCTCGCTCGGCAGCGGCGGGAACAGGTTCTCCAGGGCGATCAGGAATCCGGCGCCGGGGCCGCCGAGCGTGCCGATGAGGTCGGCCGCCCATCCGGCCAGGCCGGAGGTGGGCTCGGCCGTGGCGGCCTGGGTCAGGGAATGCATACGAGGCGTGTCTCCAGCGTGGACGTTGCCCCGATGGTAATGGTTCGGCAAAGTCCGCCGCTCAGCCCCAGATCACAGCGCCCAGCCAGGCCCCGACGATCAGCAGGCACGCGAACAGCTCCACCAGCACGTTGGAGCCGCCCGCCCGCATCGCCGTGCGCGTCGACGCGAGCGCGTCCCCGTGGCTCCCGAGCCGCAGCCGCTCCGACACGTAGATCCCGCCCATGAACCCCGGCACCGCCCCGACCACCGGCAGCACGCAGAACCCGATGACCGCGCCCGCGCCCGCCCAGAACTCCAGGCTGCGGGTGGCGCCCGCCTGCCGCAGCCGGCGCGGCGGCAGCTGCCAGCGCAGGACCTGGGAGGCCAGCAGGACGACGGTGGCGCCGACGAGGATGGCCCAGGCCAAGCCGTTCGGCTCCCGCAGCGCCCACACGGCGACCGCGGCCCACACGAGCCACGACCCGGGCACCCCCGGCACCAGTACCCCGCACAGGCCCAGCGCCATCACGGCGCCGACCAGGAGGAGTTCCCACGCTCCCATGTGCACAGGGTCCCCCAAGCGCGGCGAATGCGCAGGTCAAAACAGTCCCCACGGGGGTCAGCGGGCCACCCAGCCCCGGTCGTACGCATGCCACCCGAGTTGCAGCCGCGTCGTCACGCCCGCCAGCTCCATCAGCCGTTTCACCCGCCGCTGCACCGTCCTGAGCCCGAGGTCCAGCTGCTTGGCCACACTCGCGTCGGTGAGCCCGGCGAGCAGCAGCGAAAGGATCTCCAGGTCCAGGCCGTCGGGCCCCTCCGCCGCGACCTCCTCCACGTCTCCCGCCGCCCCGAGCCGCAGTGGCAGCGCCTGCCGCCACACCGCCTCGAACAGCCCGTTCAGAGTCTCCAGCAGACCGCTCGCGTGCACCACCAGCGCGGCGGGCTCCGCGGCGTGCCGGGTCAGCGGCACCATCGCGAGCGCGCCGTCGGCGATCACCAGCTTCGTCGGCACCCGGTCCACGACCCGCACCTGTTCGGCCCGGCCCATCGCCGCCGACAACTCGGTCAGCCCGGCCGGCATCGAGAGCACCTCGCGTTCGATGACGACGCGGTAGCGGACGCCACGCTTCACGGCCTGCGGTTCCGCGTCGTTCTCCGTGGCGGGCACCGCGATCGGATTGCCGGTGACGAGGGCGCACACCTCATCGGCCGCGCCGAGCTGGATCTGAAGGAACCGCTGGGCCGCGGCCGCCGCCCCCGTCACCACCTCCACCAGGTCGTGCGCCGCGGGCTCGGTGGCCTGCGCCCGGAACTCCGCGGCGAGCCGGGCCGCCGCGAGCTCCGCCTCGTCCAGCTCGTGCCGCCGCTGGGTGAGCAGCGCGCCGAGCGCGACCCCGGGCGGCGCCGCGACCCAGCGGCCGGGCCGCGCCGAGGACTGGGCGGCGAGCCCGTGCTGCTCCAGGCGGCGCAGTGCGTGCTCGGTCTCGGGCTCGGCGCGGGTGAGCCGGCGCGCCAGATCGGGGACGTCGGCCGCGCCCACCGCGACGAGCGCCCGGTACGCCGCCTCGTGCCCCTCGTCCAGACCTATCGCATGCAGCATGCGGCGATCCCCTCCCCAGTGAACCGTTCCAACACCTCCCCCGTGGCGGGAAACAGCCACGGCACATTCCCGCCGCACCCATCTTCCCTGTACCGGCCATCACTCTGCCAATGTGGCGCCACCGCAGCACCAACACCCGCCGGGAATACGGCCTTTGGCGCGTATTCACCCGCGCTTCTACATGGGGAGAGCGATGCGCCCGATATCGCGTGCGGCTCTGGGCACGGCGACCGCCGTCGTCCTGGGCATGACCGCGGCCGTCCCGTCCGGGGCCGCGGAGGGGAGTGCCCCGGACGGCGGACGGCCGCTCGTCGGCAGCCCCGCCGCCGCTGCCAAGAGCTCCGCGGCGACGGTCACGCTGGTCACAGGCGACCGTGTCGTCGTCACCACCGACGCGAAGGGGCGCCCCACCGCGGCCGCCCTGCCCGCCGCCGACGGCAGCACCCCGCTGCTCCAGACCAGGCAGTCCGGCAAGGACCTGTACGTCTACCCGGACAGCGCCGCGAAGGCGCTCGCCGCCGGCCGCGTCGACGAGGAACTCTTCAACGTCACCGGCCTGATCAGGCAGGGCTACGACGACCAGCACAGCGCGACGCTTCCGCTCATCGCCACCTACGACACGTCCGTCGACGTCGCCCGCGGCGCGCCCGCCGTGCCGCGCGGCGCGAAGCGCGGACTCGTCCTCGACCCGGTCGACGGCGTCGCGCTGAAGGCCGACAAGAAGAAGGCCGCCGAGTTCTGGGACGACATCTCAAGTCCCCGCTCCCGCGCGGCCGGTGACCTGAGGAAGCTGTGGCTCGACGCCAAGGTCAAGTCGTTGCTCGCCGACTCCACCAAGCAGGTGCACGCCGACCAGGCGTGGGCCGCGGGCTACGAAGGCAAGGGCACCAAGGTCGCCGTCCTCGACACCGGCGTCGACACCGAACACCCCGACCTCAAGGGGCGCGTAGCCGAGTCGAAGAACTTCACCGACTCCGAGGACACCGACGACCACCAGGGCCACGGCACGCACACCACGTCCACCGTCGGCGGCTCCGGCGCGGCGAGCGACGGCAAGGAGAAGGGCGTCGCCCCGGGCGCCACCCTGCTCAACGGCAAGGTCCTCAACGACGGCGGCTCCGGCGCCACTTCGTGGATCATCGCCGGCATGCAGTGGGCCGTCGACCAGAAGGCCGACGTGGTGTCCATGTCCCTGGGCAACCCGTCCGAGCTGGACTGCTCCGACCCCATGTCGCAGGCCACGCAGGAACTCGCGCGCTCCTCGAAGGACACCCTCTTCGTCGTCGCGGCCGGCAACTCCGGCCCCGCCCTCAACACGGTCTCCTCACCGGGCTGCGTGCCCGAGGTGCTCACCGTCGGCGCGGTCGACGGCGACGACGGGACGGCGAGCTTTTCCAGCCGCAGCCCCGTCCAGCGCACCCACACCCTCAAGCCCGAGATCGCCGCGCCGGGCGTCGCCATCAAGGCGGCTGCCGCGGGCGGCCGGGGCGTGTACGCGTACCAGTCCATGAGCGGCACGTCGATGGCGACGCCGCACGTCGCGGGCGCCGCGGCCCTCGTCAAGCAGCGCCACCCCGACTGGGACGCGCAGCGGATCAAGCAGGCGCTCGTCGCGTCCGCCGACGCCGACATCCCCGGCGACGTACGGGAGACCGGCGGCGGGCGGCTCGACGTGAAGGCCGCCGTCGACCAGAAGGTCCTCGGCGCGGGCGCGGTGCAGGGCGGCACCTTCAACTGGCCCCAGGACAGCAGCGACCGCACCACCGTCCAGGTGCCGTACACCAACACCACCGACAAACCAGTGAAGTTGAGCCTCTCCGTCGACGGGGTCACCGGCAACGACGGCTCCGCCGTGAAGTCGTCCATCGCCGGGCTCGGCGCCCGTACGGTCACGGTCCCCGCGGGCGGCACCGCCCAGGTCCCGCTGGCCGTCGACCCGACCGCACACCTCAAGAAGGCCCAGTACGGCGACGTCACGGGCCGCGTCCTCGCCACCGGGCCGGGCGGCACGCACCTGAGCACCCCGTTCTCGCTGTACGTCGAGCCGGAGACGGTGACCCTGCGCGTCAAGGTCGTCGACCGGCAGGGCGATCCGGCCGGCGCCGGTTCCTCGCTCGACCTCGTCGGTACCGACGTGGCGTCCGGGGAGCGGCGCGTCAACGACGGCGCCAAGGAACAGACGTACCAGGTCAGACCCGGTGCGTACGCCCTGTCCGCGTTCGTCGCGACACCGGAGACCGAGGGCACGCTGATCGGGTCGGCGACGTTCCTCGGGCGCCCGGAGCTGAACCTCACCAAGGACACCACCGTCGTCCTCGACGCCCGCAATGCGCACAAGCTGAGCGTGCGGACGGAGCGGGAGAGCGAGATCCGCGGCGCCACCCTCGGGTTCGCCCGCACCTTCGGCGAGGACAACTGGCTGCACGCGGCGAGCATTCAGGGTTCGCGCACCGTGCGCGGCTACTACGCCGACGTGCTGGGCGAAGTCCGCGACGGCGACTTCGAGTTCGACAGCTTCTGGCGGGCCGCCGCCCCGCAGATCAGCGAGTTCGGCGTGGTCGGCGGGCCCGCGCTGCACCCGGTGACCGGCTCCACGAACTCCTCGAACCTGGATGGCACCGGGAAGTCCGAGGTCGTCTCCGCGGGATCGGGCACGGCCGACGAACTAGCCGCATCCAAGGGCAAGTTGGCGCTGGTGAAGCTGCCCGCGGACGGCTCCGCGGGCACGGTCGCGCAGGCCGCTGTCCAGGCGGGTGTGAAGGGCCTCGTCCTGTACCGGGAGGCCGCGGGCCGCTGGTACCCGTCCGTCGGCTTCGTCGGCGCGCCGATCCCGGTGCTCGCCCTGGAGGCGGCGGAGGGCGCGGCGCTCGCCGGGCGGATCGGGGCGGGCGCCACGACACTCCACTGGAAGGCGACGGCGAAGAGCCCGTACGTCTACACGCTGGCGTTCCCCGAGGGCGGGCAGATCCGCGGCGACCGGGCCTACCGGGTGTCGGACCGGAATCTCGCCGCGAACAAGGCCACCTACACGGCGATGGGCGCCGCCACGGACTACATCGACCTGCCGTCGGTGTCCCGCCCGAACGGCCTGGCCGCCGCGTTCGGCGACCTCGCGCTGGTCGCCGCGCCGTCCACCCGCACCGAGCTGTACTCGCCCGGCACGACCGGGTACGGGCACCAGGTGTCCAGCAGTTTCCCCTGGGGCGAGTTCATGATCGACCCGGTGCGGACGTACGAGAAGGGCGAGCGGCGGACCGAGCGGTGGTACGGCGGCGCGATGGCTCCCACCGCGCCGCTCGACGACTCCGGCAAGCAGGCGCTCGCCGCGGAACGCCAGGGCAATCTGATCGGTGTCGCGCCCGGGTTCTGGGGTGATGGCGAACACCTGGGCGTGCAGGGCTCGTTCGGGGACATCGGCAGCGTGGAGCTGAAGCGGAACGGGGAGAGCGTCGGCAGGAACGGCTGGCCGTTCGGCGTCTTCACGGTTCCGGCCGGGGACGCGGCGTACGACCTGACCCTCAGCACGATGAAGATCAACGGCGGCAAGACCTGGCTGCGTTCGCCGCAGACCACGACGACGTGGTCGTTCCGCTCGCACGAGGAGGCGGACACGTACTCGCAGGGCATCCCGCTGCTCTTCCCGCGGACGACGTTCCCGGAGGACGGCATGAAGACGCTCGCGGCGCGGGACGGTCAGCGGATCGGTCTGACGGCGACGGGTCACGCGGGCTACGAGCCGGGCGCCCTGACGAAGGCCGCGCTCTCGTACTCGTACGACGGCGGCGAGACCTGGGCCGAGGCGCCGACCTCGAAGCGGGGCGGTGAGTGGACCGCGACGGTCGACCACGCGGGCGCCTCCGGCAAGCAGGTCACCCTCAAGGTCCAACTGACCGACTCGAAGGGCAACTCGGTCACGCAGACGGTCAATCGGGCGTACGACGTTCGTTAGTTCGGACGCTCACTCGAACCGGTCCGCCGGGCGGTCCTCCCGTGGGGGTGGGGCCGTCCGGCGGGCCCATTTAGGTGGGCTTTTCCCGATGCCCCGTTTTCGTTCGGGCCGTGCCGTGGACAATGAGGGCATGAGCCAGCAGGGGGAGAGGCACACCGGTCACCCGGCCCAAGGGGACGACTGGTGGGGGAAGTTGTACGACAACGAGACCGCCGCCGAGGACACCGGACCCACCCCGTCCCCGGACACCCTGGACGACCGCTTCTCCTCGGCCGGAGCGGTTGCGGCTCCGCGCGGACCGGGAGACCCCGACGCCGCGTCGGGCCGGCCTCGGTCGGGGGACTCCGACGCCGCGTCGGGCCGGCCCCGGTCGGGGGACTCCGACGCCGCGTCGGGCCGGCCCCGGTCGGGAGACCTCGACGGCACCTCGGAGCCGTCGGAGGGGCGCCATGCCGTGTACCCGGAGACGCACCACGTCTGGGACGCGCCGGGCCCGCCTTCCGGCGCCGCCCTCCCTCCGGAGCCCCCGCACCCGCCCGCCGGGGACGCCCCCGGCCCAGCGGAGCCGAGCGCGCCACGGCCGCCGGCCGTCGGGGACGCCCCCGACGCATCGCAACCGGGCGCGCCACCGCCGCCGGCCGCCGCGCGTCCGGCGGGGGATGCACCCCGACGCGAGGCGCCCCCGGCGAATGCCGTACCGCCACCGCCAGGCCCACCGCCCATCGACTTCGGCGTGCCTCCGGCGGAAGCACGCCACCGCGAGGCCGCCCCGCCACCACCGAGGACGCCCCCACCTCCTCGGGAGGCGCCGCGCGCCGAGCCCGTCCCGCCTGCACCCGAAGCGCCTCCCGCCCCGCCGGAAGCGCCCTCCACCGGGCCCGTCCCGCTTCCACCGGAAGCGCCCTACGCCGAGGCCCCTCCCACCCCGCCGGGAGCGCCCCACGCCGACGCCGCACCGTCCCCGCCGGAGTCGGCCCTTTCGGGAGCCGGCCCCGCGCCCTCCCAGGCACCGCCCGTCGTCTACGTGGGCGACGGGCCCCCCACCTATGAGGCGGAGCCCACCGCCTTGCCGCTCGCCGACCCCGAGGATTTGGGGGAGCTCGTCGCGGACACCGTGCTCGACGGGGCGCGGTGCGGGGTGTCGACGCTGCGGGCCGCGTCCGTGCGGGGGGATTCCGCGCGGTACCGGGGGGAGCCGCGGCGCGACAGCCTGCTCACCGCGCGGTTCGGGAGCGGGGCGACGGCGCTGATCCTCGTGGCGATGGCCACCGGCGCCCGCGCCACGCCCGGCGCGCACCGGGCCGCCGCCGAGGTCTGCGACTGGATCGGGCGGGCCGTGGGGCTCAGCCACGCGCGGCTCGCGGAGGACATCAGGGCCGGCCGCCGCGGCGATCTGAAGTCCGGCCTCCACCGGCTCACCGACCGCAGCCTCGGCAAGGTCCGGGCCGGCGCCACCGAACAGGGCCTCGACCCGGAGGAGTACGCGGCGACGCTGCGCTGCCTGCTGCTGCCCGCCGACCCGGCCTGCCGCACCCGTGTGTTCTTCGGCGTCGGCGGGGGCGGCCTGTTCCGCCTGCGGGACGGCGAGTGGCGGGACATAGAGCCGAGCGTCGCCGAGCAGAGCGGCGCCCCCGTCGTCGGCTTCGGCTCGTCGCCGCCCGCCGAGACCCCGGACGGCGACCGCCTCACGATGGACCTCAGCATCACGACACCCCCGAGCCCCTACGAGCCCGCGCCCCCGCCACCCCGCGACGCCTTCCGGTTCCGCGCCTCGGTCGCCCGACCGGGGGACACGCTGCTGCTCTGCTCCCCGGGCCTCGCCGAACCCCTCCGCGGCGAACCCGATCTCGCCCGCCACCTGGCGAACAGGTGGGCGGAGACCGACCCTCCGGGCCTCGCCGCGTTCCTCGCGGACACCCAGGTCCGGGTGAAGGGATACGCGGACGACCGAACGGCCGCGGCCGTCTGGGAGGCGTGAGCACGCCCCGTATGAATTCATGGAACCCGGAAGAGTTGTGAAGCAACGCGGAGACCGGGTTCCGAAAGGGCGCGTGAGTCATGGCCAAGCAGAACGTCGCCGAGCAGTTCGTCGACATCCTCGTCCGCGCGGGCGTCGAGCGCATGTACGGAGTCGTGGGCGACAGCCTCAACCCGGTCGTCGACGCGATCCGGCGCAACGACGCGATCGACTGGGTTCATGTGCGACATGAGGAGACCGCCGCCTTCGCCGCCGGGGCGGAGGCGCAGATCACCGGCAAGCTGACGGCCTGCGCCGGCTCCTGCGGGCCCGGCAACCTGCACCTCATCAACGGCCTCTACGACGCCCACCGCTCGATGGCCCCGGTCCTCGCCCTCGCCTCGCACATCCCGTCCAGCGAGATCGGCCTCGGCTTCTTCCAGGAGACCCACCCCGACCGGCTCTTCTCGGAGTGCTCGCACTACAGCGAGATGATCTCCAGCCCGAAGCAGATGCCGCGCGTCCTGCAGACCGCGATCCAGAACGCCGTCGGCCAGTCGGGCGTCAGCGTCGTGACGCTCCCGGGCGATGTCGCCGACGAGGCCGCGCCCGAGAAGTCCATCGAGACCGCGATCGTCACCTCCCGGCCCAGCATCCGGCCCGGCGACACCGAGATCGACAAGCTCGTCGAGCTGATCGACGACGCCCAGAAGGTCACCCTGTTCTGCGGCAGCGGCACCGCCGGCGCGCACGCGGAGGTCATGGAGTTCGCCGAGAAGATCAAGTCACCGGTCGGGCACGCGCTGCGCGGCAAGGAATGGATTCAGTACGACAACCCCTATGACGTGGGGATGAGTGGACTCCTCGGGTACGGCGCCGCCTACGAGGCCACCCACGAGTGCGATCTTCTCATCCTGCTCGGCACCGACTTCCCGTACAACGCGTTCCTGCCGCAGAAGGACGTCAAGATCGTCCAGGTCGACGTGCGGCCCGAGCACCTCGGCAGGCGCTCGAAGCTGGACCTCGCCGTGTGGGGCGACGTGCGCGAGACGCTGCGCTGCCTCACGCCCCGCGTGAAGCCGAAGTCGAACCGCAAGTTCCTCGACCGGATGCTGAAGAAGCACGCCGACGCGCTCGAAGGCGTCGTGAAGGCGTACACGCGCAAGGTCGAGAAGCACACCCCCATCCACCCCGAGTACGTCGCCTCCGTCGTCGACGAACTCGCCGCCGAGGACGCCGTGTTCACCGTGGACACCGGCATGTGCAACGTCTGGGCGGCCCGCTACATCTCGCCCAACGGGCGCCGCCGCGTCATCGGTTCGTTCTCCCACGGCTCGATGGCGAACGCGCTGCCGATGGCGATCGGCGCCCAGTTCACCGACCGGAACCGGCAGGTGATCTCGATGTCGGGCGACGGCGGATTCTCGATGCTGATGGGCGACTTCCTCACCCTCGTCCAGTACGACCTGCCGGTGAAGGTCGTCCTCTTCAACAACTCCTCTCTGGGCATGGTCGAGTTGGAGATGCTGGTGGCCGGTCTGCCCTCCTACGGGACCACCAACAAGAACCCCGACTTCGCCTCCATCGCCCGCGCCGCGGGTGCCTACGGCGTCCGCGTCGAGAAGCCGAAGCAGCTCGCGGGCGCGCTCAAAGATGCCTTCAAGCACAAGGGCCCCGCGCTCGTCGACGTCGTCACCGACCCCAACGCCCTGTCCATCCCGCCGAAGATCAGCGCCGAGATGGTCACGGGCTTCGCCCTCTCCGCCTCGAAGATCGTCCTCGACGGCGGAGTGGGCCGGATGGTGCAGATGGCCCGCTCCAACCTCCGCAACATGCCGCGTCCGTAGCGGCCCTCAAGTCCGGATCACACCGGCCGCAGCCGCAGCGTCAGGATCTGGAAGGGCCGCAGCGACAGGGCGAGCCCGGCGTCGGACGTGTCGGCCGGGCGCAGCGGGCGCTCCAGGAGGTCCGTCTCCTCGGCGCCCGCCACCGGGAACGCCGCCGTGAGCGTCGCGTCCGCGCGCCCGCCCCGCGACTCGTACAGCCGCACCACGACATCGCCGCTGCGGTCCTCGGCCAGCTTCACCGATTCCACCGTCACCGCCGCGTTGTCGACCGTGACCAGCGGTGCCACGGGGGGCGCGGGTGCGATGCGCAACGGCAGATTCAGCGCGAGACCCTCAGCCACCGCCTCGCCGGTCGTCGCGCCCGGATGCAGCGCATACGTGAAGTGGTGGTTTCCGAGGTCGGTCTCCGGGTCGGGGGAGTGCGGGGCGCGCAGCAGCGTGAGGCGTACCGTGGTGCCGATCCCCTCCTCGTGTGCGGCACGCGTCACGTCGTGCCCGTACGTGGAGTCGTTGAGCAGCGCGACTCCGTAGCCCTCCTCGGCCACCCGCAGCCAGCGGTGCGCGCAGATCTCGTAACGGGCCGCGTCCCAACCGGTGTTGGCGTGTGTCGGCCGGTTGACGTGGCCGAACTGGATTTCGGCCGAGGACCGCTCGGCGTGCACGTCCAGCGGGAACGCCGCCTTGAGGACCTTCTCGGACTCCTGCCAGTCGATGTCCGTGACGACGTCGAGGCGCCGGCTGTCGGCCGCGAGCCGGTACTCCTGAGTGATCCGGGACTTCCCGAAGGTGCGGGTGACACGCACGGAGACCCGCAGCGGCCCGTCCTCGACCAGCTCCACCGAACCGGCCTCCGTGAGGTCGGTGCGGGTGTGCCGGTAGTGGGCGTCCAGGTCCCAGGCGTCGTACTGGGTCGGGTGGTCCGGGTGCAGTTGCAGGAGGTTGCCGCGGCTGCCGGGGGCGAGCGCCTCGCGCCCGCCGTTGCGCAGGTCCCGGACGGACGTGAGGAGTCCGTCGGCGTCGATGGTGACGGTGAGGTGCTCGTTCGCGAGGACGATCGAGCCGGTCTCCCGCGTCGCCGCCGCGTGCGCGCCGGGCCCGGGGGCCAGCCCGGCGGACTCCGTGAGGGAGCGGACGCCGAGGCCGTCGACGTTCACATGCACCAACTGCCCCTCGTGGGAGACGATCTCGCTGCGTGCGTACGGGGAGGTGTTGAGGGCCGACGGTGCGGACCCGCCCAGCCGGCGCACGGCGTCCGACGTGATGTCGTCCAGCTCCGCGAGCACCTGCGCGTAGGTCTCGCGGGCCTCCCGGTGGACCCAGGCGATCGACGAGCCCGGCAGGATGTCGTGGAACTGGTGCAGCAGCACCGTCTTCCAGATCCGGTCGAGGGCGTCGTACGGGTACGCGTACGACGGGTCGTGCAGCGCGGCGGCCGTGCACCACAGCTCGGCCTCGCGCAGGGCGTGTTCGGAGCGCCGGTTGCCCTGCTTCGTCTTGGCCTGCGTGGTGTACGTGGCGCGGTGCATCTCCAGGTACAGCTCGCCGGACCAGACCGGGGCCTTCTCCCCGTACTCCTCGTGCGCGGCCTCGAAGAACGCCGCGGGCCGCTCGATGTCGACGCGCGGCGAGCCCTCCAGGGAGCGCAGCCTGCGCGCCTTCTCCAGCATCTCGCGGGTCGGGCCGCCCCCGCCGTCGCCCCAGCCGAACGGGACGAGGGAGCGGGACGCGCCGCCCTTCTCCGCGAAGTTCCGCTCCGCGCGCGCCAGTTCACTCGCGTGGAACTGCGCGTTGTAGGTGTCCACGGGCGGGAAGTGGGTGAACACGCGTGTGCCGTCGATGCCCTCCCACCAGAACGTGTGGTGCGGCATCTTGTTCGTCTGGTTCCAGCTCAGCTTCTGCGTCAGGAACCACTTGGCGCCCGCCAGTTTCGCCAACTGCGGGAAGGCCGCGGTGTAGCCGAAGGAGTCCGGCAGCCAGATCTCCTCCGTCTCCACGCCCAGCTCGTCCTGGAAGAACCGCTTGCCGTGCACCAGTTGGCGCGCGAGGGCCTCGCCGCCGGGCATGTTGGCGTCCGACTCCACCCACATCGAGCCGACCGGCGACCAGTTGCCGTCCGCGACCGCCTTCTTGATGCGCTCCCAGATGTGCGGCTGGTGCTCCTTCACCCACGCGTACTGCTGCGCCTGCGAGCAGGCGAAGACCAGCTCCGGATAGTCGCGGGCGAGCGCCGTCACGTTCGCGAAGGTGCGCGAGGCCTTGCGGACCGTCTCGCGCAGGGGCCACAGCCACGCCGAGTCGATGTGCGCGTGCCCGGCGGCCGAGACCCGGTGCGCGCTCGCGTGCGCGGGCCGGGAGAGGACCTCGGTCAACTCGGCGCGGGCCGCGGACGCCGTACCCGACACGTCGTGCAGGTCGAGGGCGTCCAGCATCCGCTCCAGGGCGCGGAGGATGTCATGGCGCCTGGCCCGGTCCGCGTCCAGCTCGTGCATCAGCTCCGAGAGCACCTCGACGTCCAGCACGAGATGCCAGACCTCCTCGTCGAGTACGGCCAAGTCGGCAGACCGGAATCGGTAGTTGGGGCGATCTCCTGCGGTCAGTACGTCGCCGAGGAAGGTGGGCTCGTAGTCCCGCAGGACCGTCGGATTGGCCGCCGCCTCGAGCAGTAGGCTCACCGGTTCCCCGCCGGCCGCGCGCGCGGCGACGGTCAGATGCCGGTTGCGCGGATGGATGCCCTTGAGGGGCACGCCCGAGGCGTCGTACAGCAGCCCCTCCGCCTGGAAACCGGGTCCCTGCCCGGAGAAGCCGGGGTCGACGACCGCCTCGACGTGCCGCCCCTCCCACTCCTCGGGCACCCGCCCCTCCAGGCGGAACCAACTGGTGGACCACGGCTTTCCCCAGGCGGTGCCGGTCTCGAAGGGCTCGTACGCGCCCGCGAGGGCCTCGGACACCGGTACCGGTTCCCCCGGCGCGTGCCAGACGCTGATGCTGAGCGGCACCCGCGCCCCGTACTGCGCGGGCCGCACGAACTGGCGCATCGCCCGCTCCAGTCGGCCTTCCACGAGGTGTCGGTCGTCGTGCACGGCGGCTCCTTCGGTGCTCCTGCGGTGCGTGTCGGTGCTCGTACTGTGCCGGTCCCGGCGGCGTTCCCACGCTTCCTTACCCGGCGCGGCGCGGGACACCCCCGCAAGTGGTGGACCAATCAACAAGCGTGCCGATCAGGCAGCGGGGCATTCATCCCCGTGTACGCGTTCGAAGAGCAGGCCGAGCAGGAAAACTCCAGCCGGAAAGGCAGCGGATCGGCGTGTGGGCGGGGGCCATGAAACGGCAGTCACGAGGGGGCGCCCCAATGGGCGACACGGGCTCAATGACGTACGAGAAAGGGGGCGCGGCGGCACGCGCGGATCCGGAGGACGAGCCGCCGCGGCAGCTCAAACGCAAGCTGGGAAAGGCGGACCTGCGAGCCGTTCCGGAGACGAGGCGCGCGCTGCGCGAACTCCTGAGTCACTGGGGCAGGCCCGGAAGATCTGAGGTCGCGGAGCTGCTCACCAGTGAGATCGTGACGAACGCCCTGGTGCACACGGACTGCGAGGCGGAACTCACGGCCACGGTGGGCCCCCGGTCCCTGCGGGTCGAGGTCCGTGACTTCGTGTCGCGCCAGCCCAAGCCACGCGTACCGCACGCCGACGACGGTACGCACGGCACCAGCGGGCGCGGTCTCGTCCTGGTGCAGGCCCTCGCGGACGCCTGGGGCGTCGCGGCGCTCGGCCCGGGGGCCACGGGCAAGGTGGTCTGGTTCGAACTGGACGGCGGCGTCATGTGATTCCACGACGCCGCCGTACCACGGACGGGCTCAACCGAGCTGCTGCTCAAGGTCCTTGAGTTTCTGCTCCAGAGAGTCGAGCCGGGGCAGCGCCTGCGTGTCGTCCTCCGCCGTCAGGTCGACGGTGACGGGCGCCTTCTGGTCACGGGACTTGCGGATGCCCTTGACGGCCTGGAGCGAGGGCCGGGTGCGCACCGGAAGCTGTTCCGGTGCCGGCGAGGTCCCAGGCAGTTCGGACGGCGAGGAGGTAGCCGATATGGCGGACTCCGGGCCGCTCTGCCCGGAGGCGCCGGCCTCCACCTGCCGGGGATCGCGAGGGGCGAACCCCCGGCTCAGCGCCTTGAGTTGTGCACGCTCCAGCTTCTGGTGCTCGCGCTGGCGCATCCGGTTCTCGGTCTTCTCCCGCTTGTCCTCGCGCACCTCGTCCACGGCCTCGTCGAGGGTGCGCACGTTCTCCAGGAGCATCAACGACCAGGCGCTGTACGTCTCCAGGGGTGCGCGCAGCCAGCGCACGATCCGGATCTGCGGCAACGGCCGTGGCACCAGGCCCTGTTCGCGCAGCGCGGCGCGGCGCGTCTGCTTCAGGGCGCGGTCGAAGAGGACGGCGGCCGAGAGGGACATCCCCGCGAAGAAGTGCGGGGCGCCCGCGTGGCCCAGGCCCCTCGGCGCGTGCACCCAGTTGAACCAGGCCGCGGCGCCCGCGAAGGTCCACACGAGTATCCGGGAGCCGAGTGCGGCGTCGCCGTGGCTGGCCTCGCGCACCGCGAGCACCGAGCAGAACATCGCGGCGCCGTCGAGCCCGAAGGGGACGAGGTACTCCCAGCCCCCCGACAGGTTCAGGTTCTGCTTGCCGAAGCCCACAAGGCCGTGGAAGGAGAGGGCGGCGGCGACGGCCGCGCAGCAGAACAGCAGCACGTACGAGGCGGTGCCGTAGACGGCCTCCTTGCGCCTGCGGCGCTCCTCGCTGCGTTCCCACGAATCGTCGGAGAACATGCCCGTGTCCTTCTTGGCGCCCCCGGCGCGCCTGCCGCGCGCGAGCACTGCGACCGCCGCCAGCATGCCCAGGAGCAGTACGGCGCCCGGCAGCAGCCAGTCCAGCGATATGTCGGTCAGTCTCATCTGGGGTCCCTTGCATCGCGAAAAACAGAGGTACAGCGCGGAGTGCTTCGTTGGAAGGGTGGTGGTGGGAGACGGGTGGGAGGAACGGCGCCATATTGGCCCAGCCGTCCGAGCCCGCAGGGGGGTTTCGGGGCAAGAGAACGCCATTGGTGTGCAAGGGGGCGCGTAAAGCGGCCGTACGCTCGAACTCCCGCCGGAGTAAGGGAAGTCGAGTTCGAATTACGTCACTCGTGCGGGTGGTTCAGGCCGCGGCGGTTGCGGTGAGCCTGCTGACTCGGTCCGCATCGCACGTGCGCGGGCAGGTCACGCAGGCCTCCTCCGGGCGCAGCGTGTAGAACATGCAGCAGCTCGCGCGGTCCCGCGTGGGCAGCAACTCCCCGTCCGGACCCGTCAGTTCGCGGAACGCGGCCTTCCCGACGTACGGCTTGGTGGCGCCGGGCAGCAGCGCCTCCAGGTCGGTCATGGCGCGCCGCTCCTCGCCGAGGAGGTGACCCACGTACCAGAGGGACTCGACGATCTCGTCCGTCGCCATGCCCCACAGGGCGCGTGGGCCGCGTCGCATCCGCGGCCCGAAGCCGGCGAGGACGGGCTGGAGGTGTTCGGCGACGGTCGCGCGGACCTCGGCGTGCAGGGCGTCCTCGTTCGGGACGACGCGGGCGCCGGGCAGGGTCGCCGCCGGGTCGCCGGGGAGGCAGGTGAACTCGGTGACGTGCACGGCGAGCCGGCCGAGCGTGCGCTGGTAGGAGACCTCGGAGGCCGGAAAGCGGGGCACGCGGCGGTGCAGGAACCAGGGGATCGTGATGAGCAGACAGGCGGGCCAGGCGTAGCGGTGCAGGCCGAAGCTGGCGATCACGTCGGGACGGGCGGGGGTGCCGTAGTCCTTGAGTACCTGTGCGTTGTCCCACGCGAGGAAGGCGTCGAGCGCGGCGCCGCCCTCGGCGAGCCGCTCCGCGCGCACCCAGCCGGCACCCTCGGGCAGCGCCTCACCGGCGGGCACCTCGGTGACGCGCAGGCCCGGGAACACCTCGGTGAGGCGGGCGTACGCGGCCGAGACCGCGCTGGGAGGCGCGCCGAGCGCCGACGTGGTGAGGGGCATGCGGGGGCCACCGATTCACGATCGTTTACAGGTAAGCCTTACCTTACCCGAGCGGGGTGGGGTTTGAACTGTCGGCCCGGCCCTCTATCGTTCGTCGTTGAGCTTCGGACAAACGGCAAGGAACGGCGGCGAAGGGGATGACCGGGGTGGAGCGGACGAGGCCACGCGAGGCACGCGACTCCGCCATTGGGGTGCCGGAGCAGCGGTCCACGTCGGCATGGGCGCCGCGGCCCGCCGTTCCCGAGCAGAGCCGTGGTGAGCACACCCACAGCGAGCCGCCCGCGCCGGGAGTCGTCGCGCGCGGGGTGGTCGAGCGGACGTCCGTGCGCGGCCAGGTGCTCGACGCGCTGCGGGCCGCGCTGGTCTCCGGCGACCTCAGGCCCGGCGAGGTGTACTCCGGGCCGGCCCTGGGGGAGCGCTTCGGGGTCTCCGCGACGCCCGTGCGCGAGGCGATGCAGCAGTTGGCCCGGGAAGGTGCGGTCGAGGTCGTGCCCAACCGGGGGTTCCGGGTGACCCGGCGCTCCGACCGGGAGCTGGCCGAGCTCGCTGAGGTGCGGGCGCTCGTCGAGGTGCCGGTGGTGGCGCGGCTCGCCCGTACGGTGGCGCCCGCGCGGTGGGCGGAGTTGCGGCCGCTGGTCCGGGCGACGGTGGCCGCCGCCGCGGTGGGGGATCGGGCGGGTTACGCCGAGGCGGACCGGGCGTTCCATCGGGCGGTGCTCGCGTTCGCGGGGAACGGTCAGGTGGTGCGGGTCGCCGACGAGTTGCATCGGCAGGTGGGGTGGTCGACGTGTGACCTCGTGGTCGATGCGGGGCAGCATGGTGCGTTGCTGGATGCGTTGGAGGCGCAGGACGGTGCGGCGGTGCGTGTGCTGGTGGAGCGGCACATCGCCGGTTGACCGTTCCTCCGCCCCGTTCCTCCGCCCCGGGGCTCCGCCCCGGACCCCGCTCCTCAATCGCCGGAGGGGCTTGATTTGCTCACCCTGCGCCGCCGGCTTCAGGCCGCCGCGGGCAGCACCCCCGCCAACCACGTAGGCACCCCGTCCAGCAAACGGAACAGCCGCGCCGCCTCCGCGCGCAAGCGCGCCTTCGTGTCCGGTTCGGGTTCGGCCTCCGCCAGGGAGGCAAGCGCCGGGGCCGTGCCCACCAGGTAGCCGAGTTCCTCGCGGATGCGCAGGGACTCGGTGAAGCCGTGCCGCGCCTCCTTCAACTCGCCCTCCCGCAGGGCGAGTCCGGCGAGGTGGCGCCAGGTGAAGGAGAGCAGCAGCGCGTCACCGTGCGCCGTGGCGCCCGCGTGGGCCCTGCGGTAGGCGGCGCGGGCGGCCTGCGGGGAGTCCGCCAGGTTCTCCGACATCAAGCCGCGCCGGAAGTCGAGCAGTGCGCGCCGGGGCGTACCCGGAGCGATCAGCGCCGCCGCCCTGCCGAACGCCGAGCGCGCCTCGTCGGACCGGTCCCGCGTCTTCAACAGTGTGGCCTCGTACGCGAGTTGGCCTCGCTCGCACGCCGCGGCACCCCGCTCCTCGTCCGTGTGGGCCAGCGCCTCCGCCGCGCGCAACGCGTCCTCCGCGTCCGCCCACCCCTGCTCCGTATAGAGGCACCGCTCCACCAGGAGTCCCGCCCGCTGCAGGGCCGCACCCGCGTCCGCCTCCGCGTGATGGTCGAGGAGTGCCGCCGCGTCGGCCCAGCAGCCGCGCGAACGCAACCGCCATACCGCGGTCTGGAGTGGATCGTCCGCTGTGTTCGTTCCGGTACCAGACATGGCGGTATGCGCCACATTGCCCTCCCGAGCACGCCATCGAGCCGAGTTGCCGTGGGGCATCTCAGCACGGATCAAGGCGCCCGGCCAAGGGGGTGGGTGAAAGATTTCACAAAGGGATGGGCTTCCCAAGCGCCCCCAAGATCGCTAAGGGGGTGCCCAGGGGGTTGATGTGGCGTCAGCTCATCCGCAGGGCCAGGAAGAAGTCCAACTTGTCCTCCAGGCGCGACAGATCACGACCCGTCAGCTGCTCGATGCGGCCCACGCGGTACCGCAACGTGTTCACGTGCAGGTGCAGCCGGGACGCGCAGCGGGTCCACGAGCCGTCGCAGTCGAGGAACGCCTCAAGCGTCGCGATCAGCTCGGCGCGGTGCTTGTGGTCGTAGTCACGAAGCGGGTCGAGGAGGCGGGCGGTGAACGCCCGGCGCACGTCGTCGGGGACGAAGGGCAGCAGCAGGACGTGGGACGCCAGCTCCTGGTGGCCCGCCGCGCAGACCACGCCCGTGCGGGCGGCCGCCACGCGCCGTGCGTGCCGCGCCTCCTCCAGGGCGCCGCGCAGCCCCTCCGCGGAGTGCACCGCGGCGCTCACGCCGATCGCCAGGCGCCCGTCGTCGGCGAGCCCGGCCGCGAGGGGTTCGCGCACGGCGGTCAGCAGGGTGTCCGCGAGCAGGCCCTGCTCCGAGCCGTCGTGCTCCGCCGCCACGGCGGGCAGCGGCACCAGGGCGATCGCCTCGTCCCCGCTGTGCGCCACGGCGATCCGGTCGGCCGGCTCGGCGGCGTCGGGTCCCGCCGCCGCGTCCGGGGCCAGCAGGATCTCCTCCAGGAGCGACTGGGCCACGGCCCCGCTCTCGGCCTTCTCGCCCTGCGGGTCCGTCCACTCCACGCGGGCCACGACGACCTGCCAGTGCGGGGCCGCGCCGAGCCCCGGCAGCAGCACGGGCGCCGCGACGCGCAGGCGTGCCGCGATCTCCGCGGGGGCCGCGCCCGCCTGCACCAGCTCCAGGACCTCCTGCGCGAGCCTGCGCCGCACCGTGCGCGCCGCGTCCCGCCGCTCGCGCTCCACCGAGATCAGCTGCGTGACGCCCTGGAGCAGGTCGAGCCGCTCCTCCGGCCAGTCGCCCGCGTCCGCCTCGACGGCGAGCAGCCAGTCCGCGAGAACGCTCGCGCGCTGGTCGACGGGGGCGGCGGCCGGTGTGTCCTTCGGCGCCGAGCGGATCGGGAACAGCGAGTACGTGACCCCTTCGACCGTCACCCGGTGCGGGCTGCGCCGCCCCGTGCGCAGGGCCGACAGGTGCTCGGCCGCGAGCCGGGTGCGGATCTGCGGGGGCAGCTCGGGCCCCGCCGCGGCCGAACCGGCGATCGCGCGGCCGGTCGGGGACAGCACCCAGGCCCGCAGGTCCAGGTCGCTGCCGAGCAGGTCGAGGACCACGTCGGGGCCGCCGCCCGCGGGCCCCGAGGTCATCAGGCGCCGGTGCCGGTCGACGA
The DNA here is from genome assembly GCF_044453445.1 of Streptomyces sp. NPDC051684. NCBI lineage: Bacteria > Bacillati > Actinomycetota > Actinomycetes > Kitasatosporales > Streptomycetaceae > Streptomyces > Streptomyces sp. NPDC051684. The sequence continues at coordinate 126,619 of NZ_JBITCS010000021.1, read as the reverse complement.
CCGCCGCGAGGTCCCCTGCGCGCTCGCCGGAGACCTGCCGTACGACGTGCTCGGTGATCGTCCCGAACGCCACTTGTTGGGCCACCGAGAACAGCGGCACGCGGTGCCGGGCGCAGGCCTCGACGAAGTCCTCGGGGACGTAGCCGAACTCGGCGGTGCCCGCGGCGACGGCGGCGACGCCCGCCGCGGCCATCAGCCGGGCGAAGGGCTCCGAGTCGGCCGGCTCCCGGTGCCAGGCCAGACCCGTGAGGACCAGCTCGCCGCCGGACAGATAGCGGCTGGGGTCCCGCAGGTCCGTCGTCATCACGCCGCGGACGGTGCGGTCGAGCTCCTCCTCGCCGCCGAGGAGCCTGAGGCCCAGCGCGTCCGTGTCCAGCAATGCGCGCAGCCGCATGTCGTCGTCGCCGCCGATCTGTCTCGAAGTCGTACGTGAAGGGAGCCCCGCGGACCTGTGGCCGGGGTTTCCTGGGGAAAACGGTGAGGTTACTGATGTCGCCCGTTCATACGAATCTACAAGACACCCCGGCGGGCCAGCCAACGCGTTCATGTTTTCCGTGACTGACACTGCCGGAGCACAGGCGATGTACTGGGCTCACTCCGCGTGAACAGCACATGAACGAGCCCTCGTGATCCGCACATCCCGTGGCTCGAACGCATCGCATCGACCCGCACGACACGACGCACGAACCACGCACGATCCCTGCCCGATCCACGAACCTCACGGAGAAGAGAGCCGTTATGGACTTCCTTCGCCCCGGCAGCTGGGAGGAGGCGCTCGCCGCGAAGGCCGAGCACCCCACAGCCGTGCCGATCGCAGGCGGCACCGATGTCATGGTCGAGGTCAACTTCGACCACCGCCGCCCCGAGTACCTGCTCGACCTCAACCGCATCGGTGAGCTGAGCGAGTGGGAGGTGGGCGAGGGGGAGAACGACACCGTCCGGCTCGGCGCCTCCGTCCCGTACACCAAGATCATGGAGCACCTGCGCACGGAGCTGCCGGGTCTCGCCCTCGCCTCGCACACCGTGGCCTCGCCGCAGATCCGCAACCGCGGCGGCGTCGGCGGCAACCTCGGCACCGCATCGCCGGCCGGCGACGCCCACCCGGCGCTGCTCGCCTCCGGCGCCGAGGTCGAGGTGGAGTCGGTGCGCGGTTCGCGGCGCATTCCGATCGACGAGTTCTACACGGGGGTCAAGCGCAACGCCCTCGCCGAGGACGAGCTGATCCGCGCCGTGCACATCAAGAAGGCCGGGGGACCGCAGCAGTTCTCCAAGGTCGGCACGCGCAACGCGATGGTGATCGCGGTGTGCGCCTTCGGCCTCGCCCTGCACCCCGAGACCCGGACCGTGCGCACCGGCATCGGCTCGGCGGCGCCCACCCCGGTCCGCGCCAAGGAGGCCGAGGAATTCCTCGCCGCCGCGCTCGAAGAGGGCGGCTTCTGGGACAACGGCAAGATCATCACCCCGTCGGTCGCCAAGCAGTTCGCCGCGCTGTGTTCCGGCGCCTGCAACCCGATCGACGACGTGCGGGGCACCGCCTCGTACCGCCGTCACGCGGTCGGCGTCATGGCGCGCCGCACGCTGACCTGGGCCTGGGAGTCGTACCGCGGCTCGGGCGTTCGCACGGAGGGAGCCGCGTAATGCGCGTCAATTTCACGGTCAACGGCCGCAAGCAGGAAGCCGACGACGTCTGGGAGGGCGAGTCCCTTCTCTACGTCCTGCGCGAGCGGATGGGGCTTCCGGGCTCGAAGAACGCGTGCGAGCAGGGCGAGTGCGGATCGTGCACCGTCCGGCTCGACGGGGTGCCGGTGTGTTCGTGTCTGGTGGCCGCCGGACAGGTCGAGGGCCGCGAGGTCGTCACCGTCGAGGGGCTCGCCGACCACGCCAAGGCCCGCTCCTGCGGCTCCCACGGGGGCGGTACGACGCTCCAGGACGCGCAGGGCTGGTCCGCCAAGGGCACCGACTCGCAGACCGGTGAGGGCGGCGAACTCGCCCCGATCCAGCAGGCGTTCATCGACGCGGGCGCCGTCCAGTGCGGCTTCTGCACGCCGGGTCTGCTCGTCGCCGCCGACGAGATGCTGGAGCAGAACCCGAACCCGTCCGACGCGGACATCCGCGAGGCGCTGTCGGGGAACCTCTGCCGCTGCACCGGCTACGAGAAGATCATGGACGCGGTCCGGCTCGCCGCGGCGCGCCAGACCCAGCCCGAGGGAGTCTGAGCAGCATGGGTACGACAGGAATCCCCGGCAAGGTCACGCAGGGATCGCAGACCAAGGGCGGCATCGGCGAGTCCACGCTCCGCCCTGACGGCACCCTCAAGGTCACCGGCGAGTTCGCGTACTCGTCCGACATGTGGCACGAGGACATGTTGTGGGGCCACATCCTGCGCTCCACCGTCGCGCACGCCGAGATCGTCTCCATCGACACGGCCGAGGCGCTGGCGACTCCCGGCGTCTACGCGGTCCTCACGTACGACGACCTCCCGACCGAGGTGAAGAACTACGGTCTGGAGATCAAGGACACCCCGGTCCTCGCGCACGGCAAGGTCCGCCACCACGGTGAGCCGGTCGCCTGCATCGCGGCCGACCACCCGGAGACCGCGCGGCGCGCCGCCGCCAAGATCAAGGTGGAGTACCGCGAGCTGCCCGTCATCACCGACGAGGCCTCCGCGACCGCCCCGGACGCGGTGCTCGTGCACGAGAACCGCGACGACCACCACATCGGCCACGTCCCGCACCCCAACATCGTGCACCGCCAGCCGATCGTCCGCGGCAACGCCGAAGAGGCCGCCAAGAAGGCCGACTTCACGGTCTCCGGCGAATACACCTTCGGCATGCAGGACCAGGCCTTCCTCGGCCCCGAGTCCGGCCTCGCCGTGCCGGCCGAGGACGGCGGCGTCGACCTCTACGTCGCCACCCAGTGGCTGCACTCCGACCTCGGGCAGATCGCCCCCGTCCTCGGCCTGCCCGAGGACAAGGTGCGGATGACGCTCTCCGGCGTCGGCGGCGCGTTCGGCGGCCGCGAGGACCTGTCGATGCAGATCCACGCGTGCCTGCTCGCGCTGCGCACCGGCAAGCCCGTCAAGATCGTCTACAACCGCTTCGAGTCCTTCTTCGGGCACGTTCACCGCCACCCCGCGAAGCTCTACTACGAGCACGGGGCGACGAAGGACGGCAAGCTCACGCACATGAAGTGCCGCATCGTCCTGGACGGCGGCGCCTACGCCTCGGCCTCCCCGGCCGTCGTCGGCAACGCCTCGTCCCTGGCCGTCGGCCCGTACGTGCTCGACGACGTCGACATCGAGGCCATCGCGCTGTACTCCAACAACCCGCCCTGCGGCGCCATGCGCGGCTTCGGCGCGGTCCAGGCGTGCTTCGCGTACGAGGCGCAGATGGACAAGCTCGCCGACAAGGTGGGCATCGACCGGGTCGAGTTCCGGCAGCTCAACGCCATGGAGCAGGGCACGATCATGCCGACGGGCCAGCCCGTCGACTCGCCCGCCCCGGTCGCCGAACTGCTGCGCCGCGTCAAGGCGATGCCGCTGCCGATGGAGCGCCAGTGGGAGTCCAGCGAGGGCGCCGACGTGCGCCAGCTGCCCGGCGGCCTGTCCAACACCTCGCACGGCGAGGGCGTCGTACGCGGCATCGGCTACGCCGTCGGCATCAAGAACGTCGGCTTCAGCGAAGGCTTTGACGACTACTCGACCGCCCGTGTGCGTATGGAGGTTGTGGGCGGCGAGCCCGTGGCCACCGTGCACACCGCGATGGCCGAGGTCGGCCAGGGCGGCGTCACAGTCCACGCGCAGATCGCGCGCACCGAGCTGGGCGTCGCGCAGGTGACCATTCACCCCGCCAACACCCAGGTGGGCTCGGCCGGTTCGACCTCCGCGTCCCGCCAGACCTACGTCACCGGCGGCGCCGTCAAGAACGCCTGCGAGCTGGTGCGCGAGAAGGTCCTGGACCTCGGCCGCCGCAAGCTGGGCACCTACCACCCGGCGTGGGCCACCGCCGAACTCCTCCTGGAGGGCGGCAAGGTCGTCACCGACGGCGGCGAGGTCCTCGCCGACCTCGTCGAGGTCCTGGAGGGCGAGTCCGTCGAGGTCGAGGAGGAGTGGCGGCACCGCCCCACCGAGGCCTTCGACCTGCGCACCGGGCAGGGCAACGGGCACGTGCAGTACTCCTTCGCCGCCCACCGCGCCGTCGTCGAGGTCGACACCGAGCTCGGCCTCGTCAAGGTCGTCGAGCTGGCCTGCGCCCAGGACGTCGGCAAGGCGCTCAACCCGCTGTCCGTGATCGGCCAGATCCAGGGCGGCACCACGCAGGGCCTCGGCGTCGCGGTGATGGAGGAGATCGTCGTCGACCCGAAGACCGCCAAGGTCAGGAACCCGTCCTTCACGGACTACCTGATCCCCACGATTCTCGACACGCCGACCATCCCGGTCGACGTGCTCGAACTCGCCGACGACCACGCCCCGTACGGGCTGCGCGGCATCGGCGAGGCACCGACCCTGTCGTCGACCCCGGCCGTCCTCGCGGCGATCCGGAACGCGACGGGCCTGGAGCTCGACCGGACCCCGGTCCGGCCCGAGCACCTGACGGGAACGGGCCCCCAGGCCTAGCCCCGCCTCCCCGCGCGGGGTGACGGCCGCTTCGTCGAGGCACCGTCACCCCGCCGCACTCCTCTGCGTCTCGGGCCGTCCCCCGGGTCGTGCAGCCATCCCAAAACCCGTGCTCCGTGAGGCAGTTCACGGGTGCCCCTATGAACCTTGGGAAACGAGGCACCATGACCCAGCAGTCCGTGGAGCCGAAGACCACCGCAGACGACGCGGGCGCGGGCTCGCGTCAGCCCGCCGGCAGGTCTTGGCTCGACCGTTACTTCCACATATCCGACAGAGGGTCGACGTTCGCGCGCGAGGTGCGCGGCGGCATCACCACCTTCATGGCGATGTGTTACATCCTCCTGCTCAACCCGCTGCTGCTCGGCGGCCCCGACGCGGCGGGCAACAAGCTCAGCCACGCCGGACTCATCACCGCGACCGCGCTCGCCGCGGCGGTCTGCACCCTCCTGATGGGCTTCCTCGGCAAGGTGCCGCTGGCGCTCGCCGCAGGCCTGTCCGTCTCCGGCGTGCTCGCCACCCAGGTGGCGCCCAACATGACGTGGCCGCAGGCCATGGGCATGTGCGTGATGTACGGCGTCGTGATCGTGCTGCTCGTCGTCACCGGGCTTCGCGAGATCATCATGAACGCGATCCCGCTCGCCCTGAAGCACGGCATCACCATCGGCATCGGCATGTTCATCGCCCTGATCGGCCTGGTCAACGCCGGGTTCGTGGGCAAGGGCGCCCCGGTGACCCTGGGGACCGGCGGACAGCTCAAGGGCTGGCCGGTGCTGCTCTTCGCGGTGACCCTGCTCCTGATCTTCATGCTCCAGGCCCGCAACATCCCCGGCGCGATCCTCATCGGCATCGTCGTCGGCACGATCCTCGCCGTCATCGTCAACGCGGTCTTCGACCTCAGCCCGAAGGTCTGGGGCGGCAGCCCGCCCGAGCTGACCGGCAGCGCCGTCTCCATGCCCGACTTCTCGCTCTTCGGACACGTCGAGTTCGGCGGCTGGGACTCCATCGGCGGCATGACCGTCGGCATGATCGTGTTCACGCTCGTGCTCGCCGGCTTCTTCGACGCGATGGCCACCATCATCGGCGTCGGCACCGAGGCCAAGCTCGCCGACGACAAGGGCCGGATGCCCGGCCTGTCCAAGGCGCTGTTCATCGACGGCGCGGGCGGCGCGATCGGCGGTGTGGCGGGCGCCTCCGGGCAGACCGTCTTCATCGAGTCCGCCACGGGCGTCGGCGAGGGCGCGCGCACCGGCCTGTCGTCCGTCGTCACCGGCTTCCTCTTCGCGCTCGGCCTGTTCTTCACGCCGCTCGCGCAGATCGTGCCCGGCCAGGTCGCCGCCGCCGCGCTCGTCGTCATCGGCGCGATGATGATGCAGAACGCGCGGCACGTGGACTGGTCCGACCGGGCCGTGGCCGTGCCGGTGTTCCTGACCGTGGCGCTGATGCCGTTCACGTACTCCATCACCGCGGGGGTCGGCGCCGGAGTGATCGCCTACACGGCGATCAAGGCGGCGCAGGGGAAGTTCCGCGAGATCGGCGCCTTCATGTGGGTGCTGACGCTCGTCTTCCTCGTGTACTTCGGCCTGCACCCGATCGAGAGCTGGATGGGCGTCAAGTAGCCCTTCCGGCCGGACCGTTCCCTGAACCGTTAAGGAGACCGAGACATGCTGGACATCGCCGATGAGCTGTACCGGTGGGTCGAGCAGGGACGCGACTTCGCCGTGGCCACCGTGGTGGCCGTCGGCGGCAGCGCGCCCCGGCAACCGGGCGCGGCCCTCGCCGTCGACGGCGAGGGCACCGCGATCGGATCGGTCTCCGGCGGGTGCGTGGAGGGCGCGGTGTACGAGCTGTGCGCCCAGGCCCTGGAGGACGGGGAAACGGTCCTCGAACGGTTCGGCTACAGCGACGACGACGCCTTCGCCGTGGGGCTCACCTGCGGTGGCGTCATCGACATCCTCGTCACCCCGGTACGGGCGTCCGACACGGCCGTACGAGAGGTGCTCGCGCGGGCGCTCGGCGCCGCCGCCACGGGGGAGGCGGCGGCGCTCGCGCGCATCGTGTCGGGCCCCGCGGAGCTGCGGGGGCGGGCGCTGCTGGTCCGCCCCGACGGCTCGCACGAGGGCGGGTTCGGGGCCCATCCCGAGCTCGACCGCACCGTGGCGGGGGAGGCGGCGGCCTTCCTCGACGCGGGGCGCACGGGCACCCTTGAGATCGGTGAGCAGGGCTCGCGGTGCGGGTCCCCGCTCACCGTCCTGGTCGAGTCGTCGGTGCCGGCCCCGCGGATGATCGTGTTCGGCGCGATCGACTTCGCGTCCGCGCTGGTGCGGATGGGCAAGTTCCTCGGCTACCGCGTCACCGTGTGCGACGCGCGTCCGGTGTTCGCGACGGCCGCGCGGTTCCCCGACGCCGACGAGATCGTCGTCGAGTGGCCGCACGAGTACCTGGAGCGGACCGAGGTCGACGGCCGGACCGTGCTGTGCGTCCTCACCCACGACGCCAAGTTCGACGTGCCGCTGCTGCGGCTCGCGCTGCGGCTCCCGGTGGCGTACGTGGGCGCGATGGGCTCGCGCCGCACGCACCTCGACCGCAACGAGCGGCTGCGTGAAGTCGGGGTCACCGAGCTTGAGTTGGCGCGCCTGCGGTCCCCGATCGGGCTCGACCTGGGGGCCCGTACGCCGGAGGAGGTGGCGGTGTCCATCGCCTCCCAGATCGTGGCGGACCGCCGGGGCGGCACGGGCGTGTCCCTGACGGGCGCCCACACCCCGATCCACCACGAGCCGGGGTCCACACGACGGATCGACTCGGTGGCCTGAGCCACGAGAGTCTTTCTCCCCCCACCCGCCCCTTCCCGAATGTCCTGCCGGACGGGCCTGCTCAATCGCCGCAGGGGCTCATCAGAGCCCCTGCGGCGATTGAGCAGCGGGGTCCTGGGCGGAGCTCCGTGGCGTAGGGACGGGTGACGTCAACGTGCCGAGGGCGCGGCGTGCTTGACGTACCGGAGGGCTCGGTCGACTCTCTGTGGGAGCGCTCCCGCAAGGCCGACCGTCACCCGCTCGACCGGACCCCAGGAGTCACCGTGCGAAGACCTCTCAGCCGCGCCGCAGCCGCGGCCGCCGCCACGCTCACCCTCCTCCTCGCCGCACCCCAGGCCCTCGCCGCCGAACCGGCGGCGGAGACCGGGCACGGCACCGGGCTCTACACGCCCGACCCCAACCCGGACGCCGTCCGGCAGATCGCGGGCCTCGTCAAGGCGGGCCAGTACCGCGACGCCGCCCGGATCACCGCGATGATCGCCACCCCGCAGGCCGTCTGGTTCGGCGACCAGAGCCCGGCCGAGGTCGAGAAGCTCGCCCGCGACGTCGTCAGGGACGCCGACCGGCGCGCCGACCTCCCGGTGTTCGCGCTCTACAACATCCCGGGCCGCGACTGCTCCAACTACTCCGCGGGCGGCGCCGCCACCACCGCCGAGTACGAGGCCTGGATCGACGCCGTCGCCCGCGGCATCGGCTCCCGCGACGCCATGGTCGTCCTCGAACCCGACGCGCTGGCCCTGCTGCCCGCCGACTGCGGCCAGGACGACGCCCAGGGCACCAGGACCGCCGCGCGCTACACCGAGGTCAACTACGCGGTCGACCACCTGGAACCGCTGCGCGGCACCCGTGTCTACCTCGACACCGGCCACCCCGGCTGGCACAGCGTCAACTCCATCGTGCCGCGCCTGATCAAGGGCGGCGTCGGGGACGCGGCCGGCTTCTACACCAACGCCTCCAACTACTTCACCGACGACGCCAACTCCTGGTACGGGAAGCTGATCTCGTCCTGCGTCGCGTACGTCGAGAAGTCGTCCGGGGACGCGGCCGACTGCCCGAACCAGTGGACGCCGCGCGCCGAGGCGCAGACCTGGATCGACGCCCACGTACGGGTCCCGGCCTCCCGGATGCCGCACTTCGTGACGGACTCCAGCCGCAACGGCCAGGGCACCTGGACCCCGCCCGCGGGCAAGTACACCGACGCCCAGGACTGGTGCAACCCGCCGGACCGCGGCCTCGGCGCCCGCCCGACCCTGCGCACCGGCGATGCCTTGCAGGACGCCCGCCTGTGGATCAAGACGCCGGGGGAGTCGGACGGCCTGTGCCTGCGCGGCACCGCGGGCCCCGAGGACCCGGAGCGCGGCATGGTCGACCCGAGGGCGGGCGACTGGTTCCCGCAGCAGGCGCTCGAACTGGTGCGGTACGCCAACCCGCCGCTGCGGCCCGGGAAGTGACGCCGGGCCGGTCACGGCCGGTGCGGTGACGTTTCTCCGGGGGCGTCGTCCGCGGCGACATCGGCCTCGGTGACCTCGGAGACGGTGGCCTTGTCCTCGGCGTCGTACAGCAGCCCGTCCACCGCCCGGCCGAACACCCATCGCCCCGCCGCCGCGACCACCCGGTCCGCGGCGCGGGGCACCCCGCGCACCCGCAGCTCCTCGCGCCACTCGACGCGCGAGCCGCCGTCGCCGAGGGCCCGCACCTCGAACTCGGCCCAGCCGGTGACGACCCGGCCGCGCTTCTCCATCCGGCAGCGGCGCGGCGGTTGCCAGGCGACGACCTCCATCGGGTCGTCGAAGCCCCACTTCCCGACACCGGTGCGCGCCACGAACACCGTGCCCGCCGCGTCCGGCGGCGGGGTCCGCACCGTGACACGGGTGAGCGGCACGGAGTCGCCGTGCCGCTCCCAGTCGGTCAGCCTCGCCCACGCCTCGGCGGCGCGCAGCGACGTGTCACGGACGATGCTGATATGGGCGCTCATGTCGCGATGGTAGGCACACGTCCGGGTGCGGGGTCCGTGCCGGGGCTCGGGCGGCGTGTCGCGCGGGGCCCAACTGGAGGCCCCGCGCGCTCAGTTGCCGCCTCCCAGGCCGGTCAGGCCGCCTTGTAGGCCGCGGCCAGCTTCTTCAGCGCCCCCTTGTAGTCGCCGGTGAGGGCGAGGTGCTCGGCCTCGGCGAACGGCTTGGCCCACGCCGCCGTCACTGTGCCGCCCGCCTTCTGCTGGACCCTGAGCCGCTCCTTGGCCACCAGGGCCTGCCCGCCGCTCTCCTTGCCGGCGGCCTTGGTCGTGAGCCCGTAGCCGTACGGGAACTGCGGATCGTACGAGGCGTCGCCGACGTTGATGGGCAGCTGGGCCTCGGACTTCGGCCAGGTCACCGGGAGCTGTCCGGTGAAGGGCCGCTTGCCGTAGAGGACGTCGGCCACGCCGTCGCCCTCCGTGCCCGGCAGCCAGGACGCGACGAGCCCGTCGATGTCGCCCAGCCGGTCGCCGATCAGCTGCGGCCGCCCGGAGACCACGAGCACCACGCACTTCATGGCGCCGCAGACCTTGTCCACCGCCGCCTTGTCGGCCGCGGACAGCTCCAGGTCGTGCCCGTTGCCGACATCGCCGACGCCCTCCGCGTACGGGGTCTCGCCGACGACGACCACGCCGACGTCGTAGCCGGAGGTCGGCGCCGAGGCGTCCTTCGAGTAGTCGACCTTCGCGCCGGGTGCGGCCTTCTTCATCGCCTGGAGGACCGTGGTGCCGTCCGTGATCTTTCCGGACGAGCCCTGCCAGGTGACGGTCCAGCCACCGGCCTGATTGCCGATGTCGTCGGCGTTGGACCCGGCGACGTACACCTTCTGGGAGCGCTTCAGGGGCAGCACGTTCCCGTCGTTCTTCAGGAGCACCTGCGACTTGGCCGCCGCCTCGCGGGCCACGGCGCGGTGGGCGGCGCCGCCGATCTCGTCGGCGTTCGAGGTGTCCGCGTAGGGCTTCTCGAAGAGGCCGAGCTTGAACTTCTGCGTGAGGATGCGGGAGACCGCGTCGTCCACGCGCTTCTCGGACACCCGGCCCGAGGTGGCCTCGGCGAGCAGGGTCTTCTCGAAGTCGGCGTAGGCGTTCGGCACCATGATCATGTCGAGGCCCGCGTTGATCGACGTACGGACGTCGGAGGCGTAGTCGCCGGGGATCTGGTCGATGCCCGCGTAGTCGCTGATCACGAAGCCCTCGAAGCCGAGCTTGTCCTTCAGCTCGCCATTGATCATCGCCGCGTTGGCGTGCATCTTCACGGGGCCCTCGGCGTCGCCGATGATGTCGAGCGAGGAGTACGAGGGCATGACCGTGCCCACCCCGCGCTTCACCGCGTCGCCGAAGGGCGCCAGGTGCACGGCCTCCAGTTCCTGCTTCGTCACCTTCGTGACGCCCTGGTCGATGGTGTACGAGCCGGTGGTGGAGGAGCCGTATTCGGTGCCGCCGTCGCCGACGAAGTGCTTGGCGGTGGCGAGGACCTTGTCCTTCCGGTCGAGGTCGGCGCCGTTCGCGCGGCCCTGGAAGCCCTTGATCACGGTCTCCATGGACTCGACGAGGGCCGGGTCCTCACCGAAGGCCTCGTAGGAGCGGCCCCAGCGCTCGTCGCGCGAGACGCACAGGCAGGGTGCGAAGTCCCACGGGACGCCGGTCGCGCGCACCTCGGATGCGGTCACCGCCCCGGTCTTCTCCGCGATATGAGGGTCGCGGGTCGCGCCGATGCCGATGTTGTGCGGCATGATCGTGGCGCCCACGACGTTGTTGTGGCCGTGCACCGCGTCCACGCCGTAGATCAACGGGATCTGGAACCGCGTTGCCTGCGCCTGGAGTTGGTAGCCGTCGATCATCCTGGCCCAGCCCTCGGGCGTGTTCGGCGTCGGCACGGAGCCGCCGCCGGAGAGCAGCGAGCCGAGGTGGTGGCTCGCGATGTCGCCCGGTGACTTCAGCGCCGCGCGCTCGGCCTGCGTCATCTGGCCGACCTTCTCCTCAAGGGACATCCGCGAGACGAGGTCGGCGACCCGCTTCTTGACCGGGGTCTTGGTGTCGAGGTACGGCAGTCCGTGCGCGTCGATGACGACCTGCGGGGACTCGGCGGGCGGCCTGGCTCCCGTGACGGTCAGCTTCAGCGGGATGGTCTCGGCGGTCTCGGCCTTGGTGGAGTCCTTGCTGGTGGCGACCCTGACGGTCTTCGCCGCGCCGGACGCGGTGCCGGCCGGGAAGGTGACCTTGCCGGCGACCGGGGTGTAGTCCTTGCCCGCTTCGGCGGTGCCGCCCCCGGTGGCGTACTCGATGGTGACGGGGTCCTCGATCGGCACGTTCCCGGTGGTGGTGACCGACAGCTTCACCGTCGCCGAGCCGCCCTCCTTCACCGGGTACACGGAGGCGTCCGTCGACACCTGCGCGCGCAGCGACTGATCGGCCCTGCCGTACAACTCCACGCCGTCCATGGCGAATTGGCTCTTGGTGCCGGTGGGCAGCGTGACCGCGTAGCCCCACATCTCGTCGAGCCCGAGGACGTGGTCGATGCCGCCGACGGGCTGGTAGTCCGTGCGGTACTCGAACCGCGTGAACGGCAGCTCGACCTGCTTCCATCCGGTGAAGTCGTCGGTGAACGACGTCGTCCACAGCTCGGAGGCCTCGCCGTGCGCGCCGCCGTCCTTGATCTCGAAGTTCTGCTCGCGGCCCGAGGCGTCGCCGTACCACCAGAAGCGGATGCCCTTGTGGGCCGACCAGTCGTGGGCCGGCTTGTCGGCCGCGTAGTCGTGGCTGAAGCCGCCGTAGCCGCTGATGTCGTAGGCGCCTTCGAGGACCTTGGCGCCCTCGGGGGCGTCCGCGCGCTCCTTGAGTTCGAGCTTCGGGTTGTCGTCGGTGTCGCCACCCCAGGTGAAGATGCCTTCGGCGGGCTGCGTCGCGAAGGGCACCTCACCCTCGAAGCGGTCGACGGGGGTGGGTGCGGGGTCGTCGGCGGCGGAGGCGGCCGTGGTGCCGGTCAGCGGCAGCAGGCCCGCCGCGAGCGCCGACACGGCGAGCAGGGCCGCGCGTCTCCTGCGGCTTCTGCGGCCCGATCTGGTGGTGGATCCGGTGTGACGCAAGGTTCCCTCCCGGTGGTCCCGTTGCGGGTGCTTGTGGTGCGTCGTGCCGTTTCTGAATTCAAGCCTTGAGTTAAAGGGGGCCGGGTGGGGCCGTCAAGAGTTCGGAACGTAAAGGGAGTTGGGGCGCGGCGCCGCCGGGTTGGCCACTTGTGACCGATTGACAGGCGGGGTCCCGCCCCCGATCGTTTGCTTCGGGGTGCGACACCTGACGGTTGGGGGACCGCGATGAGGTGGCAGGGGGGCGCGTCGTCCGGCGACGCGGAACGGCAGGGGAGCGGCGGGTTCGGGCCGCCTCCGCAGATGCCACCGATGCCGCCGGGGCCACCGGCGCCACCGATACCGCCCGGGGCGCCGGCGGCCGGGCCGCCCGCCACCTTCGGGCCCCCGCAGGAAGTCGCGTTCGGGCCGCCCGGCCGACCCGCCGACCGGCCGCCCGCCGGGCCCGCGGATCCGGCGCGCGCTGCCGCGGCGGGGCTGCTCAACCTCAGCGGACTCGGCCTGGGGTACGTCCTCGTACGCCGCCGCCTGCTCGCCCTGCTGTGCGTCGCCGCCACGGCCGCCCTGCTCACCCTCGCGCTGCCCGCCGACCCCGACGGGGTGCCCGGATGGGCGTTGATCGGGTACGCGGCGCTGCTGCTCGTCGCGGTGGCCGACGGCGCGCGGCGCGGGCTGCGTGCGCCCTCAAGTTCCGTACAGATCAAGCCCGTTGTGGCGATCCTGCTCGGTGTCGCGCTGCTCGCCGTGCCCGCCGGGGGAGCCTTCGCGTACGGCGGGCTGCGCGACGACGCCGTCGAGGAGATGCTGCTCGACCGGCTCGACAGCGCCGACGCCCTCGTGAAGAAGGCCTCGGCCCGCGACTTCGCCGAGGCGCGCGCCGACTACCGCACGGCGCTCGGCCGCTACCGCGACCTCGCCGAGGACCACCCGGACTCCCGGGCCGCCCACCGCGTGCCCGACAGCCTCGACGCCTACTACAAGGCGGTCTCCGCGCCGTACGCCGACGGTGCGCACTGCGCCGCCGTCGCACCCCTCGAACACCTGCGGACGGTGCCGGGCTCCATCGACCGCACCGTCCTCGGCCCCCTCGCGACCTGGCCCGACAAGCCCCTTGCGGCCTCGCTCCTGAAGTGCGGCACGGGACGACTCGGCACCGCAGAGTCCGACGGCCGCGGCGGCGAACTGGGCCAACTCCTGCGCACGTTCCCCGAGTCGGCGCAGGCCCGACAGGTGGAGCCCGCCGTGCGCGCGGCCGTCGAACGGCGCGCGGGCGCGCTGAAGGGCGGCGACCCGTGCGCCGCCACCCGGGCACTGCGCCGCATCGGCGACACCGCGAAGCGGCTGCCCGCGCCCGCACCCGCGCATCTGCGCGACCGGGTCGGGACGGCCGTGGAGGACGGGGCGTACGCCTGCGGCATCGACCAGTTCGAGGACAAGCGGTTCGGCGCCGCGCGCACCTCGCTGACCGACTTCGCGCGCACGTACAAGAACGACAAGCGGCGGGCCCGCGCCCAACAGGTCGCCACCGCCGCCGAGATCGCCCAGCTGCGGCCCGCCGCGGGCGACCGGCTGCCGCCCAAGGGCACGCCGGGCGGCTCCCGCATGGATATGGTGATCAGCAACGACGGCCCCGACCCGGTCGAGGTCCTCTACACGGGGCCGGTCACCGGCCGGATCACCATTGCCGCCTGCGCATCGTGCAAGACGTATCCGACGGAGGCGGCGGGCCGCGGCAAGGCGTGCAAGGCGAGCGGCAAGAGCTACCCGAAGAAGACGCTGCGGCTGCCCGCGGGCACGTACCACTTCCTGCACAAGCCGGGCGGCCGCGACGCGACGGCGAGCGGACGCGCGGCGGGCGGCCGGGTCCAGCCCGGATACTCGTACACACAGTGCAGTTACGTGGTCGGAAGCGAACTGGGCCAGGATCTGTGATGCCCGGCGCGGCGCGGGTTGGCGCGGGTCACAGGCCGCGCGTGAACGGATCGGACTCGACCGCCATCAGACCGCCGAACGGGCCGTCGAGCTGGTAGATCAGCAGCACGGTGAACGTGATCAGCGCGGACAGCCCCATCACCATCACGACGTGGGTGACGCTGCGCTGCACCCCGAACATGAACATGAAGGCGACCGTCAGCACGCCCCCGACGATCAGGCCGAACCAGATCACCGGTGAGAGCCGCTCGCCGGCATCCGACTCCCGGCCCCTGCGGGCCTCGTCGAGCACGCTCAGCTGTGCCAACGTCTCCTGCACGGTCGCCTGTTGGGAGGGTGTGGCGTCGTTCGGCACCCGGCTCGCGGCGCGCACGTCGGCCAGAAGGTGCCAGCCCGACGAACCCGGCGGGCGGCCCTCGGTCATGGCCGGCCACTCGGTGTCGGCGACGTGCGCCATGTACCGCTCGATGTCCGTGCGCACCTGCGCTCCCTGAGCCGGCGTCAGACCGTCGGCCAGCATGTGGATCTGGTGGGCGGCGCTCGCCTCGGTGGCGGTGTGGTCCTCGGCGCCCGAGCGGGTGTCCCAGACCGATACGAGGGCGAGGCCGAGCACCAGGGCGTAGAGGACACCGACCATCATCGAGATGTACTCGGCGACGTCCTCACGGGGTTCGGCGTCCGGGCCGAGCGGCCAGAACCGGTGTTTGACGAGGACGATCGCGGCGGCGAGCAGGGCGACGCCGAGGACGATGGCCAGACTTGCGATCATTTCGGGAGTCCGCTCCGATGCGGTCAGTGTCTACGGGCGGAACCGAGCACGGCGGCCGCGAGCGCGGCGGGCAGCAGCACGAGGAACAGCGCCGCCGCGAAGCCGAGACCGGTGGGCCGGCCGTCGTCGCGGAGGAACCGGCCGAGCAGCGGGCGCTGTTGGGGTTCTTGAGCATGATTCCGCTGTTGTTGTCGGTGCTGTTGTTGCTGTCGCTGTTGTGCGTCGGGTCGGGCTTCGGGGCGCTCGGGTTGGCCGGGACGTACGGGGAGCTCCCGCGGCGCGGGCTCCTGACCGGGCGGGGCGATGCCCGGCGGTGGTGGCACCCGCAGCAGCAGGAGAGCCGGCGCGGGCGGCGGCAGCGGCGGCGCGGCGGGCGGCTGGGCCGCACCCGGTGGTTCACCGGGCGGCTTCGGCGACGCCGGGACGGTCGGCCGGGGCGCGGCCGCCGCCGGAAGCACGAGGCGGGCCGAGGCGTGTGCCGACAGCCGGGGCGGCGGCACCTCCTCGCCGCGCGTGCCGATGGTGCGGAGCTGGTCGCTGCCCTGGGCGAGGCCACGGCCCGTGTACGTACCGGGAGCGCGCCGCACCTCCCCGGCGCACTCGGCCGTGGCACCGGGCGCGAGGCGCGGCACGACCGGGCGGCCCCGCGCGCAGTCGATGCGGTCGGGGGCGAACCCCGGGTCGGTGACGCGGATGTCGCGCAGGGGCCGGTTGCCGGGGTTGGTGACGGTGTAGGTGACGCGGGCCCGGCCCGGACCCGTCGGCCGCGCCGACTGAGCGAGCGTCAGGGCCGCGCCGACGCCCGCGTACCCGGAGCGCGCGGTCGCCTGCACGACAGCGCGCAGATACGGCTGGCGCCCGGCGGCCCGCACCTCGCCGACCCACCGGCCGGGGCGGGCGGGCCCGGTCGCCGTGCAGCGTGCCGACCGGGTCCCGATGAGCAGCGGCACCCGGTCGCTGCCGCCGGGGCAGCGGATCCGGGCGCCCGGCATCGACGGGTCACGCACCCGCACGTCGTGCAGGTCGGCGCTGCCCCGGTTGATCAGCCGGTACGAGACGACGACCTCGCCGCCGCTGCGGATGCCGGGGCGCAGCGCGTCGGTTCCGGGGCGGGAGTTCACGGTGACGGCGAGCGCCAGCCCGTGCGTCCCCGCGCCGTCGGCGGCCGAGGGGGCCGCCGCGGGCCAGCAACAGAGGGCGAGGCAGAGCGCGGCGAGCAGCCGCGGCGCCGTGCGGCCGCGCGCCCGGCGCGTTTCCATGGGCAGTCGTCGAGTCATCCTTCCGGCAAACCTCCCGATGATCACACCGGCATGCTGGTCGCCGGGCCCGCCCTGCGGCGGCCCGGCGCGCGCACACGCTCGGTGATTCACCCGGGCGGCTCCCGTCCCCGCCGGACCGCTGTGGCCTGCGGTGATGCGTGCGGCTCCGGGTATCGGACGCGCGGCGGGCACGTTCCGTGACTCACCCGATCGGTCGCAGCGGTCCTGCCGGGCGGGGGCGGTCCGGGTCTACTGCTGATGAGTGGCGGGCCGGCCCCGCCGAGGCGTTCCAGGGACGAGGTGGCCGGAATGGCAGTCGAGACAGTCCACACGCGTGACACTGCGAAGACCGCTCACACGTCGCCGTCGCCATCGCCACGGGCGGCGGACCGGACCGACGCCGAACTGCTCGTCGCGGCGTCCGTGCTGCTCGCCGACGCGGCGCTCGCCGCGCGCCGGACCGGCGCGGGGCTGACCGCCGCGGGCTCGAGCTGGCGGGTGGGACTCCAAGCGCTGCGCCGGCCGACCTGGGCGTTCGGCGCAGCCCTGACGGCGGCCCGCGCGGTCACGAACCCGGCCGGGCTCGGCTTCGCCGCCAACGGCGGCGTCGTCGGCGAGGCCGTCCGCTCACTGGGGGCCGTCGCCCGCCGCAGGCCCGCCGCCGTGGCGATGGCCGTCGACGCGTTCGCGCTGCGCATCGAGGCAGCGGCCCGCGAGCACCCGAACCTGGCCGCGCCGCTCGCCAAGCGCCTCACCGACGCGGTGATCGCGGGCCGCAGGTTCGAAGCGCTGCGCGCCGCAAGGGAGTTGGTCGACCTGTTCGGCGTCACCCGCACCCTCACCACGTTCAGCCCGGTGATCATGGAGTTGCTCGCCCTCCAGGGACTCCTCGACGAGAACCCGGCCAACGACTCCTTCTCCTGGGTCACCCTGGCCGGCGGAGTGCCCGGCACCGACCCGTTCCTCGGCCTGCCTGCCGGGCTGATCCGGCACCTGAACCCGGGCCCGGGCCGGGCCGAGCGCGTCGAGCCCGACGCGATGCTCGCCCGCGTCCTGTCCCGCTCCGGCAACGACATCGTCCGCTACATCGACGACATCTCCGCGCTCGGCAACCACGGCCTCGCCCTGCTGCGCCGCATCGACTGCGCCGACGGCGCCCAGCGGCACGTTCTGCTGCTGCCCGGCACCAGCTTCGGGCGCCTGCGCAACGGCACCCCGCAGGACCTGGTCGGCGCGTTCGACGCCGCGCTGTGCACCGACACCACGTACACCCGCGCGGTCAAGGAACTGCTGGTGCGCGCGGGTGTGCCCAGCGGCTCCGAGCTGATGATCGTGGGCCACAGCCTCGGCGGGATCACCGCCATGAACCTCGCCTGCGACCTCGACGTCGTGTCGACGTACCAGCTCACGCATGTGATCACCGTCGGCTCGCCCATCGACAACAAGCGCCCGCTCGATCCCGCGGTCCAGATCGTCAGCCTCGTCAACAAGCACGACGTGATCCCGGGGCTCGACGGGCGCGGGCCCGCCTCCGCCTACGAGGTCCCCGCCAGTTGGCTCGAACTCGCCTGGCTCGACGAGACGTACGACTACCCGCTCTCGCACGCCCCGCAGGCCTACGCCGCCACCCTCAGTGGCGACGACCTTCCGCACCGCGCCCGCGTCAACGCGCTGATCACCGCGTACGACGGCGAGATCGTCGGCAATCAGCCGTACCAACTCCTCGACAAGTGAAGCCGAGCGACGACCACCGAAGGGCAGGAGACCGGCGATGACCGCCATGAACGCCATGAACGCCACGGGTACCGATACAGACACCGGCACCGCCCCTGATCGGCCCGCGACGGCCTGGCCGCTGGAGAACGTCCTGGTCAGTGCCGCGCTCGCCGCCCAGCGTGTCTCCTGGATCGACGCGCCGGCCCGGGCCTTCGGCCTCAAGCCGTTCACCCGGCGGGAGTTGACCCGGCAGGTGCTCGCCCAGGTGCGGAGGGCCAGGTCGGGGCGGCCGACGCGGATGGCCACGGCGTTCGGCGCCTTCCTGATGCCGTTCTCCGGCGCGGACGCCGACGGCCTGGTGCGGCGGGGCGAGGAGGCGGGAGCGCTCGGCACCGTCCACGTCCTCGATGCCGAGGGCCGCCGCACGATCCTGATACCGCACGTGGCGCCGCCGCCGACCCTCGACCCGGTGGCCGTGCGCTCCGCCGCCACCGCGGCGGCCGCCGAACTGCTCGCCGCGCGACAGCCGGACGGCTCCTTCGACCGGGACGGGTGGAAGGACGCCGCCCGACGGCTCGCGCGAGTCCTCGTCCTCGGCGCAGAGGCCGCGCAGGACACCCTCGTCAGCGAGATCCTCCAGGCCGTGACCCGCTCCGCGAACCCGGCCGAGCACGAGGCCCGCGGCGCCGCGCTGAACCGGCGCATCGACCCGTACGTGCCCGAGCGCGCGGACGCCGGGACGGCACGGGACTACCTGGCACACGCGCTGGACGTGGTCACCCGCGCCCTCACCGAGGTCGCGCCGGAGGCCTTCGCGCTGCTCGCGGAGGCGCCGCCGCTGCCCGCCGGGGAGCGCGCGGAGCGGAGCGTGGCTGAGGCGCTGCGCCGCCGCCCGCCGCTGCCCGCCACCGTGCACGCGGTCGTCGAGCCGTTCCGGTGGCAGGACCTGACGGTCGGGGCGGGCACCGAGATCCTGTGCGCGACCGCGTGGCTGCGCGATCTGGACGAGGGGTCGGCCCCGGACCCCACGGACCCGCTGGATGGCCCTGCGCCGGACCTGTCGGCGGAGCTGTGCGCCGCCCGCGTCCCGTGCGCCGCCGCCGATCTGGGCGCACTCGCCGCCGCCGAACTCGTCCGCGCCCTCGCCGCCGCGGCGGACAGGGACGTGCCCACCGACGTCGGCACGCGCGAGACGCCGCACGCCGCGCGGACGAGCCCCGTCATGGGCGCGGGCCCGGCCCACTACGCCGCGCTCGCCGCCGCCGGCGCCCGGAGCCTGGAGGAGCACGCGCGCCGCCTGGCCGACTGCGCCCAGCAGCCCGGCTGGAACCACGACGCCTTCGGTGAACGCTGCCGGATGACCCTGCTCGCGCACGCGGAGCGCTGCGCCACGGCGGCCTCCGACGCCCGCAGGGCCGCGGAGTGGCTCACCAACTGAGCTGTCCTGTACGGGTGTTGGCCTACCAGAACGGCGTCGTCCGGCGCCCGAGGTCCCGGTCCACCATCGCCTGCACCGTGAACCACGCCTCGTCGCACAGCCGCCGCGCCGCGGCCGAACGCTCGGCGTACGTGTCGGCGGCGGCCGGGGCCGGGATCGGCTCGCCGACCGTGACCAGCCACTTCGCCGGCAGCGGCAGCGGCGTGGTCACGGGGAAGTAGGGCAGCCCGAACCGCCGGGCGAGCGAGCCGATCTCACCGAGCTTCGGGAACGTCTCCTCCGCCCCCACGATGGACACCGGCACCACCGGCGCCCCGGTGAGTACGGCGGTGGCGGCGAACCCGGGGTTGAAGGGGCGCAGCCGGTACCGCAGGGAGAAGTCCTTGCCGACGCCGGCCATGCCTTCGGGGAACACGCCGACCAGTTCGCCCCGCGCCAGCCGGTCGCGGCCGAGCGTGGGGTCGTCGCTGAAGACGCCGTGCCGGCGCGCGTAGGCGGCGAGCGCCGGAAGCCGGAAGACGAGCTTGTCGGCGTAGAGGTGCACGGGCCGGGGCAGCGCGCGGCGCAGGATCTTGTTGAGCACGATGCCGTCGAAGCCCCAGGCGCCGGAGTGGTTGGCGGTCAGGATCGCGGGGCCCGTCGATGGAATGCGGTCGATGCCCGTTGTCTCGACGCGCAGATAGCCGTCGGTCAGCCAATCGAGGACGTCGTCCACATTGCTCTCAAGATTGCTCACAAGGTCCCACTTTGTGCTGAAAACCGCAGTTCGCAAGAGTAAGGGTCCTAATGGGGTGGTCTATTTCAGGCCATGACCACTCCCGCATCCCCAGAGACCACCGCGACCCCCGACCTGATCACCGGCATGCTCGTCGACAAGTTCGAGGTCGACCGTGCCGCCGTCGCCTCGGACGCCTTGATGACCGACCTGCTCGTCGACTCGCTGATGGCCGTGGAGCTGGCCGTCACGCTCAAGGACGAGCTCGGGGTGGCCGTCACCGAGGACGAGCTGCGCGAGCTGTCCTTCGCCGAGTTCAGCTCCCGTGTCGACGCGAGGCGCGGACGGTGAGTGCCGTCCTGGTGACCGGGCTCGGCCTGGTCACCGCGGCGGGCCGGGACGCCGACAGCACCTGGGCCGCCGTGCGCGCGGGGCAGGCCACCGCCCGCCCCGACCCGACGCTCGCGGAGCTTCCGGTGAGCCTGAGCTGCCGGGTCGACGGCGCCGCCGAACTGCCCGCACGCCCGCGCGGCGTCGCGCACGTCGACCCCGCCGCGCGCATGGCGCTGACCGCCGTCGGCGAGGCCCTCGACCGGGCCAAGCTCGACCCCGCCGAATGGGACGGCTCGCGCGTCGCCGTGGTCACCGGCACGTCCGTGGGCGGCGAGCACACCAGGAACACCGCGGCCGAACGGTTGGTGAGCGGCGGGGCGACCAGCGTCTCCGCGTACTTCCTCACCGGCTTCCTGCCCAACATGGTGGGCGCCACCATCGCGCTCCACCTGGGCGTCACCGGGCCCACCCTGCCCGTCACGACGGCGTGCGCCGCGGGGAGCACCGCGCTCGGCGCCGCGCGGCAGCTGCTGATCACCGGGCAGTGCGACATCGCGGTGGTGTGCGGCGTGGACGCGGCGGTCCTGCCGCTGTTCGTCGCCGGATTCGGCCAGCTCGGGGCGCTGTCCGACCGCCGCTCCTGCCCCTTCGACGCCGACCGGGACGGCTTCGTCATCGCGGAGGGGGCCGGCGCCCTCGTCCTGGAGCGGGCCGAGCACGCCGCCGCCCGCTCGGCGCCCCGTCTCGCGTCCTTCGTCGGCTACGGCGCCACCACCGACGCCCACCACCTGGTCGCCCCGCACCCCGAGGGCCGCGAGGCCGAACGTGCCGTGCGGGCCGCGCTCGCCGAGGCCGGCGCCGCGCCCGGTGACGTCGACCACATCAACGCGCACGGCACCTCGACCCCGCGCGGCGACGCCATGGAGGCGGCCCTCTTCGGCCGCGTCTTCCCGCACCGGCCGCCCGTCACCTCCGCGAAGGGCGCGCTCGGGCACACCCTCGGCGCGGCGGGCGCGATCGAGGCGGCGCTCACGGTGCTCGCGCTGCGGGACGACGTGGTGCCGCCTACCGCCGGACTCACCCGGCTCGACCCGGCGTTCGACATCGACGTCGTCGCGGGCACCGCCCGGCAGCAGTCCACGACCCTCGCCCTCAGCACCTCCTTCGGGTTCGGCGGACACAATGCCGCCGTCCTCTTGACCCCCGCTTGACCTGCGTAAAACCCTGCGTAAACCCCTACTTGAACCTTCGCGCGACCCCTGGTGGAGCACCCAAAAAAGGGGGCTACACTCACTTGCTCGATACAAGCAACTGAAGTGACATCGGGAGGCGGTCATGGACAAGGGGACGGTCCATGACCGTGAAGCAGCGGACGGCGGCCCGGCGACGGGAAGCGCGAGTGCCGAGGACGCCGCGGCGGGACTCGGGACCCAGCTGGTGCGGTTCTCGAGACTGCTGACTGCCTACCGGCAGAAGGCCAGGCTCGAGAGCTGGTCCGGCGAGCGGGTGCTGCTGGCCAAGCTGGTGCGCGACGGCGAACACCGCGCCACCGACCTGGCCGCGGCGACCTTCCTCGACCTGTCGACGGTCAGTCGCCAGGTGCGGGCCATGGTCGACAAGGGACTCGTCGAACGGCGTCCGGACCCGGAGGACCGGCGGGGCGCGCTGCTGCGCGCCACCGCCGCCGGGGAGGCCACGTTCGAGGAGTACCGGCGCCAGCGCGACGCGGGTTTCGCCCGCCTCCTGGGGCCCTGGCCCGAGGAGGACCGGTACCAGCTGATCCGGCTGCTCTCCCGCCTCAATGACGATCTGGAAGAGTTTGAATACGCACGTCCCGAGTCCGGGAAAGTCCCCGGGCCCGGTGGCGAGCAGGGAGCAACGCAAGAATGACTGAGGCCGTGTCCGCGTCCCGCGGAGACACCGCTACCCGAGCCATATCCACCCCCCAACAGACCCCCACGTCCGGCGGCCTGAGCCACCGGCAGATCCTGACCATCCTCAGCGGCCTGATGCTGGGGATGTTCCTGGCTGCTCTCGACCAGACCATCGTCTCCACCTCGATCCGCACCATCGCGGACGACCTCGACGGACTCAGCCAGCAGGCCTGGGCGACGACGGCGTACCTGATCACGTCGACGATCGCCACGCCGCTCTACGGCAAGCTGTCCGACCTGCACGGCCGCAAGCCGTACTTCCTCGCGGCGATCACGATCTTCATCGTGGGTTCGGCGCTGTGCACCTTCTCGACGTCGATGCCGGAACTGGCCGCGTTCCGCGCGGTGCAGGGCATCGGCGCCGGCGGTCTGATGTCGCTCGCGCTCGCGATCATCGGCGACATCGTGCCGCCACGCGAACGGGCCCGCTATCAGGGCTACATGCTCGCCACCTTCGCCACGTCCAGCGTTGCGGGACCGCTCATCGGCGGCGCCCTCGCCGGACAGGACAGCATCCTCGGCGTCACCGGCTGGCGCTGGGTGTTCCTGGTGAACGTGCCGATCGCGATCATCGCGCTGTTCGTCGTCGCCAAGGTGCTCAACATCCCGCACGTCCGCCGCGACCGGAAGATCGACTGGTGG
Organism: Streptomyces sp. NPDC051684; assembly: GCF_044453445.1. NCBI lineage: Bacteria > Bacillati > Actinomycetota > Actinomycetes > Kitasatosporales > Streptomycetaceae > Streptomyces > Streptomyces sp. NPDC051684. The sequence continues at coordinate 103,362 of NZ_JBITCS010000021.1, read as the reverse complement.
GGCGCGTTCACCATCGCGCTCGGCGTCGTCCCGCTGCTGCTCGTCGCCGAACAGGGCCGCGAGTGGGGCTGGGGCTCGACGGGCTCGATCGTCTGTTACGTCCTCGGCGGCGTCGGCATCGTCTCGTGGATCCTCGTGGAGCGTCATGTCGGCGACGACGCGCTGATCCCGATGCGGCTGTTCCGCAACGCCATCTTCAGCAAGACCAGCTTCCTGTCCGTGCTGATCGGCGCGGGCATGTTCGGCGGCATGCTGATGATCCCGCAGTACCTCCAGATCGTGAAGGGCGCGAGCCCCACCAAGTCCGGTCTCGAGATGCTGCCGCTGATGGCCGGCATGATGATCGCGTCCATCATCTCCGGCCAGATCACCGGGAAGACCGGCCGCTACAAGATCTTCCCGACGCTGGGCACGCTCTTCATGGTGGTGGCGCTGCTGCTCTTCCACTTCAAGGTCGAGTGGGACACCCCGCTGTGGGAGACCATGCTCTACATGGGCCTATTCGGTCTGGGCCTCGGCTGCTGCATGCAGACGCTGGTGCTCGCCGTGCAGAACGCGGTGCCGCCGCAGGACATGGGCGTGGCCACGGCGTCGTCCACGTTCTTCCGGCAGATGGGCGCCACCGCCGGTACGGCGGTCTTCCTCTCGGTGCTGTTCTCGAACGTCGGCGACAAGATCGGCGACGCCTTCAAGTCGGCCGCGAAGACTGCGGACTTCCAGGCCGCGCTGCACGACCCGTCGGTCGTCCACGACCCGGCCAACAAGCCGGTCTTCGACATGCTCAAGGGCTCCGGCGGGGGCGGCAGCGGGGTGCTGAGCGACTCCTCGTTCATCCAGCACCTCGACCCGCGCCTGGCCGAGCCCTTCAAGCAGGGCTTCGCGGACGCCATGCACGTGGTGTTCCTGATCGCGGCCGGCGTCATCGTCCTCGCGTTCCTGATGGTCCTGTGGACCAAGGAGGTCCCGCTGCGCGCGATGTCGGGGCTGCAGGCGCGCGAGGCGGCGGAGCGGGGCGAGACGGGACAGTCGGGGGAGACGGCCGTGCCGTCCGCCCCGGCCACCGACTCCGCGCCGGCCGCACCCGCGCCGACCGCGCCGACGGCCGCCGTCGCGGCGGACGCCACCGCGGGCATCAAGGGCTACGCCCGCGAACGCGACGGCTCGCCGCTCGTGGGCGCGGTCGTCACGCTCATCGACCTGCGGGGCGGCCAGCTCGGCCGCACGACGACGGGCGCCGACGGCGCGTATCTGCTTCCGGCGCCCGCCGATGGCACGTACGTCCTGATCGGTTCCGCGGGCTCCCGGCAGCCGCAGGCCAGCACGCTGACGGTCGGCGAGGGCTTCCTCGACTACGACCTGATGCTGGCCGGGGCGGCGGGCCTGACCGGCACCGTCGTCGAGGCGGCGGGCGAACTCCCGGTGCCGGGCGCGCTGGTGATCGCCACCGACGTGCGCGGTGAGGTCATCGCCTCCGCGGCCGCGGACGCCACGGGCGGCTTCGCCTTCGGCGACCTGGCCCCGGGCACCTACACCCTCGCGGTGAGCGCGGAGGGCCACCGGCCCACCGCCCTCGCGGTCGAGGTGGTCAGCGGCGGCCCGAACCGGTGCGAGGTCCGCCTGGTGCCCGGCGCCCGCGTCCACGGCGTGGTCCGCGGCGCCACCGGCGAGCCGCTGAACGACGCCCGCGTCACGCTGCTCGACGCGGCGGGCAACACGGTCGGCACGGCGGTCACGGGCGTCGACGGCGCCTACGCCTTCGACGACCTCGACGCCGGCCAGTACACCGTCGTCGCCAGCGGCTACGCGCCGCAGGCCGTCCCGCTGACGCTCAACGGCAACGGCAGGAACGACGCGGACGTGGAGCTGAGCCACTGACGCGGACGCGCTGAACGCGCATGCGACAAAGGCCGTGGCCCGCCACCTCGGTGGCGGGCCACGGCCTTTCGGCGTACCGGGCGCCGGTCAGACCTCGCTGACCAGCGTCGTGAACGGCGGCCTTCCGGTGGGGACCGCCGACTTGCCGGGCGGGCGCGGGGCGGTGTGGCCGAAGGAGAGCACCGTGCGCACACGCCAGGGAGGCTCGACCCGGCACAGGGCGCTCGCCGCGTCGGCGTTGGCCGCGGGGAAGAACGAGGCCGGACAGCTGCCGACCCCGTGCCGATGCGCGGCCGGCATCATGTTCTGCGCCGCGCGGCCCGCGTCGAACTGCGCGTCCTCGCCGCCCGGGCCCTGGGTGAAAATGCGCGTGGCCCGCAGCGAAGTGAGCCGTGCGAGCTCCTCGGGGGGCCGGCCGGGGGGTGGTCATGCGGGTCCCTCGTCCCGGTGTGTCAGAGCTGTTCGTGGCGTGTCCTCAAGCCGCGTCGTAGCGGGCGAGGGCGGCGCACCGGGGCGGGTCGCCCGTGTCCGAGGAGTTGTTGAAGGTGACGGATCCCACCGCGAGGACCGTACGGGTGCCGGGGATCAGCCGGACCGAGGCGGCCTCGAACGGCTGGCCGAAGTCGTACTTCCGCTTCGGCTTCGGCACCTCGGACGGCTCGGGCAGCCGGTCCGGGGCCTTCACCTTGTGCGCCTTCCCGTCCTGAGTGCGGCGCGTCCAGGAGTCCAGGAGCAGTGCGCCGGTCCCGTCGGGGGAGGTCGTGGACGTCTCGAAGGCTCGGCCGGTGTCGGGGGCGCCCACCTTTCGCCAGGCCGTGCCGTCCCCGGTCAACAGGACGGCCTCGTCGTCGGGTTCCTCGTCCACCTCACCGTGGTTGAAGTCGTGGCGGCCGAGCGCCCACAGACGGTCGCTCGCGGGGTCGTGGACGATGGTGTCCAAGGTGGCGGACGCCTCGGGCGGTACGGGGTCGGGGAAGTGGTACGAGGGGGTTTCCAGCCGTTGCCAGGCGCCGTCCGCCCACCGGGCGGTGGCGGGCTGTGGGTAGCACTCCCCGTGGCCGCACGCGGTGTCGACCGCCCCTGCCGCCCACGCGCGGGGGGAGCCGTTCTCGGCGGGTGCGGCGGCGAGAGCGGCGGCCGGGAAGGGAAGAGCCGGCGCATCCCAGCGTCGTCCGTCCCAGTGCACGACCTTTCCGTTGGCCGTGACCCACAGGTGTTGTCCGGAGGCGACGCACCAGGCGCCTTTCACCTCTGCGCCCGACGGCTGGTCGCCCCGGGGCGCCGGCGGGTCGGGGAGTCGCTGCCAAGCCCCGCCCTCCCGGCGGAACACGGCGAGCCGGTCGCCGTCCACGGTGCGCTGCGCCAGCCAGAGTCGGCCCGCGTCCCCGGTGGCGAGAGCCCAGGAGGACCGTCGGCCCCCGTCGATGAGGTCGCCGGGCATCGTGGGCTCGCTCCACCGCTTTCCGTCCCAGTTCTCCAGGAACGGGACGAGGGACCGCGTGCGAGTACCCAGTAGCCACAGGTCGTCCCGTGTGGTGACGGCGAGGGCCTGGTAGGAATCGCCGCGGCGGGGTGAGACGTGCGTGTAGCGCCAGGCGTCGCTCGGCGACCTGGCCGACGCCGTGTCGGCCGCAGGCGGAAGTTCGCGGAGCCGGGCCGCATCGGCGCCGGACGGGCCGGACGAAGGCTGGTGCTCCGCCTTCTCGCCCGCTTCGTGATGGTTGCCGCAGCCGGCCGACATGGCAGCCCCGGTGGATGCGACAATGCCGATGAAGGTGCGGCGGGTGGTCGGAGAAGCCTTCATGCGCAACGACTGTAGTGCTGAGCGGTGGCCGTCCCGGGCCAGGGGGGTGCCCCTGTCGGAGCCGTGTGGCTGCACCGTCGCCGGCTACCTCGCTGAACTGGGCGGCCGACGCACCGTCTTCTGGACTGCCGCCGCCCTGCTGCTCTTGCGCTCCGTGCTGACCTTTTTCATGTACTCGTTCAAAGGGGGGCGCCGGGATCAGGAGCGAGTGCCGTTCAAGGCCGCGACACGTTCGGTGAGTTCGGCATCCGTACGGGCCAGCAGGAGGGCCAGCTTGCTCCGCGCGGGCACGGCTGAGACGAGTGGTTCGAAGCGGGCGCCGCGGCGGCGCTTGGACTCCACAGTTCCAGGACCGACGAGGAGCCGCGTGATTCCTCGTTCGTACGCGTACTCCATCGGTAGGTAGTAGGCGGCGTTGAAGTATCCCGAGACCTGCCGCGCGCGGTCGGGGTCGAGGCCGACGAAGTAGAGGAGCAGGGCGTCATGGCCTGCCACGAGGCAGGCGGTCGCGACGGGAGCGCCGTCCGAGGACACCATCGTGAGGAGGAAGTCGTCGCCGAACGTGCCGTGGAGCCTGGTGAAGATGGCGGCGACCTTCTGTGCCGCCATGTGCTGACCACGTGCCGTGTAGGCCATGGACACGAGTTGCGCCGCCTCGTCGATGTGCGAGGCCGCATCGTCCCCCCGCAGCACGTGGCACTCGGTGCGGGAACGAGCCCTGAGTTCCTTCCGGACCCCGGAACGCCGCTGCTTGGGGAGGGCGGCGACGTAGTCGTCGATGCCGTTCCCGGGGAGGTGAATGACCGGGTAGAGATCCGTCACGCCGCAGACGAAACCGCGTGCTTGAGCGGCTTCGGTCAGCGAATCGCCCTGAGGGCAGTGCAGGACGGCAGGCAGACGCCCGTCGCACTGTGCCGCCTGCAGGGCTGCCTCGAAGAGCCGGGCGGTCTGCTCGCCCTCCGGGGCGTCACGGCAGACCAGCGGCGAGACGTATCCGTTGGCTGCCAGCACCAGTTGCCGGGCTGCCTCGACCCGTGCGGCATCGACCGTGGCGGTGTCCTGAACCACGTCGCGTCCCGTGCCGGCACAGACGTCGACGGCATTCATACGCACGAATGCCTGATCTCCCGTTGCCAGGCGCAGCCATGCGGCGGGGCCGCCGGGCGAACCCAGGAACCCGATGCCGTCGTCGGCCCAGCGCGCGCCCTCGGCCCAGGCGAGCCGCTGTCGCGGATCGGCGGCCTCCCGAGGCCACCAGTTCAGCTCGGCCTCCGCGCTCGATGTGATGAAGAACGGGGGCGGCACGGATAGTTCGGTCACTGCTACCGGACTGGTGGTCGTCATGTCGGGAGGCTAGCCGAGGCGTTGATCGGTGGGAACCGACGGCTTCGACGGCCGGCCCTGTCGCCAACTGCTCCTGCCGCAGGCCGGGCCGAGGTCCCGACGTCCTCACAACAAGCCGGAACGCGCCGTGTCCTTCCGATGTTCTGCCTGCCGGTCCTGCGGGGCGATGCGGAGGGTCACCTGGTCGGCTGCCTCGGCCAGCCGGGCTTCGCATTCCGCCACTGATTCGGCTGTCACCACGGCGAATCCCACCCGCGAGAACCAGCGTCTGCCCGGCTCGGGGCAGACCTCGGTACCCGGCCCGACCAGCCACTGGACCTTCTCCAGCCACGGCGCACGGGCCACGGTGTCGCCGATGTCGCAGGACTGGATCACGCCGGCCGACTCCGCGTAGAAGAAGCGGATCCCCGCGACGCGGTCCCGGCTCGCCTTGAGGTTCGGAGCCCGGCCGGCTGCCACGTCGGCGGACGCCAACGCGATGTCGACGCCCGTTGCGAGCAGGGAGAGCTCGGCGATCAGGCCCCCTCCGGGACGGCCGTTGAGTTCGACGATCCGCGGCCCTTTCGTGGTGAGCCGCAGCTCCGTATGGGTCACTGTGCCGCTGACGTCCAGGGCTTCGTGGGCAGCCGTGACGACCTTGCGCACGGCCTCGGGGTCCGTCGTGATCCTCTCGGGGGCCGCCACGATGTGGCCGACCTCCTCGAATGTGGGCGGGTAGCCGAGGACCTTCTTCGCGAACACCGGGGACTCGACCCGGCCTCCGACGGCCGTGCTGTCCACGCTGATCTCCGGCCCGTCGAGGAACTCCTCGACCAACACGCCCTGTTGGTGTTCCCACGCTCGCTTCGGACGGCTGCCATGGGCCCGACCGAATGCCTCCGCGAGTCCGTCGGGTCCTGGGACCCGCGTCACCCCGAAGCTGGCGGACATCGCCTGCGGCTTGACCACGACCGGATATCCGATGCGGCCCGCGGCCGACTCCGCCTCCGACACGCTGCGGACCAATTCCGAACGCGCCGACGGCACACCCGCCGTGCGCAGTGCCTCGCGCGTTGCCCACTTGTCGCGGCAGCGGAGTGCGGCTTCTTGGGTGCACTGCGGAACATCCAGCAGTCGACCGATGCGTGCCGCCTTTTCCACGCACCACTCGTCGAAAGTGAACACGCCGGCGACCTGGTGCACCGTCGCAAGTCGCAGTGCCGCGTCGATGTACCCCGCCGAGTCTGCGGGATCGACCGTGACCTGGTCGATGACATAGGGAGTTTCCCAGGTCACCGGCGCGGGAGAGATGAGTGCGATCCGGTAGTGGGCAGCGATTCGAGCGAGTGCGGCCTCTCGGTATTCCCGCTGCCCGGCAGACAGAACAATCAGGACGGCTTTCACTACGACCCCTCCTTGATGTCAGAGATGGAGCTCTACACGATGCTCGGCGGAATTGCCCGATTGTCTCAGCATGCAAGATTGCGTGCCGAGTGTCCTGAAATCGCGCATGGGGCCCCTGGCCTGCGCACGCGTCGGCGGTGGCTCGCTCATATCAAGCCAACCGTACGCAGCGGGCTTGTGGCGCCAAGATCCTGCTGCCTAATGTCACCCCGCGCCACAACGACGTAACGCCTGTGCAGTACAGGCCAGTTCCACCGCAAGCTTCGATGGCAGTGTCACCGAACCGGCTACGGCCTGATCAGGAGATGGCAATGCAGGGGCGTCTGGAACGACTCGAAGGAATGCTCGGAGAGCCACTTTTCGAGAGCATTCTCTGGGGGCACGAGTACGACCTCGGCGGCCTGGACGAAGGTCTGCGAAAGAGGATCGAAGCGGGGCAGTTCAAGCGGATCGTCTTCTACGGCATGGGCTGTTCGTCCGTGGTCTCCGACATCGTCAAGGGATTCTTCTTGACCGAAGGCATTCCGATCAGGGTCGACGTCGTCAACGACTACGACCTCGAGTGGTTCGTCGATCCCGATGTTCTCAAGGCCGAGACCACACTCACGATCATCGTCTGTTACAGCGGATGGTCCGTCGAGCCGTGCCTGTTCTTCGATCGCATGAGGGAAATGACCGGGAACCGAAACCTGATCGTGCTGTCGGGCGGCGGAAAGATCGCCTCGCTGTGCGAGGAGCACGACACCTCGCTGATCCAGTACAAGTTGCGGCACGCGGATCGCGAATACCCGCTGTACCACGTCCAGCAGTTCTTCTCGATCTTCCTGGACCTCTTTCACCAGCTGAAGATCACGAAGAGCTCGTACCGTGCTGAGCTGGAGGAATCGGTCCGGTTCCTCAAAGAGGAGTTCAACGGGGCAACGCTGGCGCGGGCCCAGGAGCTGGCCGGACGGCTGCGCGGCAGCAGGATCGCGCTGCTCGGAACCGCTGACTGGTACGTGACACTGCTCAAGCAGACCACGATGTTCTTCAACGAGATCGCGATGGTGCCCACTCACCGCAACCTGCTTCACGAGTTCAGCCACACCGAGGTGGCGGCCTACTCGGATCCGGGGAACAAGCAGGCCATCATCACCTTCCTGGACTCGTCGGCGGACGACTACACGCGAGACAAGGTCAAGACCCTGGAAGGTCTGTTCGGCGACAAGAGCGTGCCGCAGAACGGGAACATCGAGTTCATCAACATCGACCTCGACCAGGAGACCTTCTTCAAGAAGTTCTTCTTCGGTCACTTCTTCACGGTGTACATCGCGTACTACCTGGGCCTCCACGCCGATGTGGCCGGGCGGGACCTGATCTCGATCGCCGCGAAAAACCCCTGGTGGAGCCAGCGTTCGATCGAGCTGTTCCCCAAGTGCGTCGACATCCCCGCCGACCTCGAGGCGCGGGACACGGTCGCGCCGGCTGCCGGGTGACGGGCGGCACGGAATGGACAGGAAGCGCTTGGCCGTGGTCACCGGCGGCAGTCGTGGCATCGGCCATTGTCTGGTGCAGTCGTTCATCCAGGACACGGACGTGCTCAACATCTCGCGCAAGTCCGCCAGGATCGCCGGTGTGCGGACCGAGCACGAACTGCACAACCTGAACCTCGATCTCGCCGATGTCACGCTCGTCGAGCCGTGTGTGCGTGCGTGGCTTGACGAACACCCCGAATATCAGGTGACAACCCTCGTGCACAACGCGGCGACCTCGAATCTGGGCTGGCTGCACGAGGTGCCGGCCGAACAGGTCGAAGAGGTCTTCCGGGTGAACGTGCACGCGCCGCTGGCCATCACGTCGGCCGTGTTCTCGGCCGGTCGCTTTGCCGATGGCGGAGCACGCGTGGCCTATGTCGTCTCTTCTTTGGGGCGTGCACTGCCTGAACTCTCCTTTGCGGGGCTCGGTCTCTACAGCACGACCAAGGCCGCGCTCGGCCGCATGGCGCTGGTGCAGGCCCGCGAATTCGAGATCTCCGCACCTCACATCAAGGTGCTGCGCATCCACCCCGGGATCGTGGACACCGAGATTCAGCAGGAGCTTCGCCGTAACGAACGGCTCGACCAACGGTTTGCGTTGAAAACGGCCGGCCTGCCGCCCTACCAGGAGGGGGAATGGCAGGGAACCGAGCCGAAGGATCGCATGCGGACGGTTTCGGCCGAGTTCGCCGCTGAGTTCATTGCCTGGGCGGTGCGGCGCGAGGAGGTCGAGCCCGGAGAGTACGACTTCTATCACGCCCAGGAATTCCATGAAGCGCGGCGAAGCTGAGCCGCCAAGGGGCCGCCGCGGCCGACAAGGACGGGAATGAGTCATCTAGTTTTCGTGGAGACATCGGGCTCCGGCGTCAATGCGATCGAGTACGCCAAGCAGGCCGGACACACCGTCACCTACCTGTACTCGACGCTGTACGACTTCACCGCGTCCCCGGACCAGAGGAAACTCGCCAGGAAGCTGGCTGACCATGCCCTCGAAGTCCACGACATGAGCAGCACCGAATCTCTCCTCGAAGCGGTACATGCTGCGGGCATCCGGACGAGCGACGTCGATGCCGTGCTCTCGACACTCGCCTTCTGCGCGGCACAGGCGGCGCAACTCGCCGACCGGATCGGCGCCCGCGGCACCCCATTGCCGGCCGTCACCGCCGCACGTGACAAGGGACGTTGCCGCGAAGTCCTCAGGGACGCAGGCATACCGAGCCTGGAATTCCGCGTCGTCCGCTCGCGACAGGAAGCCCTGTCCGCAGCTGCCGAGATCGGCTACCCGGTCATCATCAAGCCAGTTCTGGGCGTCGCCAAGGCAGCCACCACGATCGTCCGGACCCCGGACGAGGTGAACGCGCATTTCGCCGGTCTCACCGACAGCCTTCAGGGCATGGCCACCGGCATGTCGGCACACATCGACGAACGCTTCATCGTTGAGCAGCTCGCGATCGGAGACCTGTGCTCCGTCGAAGTCGCCGCGGTCAACGGGACATTCGTGCCGCTGGCCACGACCCTCCAGAAGACCGGGGCCCACAACCCCGTACTGGAGCTGGGATGCACCACCCCCGCCGACTTCCCTCCCGCACAGCAAAAGGAGTTGGAGGAGTACGCGGTTAAGGTGTGCCGCGCACTCGGCCTCGACCTCGGAATCTTTCACACGGAAGTGATGCACACCGCGGCCGGCTTCCGGCTGACCGAGGTCAACCCACGGATGGCGGGCGGCGCGCTGCCGGAGACCGTGAACGCCGTAGCGGACCGGAACATGTTCGAGATCCTGGTCGACCTGTACGCGGGCGAAGCAGCGCCCCCGGAACCACTGCGGCTGGACGGCGCGGCATCACACTCGGTGCTGGGAGCCGCCACACCGGCTGCCGTGTCCGAGGATCTCCCCCCGGACTGGTTCAGGGCGTTCGAAGACCGGCTGCACTCCGGATGGGCGCACGTCGAACCCGGGGGCATCTTGATTGCCATGCAGGGCAACTTCGATCGCTTCGGAATGATCCGGGCCGTCGCCGAGAATGCAGACGCCGCGAGGGCAGCGTGCGGGGCGGTGAAGACGGACATCGAACGGGAGTTGGGCGTCCCCCTCGTGGCGGAGAACACCAGCAGACTGCCGCATTCCGGCACGGGGTGAGGTGATCGCTGCGGTGAAAAGTGGCACCGTGGTCGGTCCCCTGGCCGGTAACCGCACACTGAAGGTCCGTATCGCCGTCAGTTTCGCCAATCGGCTGCTCGACTCGATGATCACGTCTTTCATGGCGGTCTACCTGGCATTCACCTTCGGCGCGGCAACGGCAGGTGTCCTGCTGTTCACCGTGGTCGGCCTCGGCGTGGCCGCCATGCTCATCGGCGGCCACGCCTCGGAGAAATACGGACGGCGCCGGACGCTGATGCTGGCCGAGATCGGCGTGTTCGCCACGTTCGCGCTGATGGCGGTGGCCCACTCCGGCCTGCTCTCCAGCCCACTGCTCGTCTACCTGGGTTACCTGCTCAACCGGTTCGCGGCCAGCGCGGCGCTGCCGGCCAGCGAGGCGCTCATCGTCGATGTCACCACACCACAGACACGCAAGGAGATCTACACGGTCAACTACTGGGCAGTGAACCTGGGACTCGCCCTCGGTGCGCTGCTCGGTGCCTGGTTGTACGACGGACACTTCGACCTGATGCTGGGTGGGGCAGCCGTCTGTACGTCCGGCATCGTCCTCTCCACCGTCTTCCTCATCCAGGAGACCCGCCCCTCGGAGGGCAACCGCCACAGGACGCCTGCCGGATCGGTGCTGTACGAGTTCGTCTCCGGATACCGTCTGGTGCTGCGCGACGGGCGGTTCATGCGGCTGATGACGGCGGCCGCACTCACCCTCGCCATCGAGTTCCAGCTGATCAACTACGTCGGTGTGCGGTTGGCCAGGGACTTTCCCCCACAGGATCTCTTCTCGCTCAACAGCCTGACGGTGCACGTCAACGGCGTGCAGATGCTGGGCGTCCTGCGGGCGGAGAACACCGCCCTCGTGGTCCTTCTCGCGTTGTTCGCCCGTCGACTCTTCCGGGGCCTTTCCGACCGTACGGGGCTGTACTTGGGCATCACACTGTTCACGGCCGGATACATGACGCTCGCGGTCAGCGACTCCGGCTGGGTCCTGCTCGTGGCCGGACTGGTGTTCACGGTGGGCGAGTTGATGAACGTTCCCATCAAGCAGGCGCTGCTCGCCGACATGGTGCCGGACACCGACCGCTCCCGCTACATGGCGGTCTACAACCTCAATATCAGAGTGGCTCAGATGATCGCGGCACTGTTCGTGGCTCTGGGAACGCTGGTGCCGTCATGGGGCATCGCGTTGCTGTACGGGCTCATCGGTGTGGTGATCATCAGCCAGTACAGGGCGGTGTTGAGCGGTCGGCCGTCGACCGTGTGAGGAGCCGAGACAAAGGCACTGCGCAGCCGAATCCGAAAGGCTCTTCCATGTCGAACCCGTCCCGCTCGACACGTCCCGTGACCGTACGCCGAGTCACCGCGGCCAGTGTGGTCGGTGCCGTCATCGAGTGGTACGACTTCTTTCTCTACGCCACCATGGCGGCGCTGGTCTTCAACCGAGAGTTCTTCCCCACGTTCGATCCGCTCACCGGAACCCTTGTCGCGTTCGGCACGTTCACGGCGGGCTTCGTCACCCGGCCCGTCGGAGGGATCATCTTCGGGCACTACGGGGACCGCCTGGGCCGAAAGAAGATGCTCGTCGTCACCATGATGATCATGGGCGGGGCGACCTTCGCGATGGGGCTGCTGCCCACATACGACAGCATCGGAGTCTGGGCCCCGATCCTGCTCCTGCTCCTGCGCATGCTGCAAGGCATCGGGCTCGGCGGAGAGTGGGGCGGGGCGGCGGTCCTCGCCTTCGAACACGCCCCTGGGCCGCGCCGTGGAATGTTCAGCAGCTGGCCTCAGACCGGAGTGCCCATCGGACTGTTGCTGTCCACCCTCGGGACCAACGCGGCCAGTGCTTACGGCGACGAGGCGCTGCGGGCCTGGGCGTGGCGGCTCCCCTTCCTGTTCAGCATCGTCCTGGTCGCGGTCGGCTTCTTCGTACGGCTGCGGATCAGTGAACCACCCGTGTTCGAGAAGCTGGTGGAGAACGAGAACCTGGCTCGCGTGCCACTCCTCGAGGTGGTCCGAAGCCACCCCCGCCTGACCGTGCTCGCCATCGGCGTCCGGTTCTGCGAGAGCCTGGTGTTCATTCTCTACAACACCTTCATACTCACCTATGTCACCACTGTGCTGGGCCTGCCCAAGAGCGTCGCCCTCAACGGACTGCTCATCGCCGCGGCTGTCGGCTTCCCGGTCATACTCCTCACCGGTCGGCTGTCGGACCGGGTCGGGCGCAGACCCGTCCTCGCGCTGGGTGCGCTCATATCGGCAGTGGCCGCCTTCCCGGTGTTCGCCATGATCGACACCGGTGAGCCCCTGCTGGTGTGGGCCGGCATTCTCCTCGGGTGGGGGATAGGCGCCTGCACCATGTTCGGCCCGGAGGCCGCCTTCTTCGCCGAGTTGTACCCGGCCCGCGTGCGCTACACGGGGATGTCGATCGTCTACCAGTTCGGAGTGCTCCCCGCGGGCGCGATCGCCCCCGCCGTCGCGACATCGCTCGTCGCGCACTTCGACGACAGTTCGTGGCCAGTGGCTCTCTACGTTGTCGTATTCGCCGTGATCGCCCTTCTCGCGCTCGCGTTCAGTCCGGAATCCTCGAAGCTGCGCCACAACGGAGAGTGCGACATGCTCGCAACGCCCGACCCCCCACCCGTACCCGCCGCGCGTACGTGACGCCGCGGAGGAACCCTCGCTCGCCCGGTCGACCGCTCAGAGCCAGCCTCGCCGCTTGAAGATGGCGTACAAGCTGGTGCATACGGCGGCCATGAGGACGATGGCGAAGGGGTACCCCATCCCCCAGCCCAGCTCCGGCATGTTCTCGAAGTTCATGCCGTAGATGGTGCCGACGAGGGTCGGGGCGAAGAGGATCGCCGCCCACGCCGAAATCTTCTTGAAGTCCTCTACCGCAACCCACTGACCAGGTATTTTGTGCCGTCTATGTGGCCTGACCTGCGCTTGAGTGTCTCTCTGGGCCTTTCAGAGTCGTGCAGTTTTACGCAGCCGATTCTCCCCAGGCGCTCCCCGGGCGGCTCAATTCTCCCCAGATCCTCCCCAGCGGGCGCGCTTGGGAGAGGCTCGTTGTCGGAGGTCAGGTGGTGTCCTGGCCGGTCACTGTATGTGCCGGATGGAGTCTCGGGGCGGAGCCTGGCCAACTCTCGGCCCCAATGGGCGGAGAGGCCGTCTCGATGCGTTCTCGATGACGCGTCATTTGGGGTGCGTGGCGATCCTTGAGCCCGCAGAGGGGACGATGGCTTGCGGCTATAACATCTCCGCGTTGGCGGGGAGGACAGCCACGACGCCCGTACCGTGCACTCGCGCATCGGCCCCCCGCGTCCCCCAAGTACAGGAACTCTCAAGTTGCCTACCCCGAACAGGGCTTATCGCACACCCACTAATGCGCCAGGCGTAGGGCACGGTGTGATGTGACGCGACGCGACAGTTGGGGCCTCGGGCTGCCCGCACTCACCCACCAAGCCGTGACGGCCTGACAGTTGAACTGGCGGGCCGTCACGGAAGATCGAGAAGAGGTGGGTCCGGATCAGACGAGCCCAGACTTCATCGCTGTGACGACAGCGGCCGTCCGGTTCGACGCACCGAGTTTCAACAGAATAGTGGCGACTAGCCGCTTGGCGCCGTGCACCGAGATGCCTAGTGCGCGTGCCACCTGCTTGTTGCTCATCCCTTGAACCAGGTAAGAAAGAGTTTCGCGCTCGCGCGGGGTGAGGACGACCATCCGCCCCTCGGAATCGGCAACTAACAGTCGCGGGCTGACCAGCAGGTGGCGGGCCAGTTGTGGCGGCATGGGCATCTGTCCCGCGAGGACGCGCTCAATGGTGTCCTGTATGCGGTCTTGGGAGAGGTCGGCTATGCCGAGAAAGCCGTCAACCGGAAGGGTGCCCATCAGTTTGGTGTCGCGAGTGTGCAAGTCGTCACCGATGACCAAAATCTTGGGGCGCTCATCGTCGGTGCCGATGGACGGGGCCAACTCCTGCCACTGGTCGGCGGAGATGATCAACAGATCGATTTCGTTCGCCTGGGCCAGGAACTCGAGCGATTCACTAGCCGGTGGTGCGATGGTGCTGACGTCGTGCGCTTCTGCCAGAAGGAGTTCCAGGCCGCTTGACAGGGCCTCGCTGTCGATGAGCAGAGCGATGATCAAGCGTTTGTCCGTGGGTATGGCAGTGCTTCCCCGCATTGCATCCTCCGTTTCCGTTGCATGAAGCGCGTTCCTCTGTGCGGCGAGGCCGAGCCGACGGTGCGCTCCACGATCTTTCTCAGCCAAGCATGGGTGTCATGCCGCGTCCATGTCTTGGAGTTCCGTCCTCCTGACTTTGCGATAAGGGCCGGTGACGTGCCCGGCTGCCCTGATCTGGACAGGTTCCGTGCTGGCGTCGGGATGCCGGGACGAGGTCGAACTGGTGGGTAGAGGTGGCGTGCATGACCCTATTAGATGTATGAGTCACATAAGGGGTGGCTCGAAACGTGCGGCTTAAAGAGAGGTGCTGTTTCGAGCCGTTACGGTTGGTTGCATTCTTTTGGCACGGGGGGAGACGTGGCATGGGTGGGTACGTCGAGGTTGGCGTCGGGGTGTTGATGCTGGAGTTTCCGGTCGAGACCGTTACCGAGGTGCTGGAGGACACTGATCGCTGTGAGCGTCGTCGCAGGTCGCTGCCAGCTCACTTGATGGTCTACTTCACGCTCGCCATGTGGCTTTATGTCGGCGTCGGCTACGTCCAGGTGCTTGATCGGGTTCTACTCGGGATGCAATGGGCGCGTGGGGAGCCTGGACGGTGGACCGTGGCGGGGGACGCCGCCATCACCAGGGCCCGGCAGAAACTTGGCTCCGAGCCGCTACGGCAGTTGTTCTACCGGTCGGTCGCTGACGCGGAGCCGGATCGGAGAAGTCCGGGGGAATGGCGCGGGCGGCGCGTGCTGGCATTCGACCGGATGGAACTGGCCGTGGCCAATAACCCCGAGAACCGGGCGCGCTATGGCAACCCGTCCGGCAGCGCGGGTATTCGGGTGCGGTTGGCGGTATTGGCCCGGTGCGGTGACAAGCGCCTGGCTGCCGCGCAGTTGGAGACCGGCGCCGGGCTGGACGCAGGCACCGGTACGGAAAGAACGTCGTTGGTTGCTGAACTGGGCTCGGGGGTGCTGTTGCTGGGCGGCGACCGTCTGTCTTCCGAGGACTCCGCAGACCGGAAGCTCGGTGACCGGGACTGGTTCGCCGTTGCTGCCGCCGCAGGCGCCGCCCTTGTATGGGAGGTGAGGTCGACCGAGGAACTGCCACGCCGGTACACCCTTGCGGACGGCAGTTACCTGTCCGAGTTCGGCGAATCCCGTGTCGTTGTTCGGGTGGTCGAGTCCGCGGGCCGTTCTGGGCGCGGCGACCACGTACCCCCTCGAGTGGTCACCACTCTGCTGGACCCGACGGCTGCTCCGGCCGCCGAGCTGGTCCGGCTGTGCGCGTACCGTTGGACCTCTGACGTGATGCTGCGCACCCTGAATGTGCCTTCGGATAGCTCACCGGTGCTGCGCTCGCGGCACCCAGAAAACATCGAGCAAGAGATCTGGGCGATGCTCTGCGCCTACCAGGCGCTCTCTCGGCTGATCACCCCCACGGCATGGCCGACCGCAGCGGGTACTGAGCAATCCGTGGTACAGCGGAGCGTGTCGGCCCGGCAAGGCCCCCAGGCCTCGAACGTGCCCGCTTCGTGGGGGCTTGGATGGCCCAGCGGCAGGTTCGAACATTCTTTTAAGTCAGGAGCCCACTCGACCAGGAGCGCGCAGCTGAACTGAGGCCCCATCATTACCCGTCGGTCCGCCCCGGGCGCTGGTGACCCGGATATGTGCCCCGACCGAGTGCCCGCTCAGCTCCCCGTCCGGTCAGGCCAGGCAGGGACGGCCGAGCGGCTGCAGCAGTCCGGCCAGGCGACGGGCAACGGCCAGTGTGGTTCGATCCTCCAGATACGGGCCGACCACCGCGACGCCGACGGGCAGTCCTCGCTCATCGCGACGCACTGGCGCGACTGTGGTCGGTAGATAGCAGGCGCCCGTGAGCATCGCCCATACGATTTGGTCCCAGTACGGGCGCTTCTGACCGTTCACCTCGATGCGGCGCTCCGCGAACGGACGGTGGTCGTGCGGGGGAGCCGTGTTGGGGGCCACCGGCAGCAGGATCGCGTCGTAGGTGTCGAAGAACCTGCCCCAGGCCGCCGCGAGTCGATGGCGTCGTGCGTCGGCCTCCAGCCAGTCGCGGTGCAACTGCGCCACGTACTCGGTGCCCAGCTCTCCCTTGGCGGTCAGCTCGCCCCGTGCCATCGCGGCCACCATGTCGCGAGAATAGAAGGACTGACCCAACGCCGAGAGTAGTCGGCGGCCCACCTCGTCGCTGATGTCGAGGCGGACGCCGGGCGGGGCGTCGCGGGTCACGGACACCCCGTCGGCAGCGAGCAGGTCGGCGGCGTGCTCCACCGACTGGGCCACCCCGCGATCCACCGGACAGTACGGGTCGTCCGCCCACACGGCCACTCGACGGATCGGCCGTGCGGGCGGCAACTCCAGCCGCCAGGCCGCCCGGTGCTCGCGACGCGGCCCGGCCACGGCGGTCAGCGCGATCTCCAGGTCGTCCACCGTCCGGGCCAGCGGTCCCACCACACAGAGGTCGGGATCGACTGGTTGGAACGGCGGCAGATGGCCGACAGTCGAGACGATCCCGTACGAGGGTTTGTGGCCGTAGATCCCACAGTGCGAAGCCGGGATCCGGATGGATCCCGCGATGTCGGAGCCGAGTTCGAGCGGGGTCAGTCCGGCGGCGACCGCGCCGGCGGCACCGCCCGAGGAGCCACCGGTCGAGTACTGCGGCTGCCAGGGGTTGCGCGCGGTCCCGGCGACAGCACTGGTGGTCTGCAGGTCGGCACAGTATTCCGGGACGTTGGTCTTGCCGAGGATGATGGCGCCGGCGGCGCGCAACCGGGCAACGGCCTCAGCGTCAGCGGCCGGTCGATAGGCCGCCAGCGAGGCGCTGCCCGCCGTAGTGCGCAGTCCGGCGGTGGCCAGGCTGTCCTTCACCGTCATGGCCACGCCGTGCAGCGGGCCGAGCGGCTCGCCGCTGGCCGTCTTCCGGTCCGCGCGCCGGGCCTCCTCGCGGGCAGCCTCGGACACCGTCACGACCAGGTTGAGCGCTGGGTCGTACCGCTCCACCCGGTCCAGCAGCAGGTCGAGGTACTCGGTGGCGGACAGCCGGCGGGCGGCGATGGCCGCGGCGACCCGCTGGGCCGACCACCAATGGACGTCGTCCGCCGGGGGCCGCCCCTGATCCTCCAGGGTGTCCGGAGCCACGACCACGGGTTGTTCAGTCAAGGTGCTGCTGGATGACGGCCGACACGGACCGTGGGGTGGCCTCGTCGAAGACCGCCACCAGAAGCATGGAGCCCAGTTCGGCGGACTTCTCCGCGTCGCCTGGTGCGAACTGCTCGGTGAGCCGGGAGATCAGCTCCACCGCGCGGAGTGAGTCCCCACCGGTCAGGAAGAAGTCTTCGTCGTGGTCCAGTGGAGAACGGGAGAGCAGGTCTCCCATTGTCTGGGCCACGGACGAGTCGACCCTGTTCGCAGCAACAGTCACGGCAGCCTGCTCCGTCTCATCGATGTTTTTCGGTACGGAAGTACCGGCAGAATCAAGTCCGTTCGCAGATTTTCACGGCTGCACGCACCGCGACATCCACGAGAGGGCGCACTATTAGCCTGCCCATTCGGTCATGCATTCAGTAGGCACTGCCCGGTGGCGCCCGACAGCGCTAGGCTCCGCTGCATGAAGAGAGAAATTTCCGTGTCCACCTCGCGTTTCGACGCGGTGACGCAAACAGCTCGATGGACTGCCGCGGCAAGGGCCAGGGAAAGTCGGCGCACGGACCGTCTTTTCGACGATCCGCTCGCTGAGCTGCTGGCCGGTGAGGAAGGTGCGGCGCTGCTGAAGCACTTTCACACCAGCCGGGCCGCGGACGAGGGGAACCCTTTTCTCTCGATCCGCACCCGCTGGTTCGACGACTTCATCGAAGGCGCGGTGACAGCCGATCGCTGCCAGGTGGTCGGGCTCGGAGCCGGCCTGGACACCCGGGCCTACCGGCTGGAGTGGCCGGAGCACACCGTGCTGTTTGAGGCGGACCAGCCTTCGCTGCTCTCCTACAAGGAGCAGGTCCTCGACGCGCACGGCGCTTCGCCGCGCTGTGACTGCCGCCGGCTCCACCTCGACCTGGCCGGTGACTGGGACAGCCTGCTGACCAACGCCGGGTTCGATCCGGAACTGCCGACGGTCTGGTTCGCCGAAGGGCTGCTCTTCTACCTGCCGGAGGAGCTGGCGCACCAGGTGCTGTCCCGCGCCGCCGCGCTCTCCGCCCCCGGCAGTGTTCTCGCGGCCGACCTCATCGGTACCGGGATCTTCAAGATGCCCTACACCCAGCTGTTCCTCCGCAAGCTCCAGGACGCCGACAGCCCCTGGCGGTTCGGGACCGACGACCCGGCCGGCTTCGTGGAGAACTGTGGCTGGCGGGTGACCATAGCGACCGAACCCGGCCTGCCGGGTGCGCAGTACGGGCGGTGGACACCGCAGGCCGTTCCGCAGGGGCTGACCAACCTGCCCCGCAGCTTCCTGGTCTCCGCGGCGAAGCCCAGCGACTCCTGACTGACGCACGCGTCTGCGCGTGTAGGCGCCCCGTACGTGTACGGGGCGCCTACACGCGCAGATGTGCCGAGCCACCCCGCCGGAGGAGGGGGCGGCGGACCGGGCGCACTTCAGACGACGGGGAGTGCCGTGCGCCCGGCGGACTCCTGCGCCGATGTCTCGGCCCAACGGGCGGAGATGCCGGCCAGCCGGTCGAGGTAGTTCTCGGAGCCCGCGTCCGCGAGGGCCTCGTTGGTGCGGACGGCGCAGTCGCATCCGTCCCAGTCGTCGGCGGCGTGCAGTGACGCGCGGCGGGCCTCGAGCCGGAACGCGGAGAGAGCCTCGACCAGCATCGGACGGCAGCGTTCACAGCCGTCCGGGCGGGACTGCACCACGTCGTCGACCTGTGGGTTGAACCAGGAGATGTCCAGGTCGCCGTAGCCCTGCTCATCCGGTGCGTCGTCCGCGCACTCGGCGAGCAGCCGTACCAGCATCCACAGTGTCGGCGGCTCCCACAGCCCCCGATCGTGCGCCCAGCCGAGCAAGGTGCCCGCCTTCGCGCTCAGCGGGAAGACCATCTGTGTCTCGAATCCGGCCGCACGGGCACCGCGCACACTGGCCAGTGTGTCCTGGTACGCCTCGCGCGGGGAGAGACCGAGCCCGCCGAGCGTGATGTTGGCGATCGGGTCGAACCCCAGCTTGCCCAGCATTGCGGCGGTGTCGACGTAAGCCTCCTGCCGGGTCGGCTTCAGGTGACACATGGTGCGCACCTCGGGGTCCCAGGACTCGACGCCGATCTGGCAGACCATCCGGGTCGTGTCCGGGAAGTACTCGCGGACGTGCGCGAGTTTCTCCTCCGTGCAGACCTCGGGCCGGGTCTCGAAGGCGAAGCTGGATGGCTTGCGCTCAGCGGCCCTCCGCAGCAACCGGTCCCGCAGCTCGACCGGGACCTCCTTCTCGTCCAGGAGGCTGCCGGACGGCGAGAGGTAAATGCAGGAGCCCTCCGGCACGGTCTCCAGCTTGCGTTCGACGGAGCGCGCCACGGCTTCCGGGCGGATCTCCGGGCCGATGCCGTAGTTGCACATGCTGCACTGCCCGGCCCGGTCGTAAGTGCAGCCCCGGGTGCGGAACCAGAACTGATGCATCTGTGATTCGGTGCGTGGATTTCCTACGGACACCGCGTAGTTCCGCACGAAGACATTGGTGTACGTGGGGTAGAGCGGTCGGTCGGCGCGTATGGCGATATTGGCCTTGACGAGTGCGCGACGCAGGGCGCGCTTTTCCGAATCGGCCATGAGCGTTCTCCTCGGAGTGGGGTACGTGTGAGTGAATGCCGGTCGGTAGATTTGCTGCCGGGTGTCCACCGGGTCAGTGGCCAGGAATTCTGTCGGTGGTGCGCGAATTCGCGGTCCTTGCGGTGTTGCGCACCTTGATGCGGGTGTACTCGAGAAGTCCCCAGTAGCCGTATTCGGAGCCCATTCCAGAGGACCGGTAGCCGCCGAAGGGGGCGTCCGGGCGCAGTGCTCCGTGCTGGTTGATCCAGACTGTCCCGCAGTCGAGGGCGGCGGCCACGGAAGCGGCCCGCTGCTCATCGCCCCAGACGGAGCCGCCGAGCCCGAACTCGGTGCCGTTCGCCCGGTCCACGGCTTCTTCGACCGAGCCGTAGGAGAGCACTGGAAGAACCGGCGCGAACTGCTCCTCGGCCTCCAGCCGGGTGCCGGGTGGGAGATCGGTGACCACCGTGGGGGAGAGGAAGTGGCCGGGCAGATCCGGGGTCGCGGCGCCCGGGACGACCCGCGCCCCGGCGTCGCGAGCCGCGTCAACCAGCCCGGTCGCCCGGTCCAGTTGGGCGCGGCTGATGAGCGGGCCGCAGTCCGTACCGGGCAGCAGCCCGTCGCCCGGCCGGACCGCAGAGGCCAGCTCTGCCAGCGCGTCGGTGAGTTGCGCGGCCTGTGGGGCGGAGACATAGACGCGTTTGATCGCGGCACAGAACTGTCCCGCGTTGACCATCGCCCCGGCGAATATCTTCGGTGCGAGCGCGTCGATGTCGGCACCGGGCAGGATCAAACAGGCGTCGTTGCCGCCGAGTTCGAGCACCAGGTGTTTGAGATGGGGTGCGACAGCGCGCGCGATGGCCCGACCCACCGGTACCGAGCCGGTGAAGGAGACCATGGGGACGTCCGGGTGCTCGGTCAGCACCGCCCCGGCGGCCGCTCCGCCGCAGACCGCGTTGAGCGCACCGGCAGGCAGCATCCCGGCCAGAAGTTCGGCCATGCGCAGCCCGGACAGGGGGGTGGCTTCCGAGGGCTTGAACACCACGGTGTTGCCCGCGAGCAGGGCCGGAGCGATCTTGGTGGCGGCCAGGATCAGCGGGAAGTTGGACGGTGCCACGGCCGCCACCGGGCCGTACGGGACACGCTCCATCGTGACCAGCGAACCCGGCTCGTCGGCAACGGTGACGTGCAGCAGAGCGAGCGCGGCGGTGTGCCCGAACCAGTCGGCGGCCAGGGCTGTCTCGGAGCGTGCTTCCGCGAGTGGCTTGCCCTGCTCGCGGGTGAGCAGCTCGGCCAGCTCTTCCTTGTGCTGGTGCACCAGCGCGCCGCAGGCGCGCAGGGTGTCCGCGCGCTCCTGGAAGGGGCGCGCGGACCAGCCAGGGAAGGCCTCGCCAGCCGCCGCGACCGCACTCCGTACGTCCGCTGCCGAGGCATCGGGCGCGTGCGCGAACGTGGCGGCGTGCGCGGGGTTCTCCACGGCGAGTCGGCGGCTGCCGGGGACGGACCGCCCGCCGATGGTCATGCCGAAGTCCACGGCTGTCTCCTTGCCCTGCCTGGCTCTGGTCCGCTGCTACCACTTCCCGGCCGCTGCCGGTTGCGGATCATCCGGGCGGCCGGGGAGGAGAGGGAATCTTGAGTCTTGGCGACTTCGCCCGCGGGGAGTAGCCCCTCTTTGAGCTATGGCCGTTGGTCCAGCCTCCTGGGCAGCCATCCGAGTCTTGGCGCCGAACGCAGCCCCGAGCACCGTTGTCGTGTGACGTCTATAGAAGCCGTATCCAGCTATCTCCCGGCCGCCAGCGTCCCGGTCGCCGATTTTCTGCGAGCGCATGGCATGACCGACGCCCGGATCCGGGTGCACGAGCGCTTCTTCGGCTTCTCCCGGGTGCCGATGGATCCCGCCACGACACAGGCCGATCACCTGGTCGCCGCGATCAATGGACTGGACGACCTGGACACCTTGCGGCCGCGCATCCGGTATGTGCTCCAGGCCCGGACCATGCCTGTCGCGGTCCCTTACCCGGTCAACCCGCTCCAGGAGGCATGCCGACGTACCGGGCTGACGGACGCGACCGCGTTCTGTCTAACCCAGCACGCCTGCGCGTCGGGGCTGCTGGCGATCGACGTCGCGGGTCGGTTGCTCGCCTCGGACGGCGACCCGGAGGCGCTGGCGCTGATCGTTGCCGGCGAGAAGACGTTCACCTCGGCGGCGCAGGTCATCAATGACACCGGGGTGATGGGGGAAGCATCCTCCGCCGCGCTGGTCAGCGCCGGCGGCTCGCGCGACCGGGTCCTGAGCTACGCGACCCGGACGCACGGCAAGTTCCACGGTGGGGCCTGGCTGGAGGCGGAGATGAACGCCGCGTTCCACGACGAGTACGCGGGCTCGCTGGCCGAGGTGATGACCGCCGCCACCGAGAGCGCGGGGCTGACCATGGACGACATGGCGCTGATCCTGCCGCACAACGTCAACCGGATGTCATGGCTGCGCGTGCTGAAGCTGCTGGGTGTCAAGGGCACCGACCGGCTGTACCTGGAGACCCTTGCCGACCACGGGCATTGCTTCGGGGCCGACGCCTTCATCAACTACCGGTCGGCACTGGACGCCGAGCGGCTCCGCCCGGGCGACCGCTATCTGATGACGGCGGTCGGACTCGGAGCCACTTTCTCCGCGATGGTGCTCGAGCACTGAGACGGAGTGCGATGAGAACCCAGACCCGCCCAGCGCGCCGACCGTGCGGCGTGCAGTGCTCGGACGAATCTTGGAACGGAGCATGCCTACAGCCATGTACGTGACCACAGCCCGTACGCCCCACCCCGCGGGTCGTAGCCAGGTCCGGGCAGAATCGGCCACCAAGCCGCTCAGCCTGCGGCTCGCCACGCATACCGTGGCCCGCGAGACCCGTGCGTTCTCCCACCACGACCACGACTTCTTCACCGACCTGTTCCGGGACTTCGGGCTCTGCCTCGACCAAGGCGCGTTCGATGCCGGGCGCACCTCCTTCACCGACCTGGTGGCCGAGCTCCTGCCGCGGCTGGGTGGGTACGAGCACGGCTTCGACCTCGCGCTGCTGGCGAGCGCCACATCGGACGCCGAGCCGGGCTGGCCGATGTGCTTCCTCACCCAGGCGGTGCGGGACCCGGGGCTCGTCCTCGGTATCGCGGACCAGGGTGTGCTCGCGCCCTTCACCGCGCTGCGGCTCGCCACCGACAGGGCCGAGCCGGGCCAGGCCACGCGGGTCCTGTTGTTCGTGCTGGACCAGCACAGCGTGCTGCACGGCGAGCCGGTGCCGGAGCGGCTCCGCGCCCAGGAGAGCGCGGGCGCCGTAGTGGTGCTCGAGGCCAAGGGCGACCCGGGCAGGGTGTCGGCTCCGGTGGTGCGAGCGGTGGAGCCGGCGGAGGTGCCGCAACAGTGGGACGCCATGGTCGCCGCCGCGGAGTCGGTGCCCGGTGCGGCCGGCCCGCTCACCACGGTCGTCGGCCCTGAGCTGGCCGCCCGTACAGCCGGTCACCCGCAAGCCGTCGAACGGCTCGCCGCACCTCTGGGTCTACCGTGCAGCGGGATCTGGGCGTTGCTGGCCGAACGGCTGCCGACGTGGCGGCGTGCGGGCCGCCGCGTACTGCTGGCCGATCACGACCCGGACCTGGGCCGGCTGGCGGGCTGCGTGATCGACATCGAACCCGAGTCAGGAGAGGAGCCCGGCGTATGACGGGCCAGGAGACAGCGCGCGTCGGCGCGGGCCGCTGGCGGCTGCTGCTTGACGTGGCACGGGAGGACGGCTGGCGGCGGGCGCTCGACGAGCTGCACGCCGACGCCGCCACCGACGCGCTAGTCGTCGGCCCCGCGGGCCACGCGCTGCTGCCCGTCACGGCCCACCGCAAGGCCGCCCGGGTACGCCTCGGCGGTGTGGTGCGGGACCGCGCGGCGGGGACGGAGACCGTACGGGACACGCGGGTGCCCCAGGTGGTCATGGTGCGGGTGGACGGCGTGGCACCGGACCGGGGCGTCGATGACGCCGGGCCGACAGGAGACGAGGAGTGGGCAGTCGGCCTGGCCGGACTGCGTCTCGGTCTCTCGTACGCGCTGCTGGACGCTGCGCTGGCCCACCTGGGCGGGCGTCAGTCCGGTGACACCGCCGTACTGCACCAGCAACTGGTCAAGGGCATGGTGGCCGACGTGGTGGTGGAACACCTGGAGATCCGGGCGGTGTTGGACGCCGCCGGGGCCGACGGGCTCGCCTGGCCCGCCGTCGCCGACGTGCACCGGCGGATCACCGGCGCCGACCGGCTGCTGCTGCGGCTCTTCGGCGCGAGCGGCTACGTGGAGGACGGGCCGGGGCGGACCGC
Source organism: Streptomyces sp. NPDC051684 (assembly GCF_044453445.1). NCBI lineage: Bacteria > Bacillati > Actinomycetota > Actinomycetes > Kitasatosporales > Streptomycetaceae > Streptomyces > Streptomyces sp. NPDC051684. The sequence goes on along the minus strand of NZ_JBITCS010000021.1, from coordinate 79,022 downwards.
CTACGTCTCGGAGCTGCTGGCTGACGCATACGTCGGCCCTGCTGACTGGGGGGTGCCGGCATGATCGAGCTGGACGAGCGACTCACGCGGCTGCAAGGCCAGGCCCGGGAGTGGGCCGCCGAGATGCGCCCGCACGCACTGGCGGTGGACGAGGATCCGGAGCGCGTCTCGGAGATCGTGGACCTGCCGGGGCTGAGCCGGGTGGCAGCCCTCCAGATCCCCCCGGAGTACAACCCCGACCCCCTGCTGGTCGGCGGCGAGAAGTACTACCTCATGAGCGCGCTGGAGCGGGTGGTCTTCTTCGAGGAGGGCGCGTGGGGTGACCTGGGCATCATGCTGGCCTCGCCGGGCGGCCCGATGTCGGGGATCGCGGTGGACGCGCTGGGCAGCGATGCGCAGAAGGAGTGGTTCTTCGGCCGTCTGCTGGAGCGCCCCACCTGGACGTTCTTTGCCCTGACCGAACCTGAACGCGGTTCCGACGCCACCAATATGACGACCCGTCTGGATCGCGCGGAAAACAGTGAGGCGCTGCTGCTGAACGGTGCCAAGAGGTACGTCGGCAACTCGGTGCGTGCCGAACTCGGGGTGGTGTTCGCACGCACCGGACCCGGCCCGCTGGGCCTTGGCGCGGTGTTGGTCGAGCGGAGCGCGCCGGGGTTCTCGGTGGAGCCGGTACCGACACTCGGTGTCCGGGGCGCCCAGCTCGGCGCGATCACCCTCGACGGAGTGAGGGTCGCGCCCGACGAGGTGCTCGGCTCCCATCTGCCGCCCACTCGGCGTGGCATGTGGGCCTGGCTGCGCACCTTCAACTTGCTTCGTCCCGCGGTGGCGACCATGGGGGTCGGTGTGGCCCGTGCGGCGTACGAGTACGTGGGTGAGCACCGCGGCGGGCTCCGGGCAGGTGAGCGGTGGCGGCTCGAGCGGATGGGCGAACGCATCGAGACGGTGCGTCAGCTCGTCCGTAAGGCGGCCATCGCGGTGGACCATAACCCGGCCGACGGGCACCTTGCCTCGGCCGCCAAGCGCAGTGCCGCCCGGTTGGCCGAGGAGGTCACGCTGGAAGCGCTGGACTTCTTCGGTCCGGGCGCACGGCTGGATCATCCGCCATTGGAGAAGCTGGCCCGCGACGCGCGCGCCGTTGAGTACATGGAAGGCACCAGCAATATCCAGAGGCTCGGAATTTTCGGCGGAGTGGTCCGGAACGGATTCGCGCCGGGCGGGGCGGTTTCCGGGGATGGGGGGACGTGACGTATGGAGTCGGATGACCGACAGGAAGGTTCCCGGGAATTCGGCGCCTTTCTGCGCGCCGCGCGTGCCGCGGCGGGATTCACTCAGGAGGAGCTTTCGGACCGCTCCGGAGTGAGTGTCAGAACCATCAGGAATCTTGAGAAGGGCTCTATCGGTAGGCCGCGAAAGCAGTCCTTGTGGTTGCTCACGAAGGTGCTCGGGGTTTCCGAGAAAAGCCTTGATGACGCCCTGGGGGAAATCCGGGGAGATGACTCCGGCCCGCGGTGGGAGGTTCCTGCCGGACACGCCCGGCTGATCGGCAGGGATGAGGTCGTCGAGCGACTCTGTCGACGGCTCGTAGAGTCCGGCCGGGCGGAGATCGCTGGTCCCGTACCGGCGCGGTCGGACGGCACGGCGCCGGACCCCGCGCGTGACGTGACGCGACTGGCCGTGCTCACGGGGCCGCCCGGCTCCGGACGTACCGCGGTGTTGGCGCAGGTTGCCCGCAGAGTGCGCGACGCCTTCCCCGACGGGCAGATCTATGTTGATCTGTCCGGTTCGCCCGAGTCGCGTGCGACGGCACACGACCTGGCTGCCCGTCTGTTGCGCTCGCTCGACGCCTCCGTCCGCGTGGCGGACCCGGCCGAGCGGCTGGCACGGCTGCGTGGGCTACTGGCGGAACGCAGCGTGCTCGTAGTGCTGGACGGCGCCGTCGCGGAGGAACACGTGCGCCCGTTGCTGGCCGGCTCGCCGCGCAGCGCGCTGCTGGTGGGGGCCGATCGTGAACTGCCCGCGCTGGGCCGCGGTCCCGCGCTGCGGCTGGATCCGCTCGATCCCGGGGCCTGCGCCGAGTTGCTCGCGGACCTGATCGGCCGGGACCGCGTCGCAGCTGAGCCTGGTGCGCTGGACCGGCTCGTGGAGGCCTGTGGGCGGCTGCCGCTGGCCCTGCACATCGCGGGACTGTGGCTGGCCGCCCGGCCGAGCCGGCGGCTGAGCGAGCTGGCGGACCGGCTGGCCGAACGGAACGGGCGGTTGGACCAGCTCGCGGTCGGTGACCTCTCTCTGCGCGCCAGCGTCGGTGCGTTCCTGCGTCGACAGCCGCCACAGCGGTGGGCCTCGTTGGACGAACTCGGAGCGCTGCACGGTCCCTTCGTTCCGGCGGACCTGGCACGGCTGTTCGGGATACCGCTCGCTCAGGCCGTCGATCTTGCGGAGGAGTACGAGCACAGCCAGCTCGTCCGGGCCTCGGACGGAGGGCCGGAGGGTGCCTCGCTTTATCGCCTGGAGGAATCCGTCCGGATGTTCCTGGACGCTCCGCAGAATCCGTCGGTGAGCCCGGCGGTATCTGCAATTGCCGCTGATCTGCCGGTCCGATTGCCTGTACCTATGAGCCTCGTCCGGGGTTTCCTGGACGACGAAGTCGGCCGAGCTTCGATCGGCTGACCTGAGAAATCGGAAAGGGGGTACGTCATGGAGAAGATCACCGTGAAGGCTGCCGGTAAGGCCGCGGGCAAGGCTGCCGGTAAGGCTGCCGGTAAGGCCGCGGGTAAGGCTGCCGGTAAGGCCGCGGGCAAGGCCGCCTGAGTCTGAGCAGACGTGGCGTCGCCGAATTCATTCGAGCGGCGCCACGTACGCGGCGAATGTGTTATGGAAATCGGAAATGGCGAGACTGCGGGAATGAGGGGCAGGATGGACTTCGCGGGAAGGCTCAAACGGGACCTGGTCGGCCGGGCCGACGCTCGCTTCGTCTACCTGAACAACTTCGAGGTGGAGCGCAGTTGGTCCGTCGGCGAGCCCAAGCTGCCGGGCTCCGGCATCGCCTTCGCGAACGCCACCGTCAACCGCATGGAGGAGATGGGGGTACTGCTCGCCGAGGCCGCGGACGTCGTGGTCCTCAAGGCCCCCATGGACGAGGAGTACGCCGCATACCTGCACGGGATCGGCGCCGCGGCGGGCCACGTGCTCACCGCCGACGACTGCGACCCGTCCCGGACGGTCACGGAGGACGCCCTGTCCTCCCCCGAGCTGTTGCAAGCGCTGCGCAATCTGGCCGACGGCAACACCTACCTGATGCCGCTGGGCATCTCCCGCGCCGAGGAGCGGCTGGCCCAGGAGACCGGCCTTCCGCTGGCCGGACCGAGTGCCGCGGTCTGTACGGCTGTCAACGGCAAGATCTACAGCCGCGGACTGGTGGAGTCGACCGGTCTGCGGGCGGTTCCCGGCGAGGTCTGCGTGACCGTGGGCGAGCTGCCGGACGCACTGCACCGCCAGCTGGCCCGCGGCACCGGTGCGGTGGTGAAGGAGTCACTCGGTGTCTCGGGGCGCGGGATGATCAAAGTCGCGAACGACAAGGCCGCGGCCAGGCTGCTCCGGCTGATCGGGCGGCGCGGCGCCGACAGCCCGGCCAATCTGGTGGTCGAGTCCTGGGTGGCCGGCGCGGAGGACCTCAACTACCAGTTCGTGGTCGGCCGTTCCGGCGTAGTCCGGTTCGAGACCGTCAAGGCCGCAGTGTTGCGCAATGGTGTGCATCAGGGCCATCGCTTCCCGGCCGTGCTCTCCGAAGCGCACACCGCTGAACTGACCGAGGCCGCCCAGCTGATCGGCAAGCAGTTGTACGCCGACGGCTACACGGGCATGGTCGGCGTGGACGCGATGCTCAGCCCGTACGGGACGCTCTACCCCTGCCTGGAGATCAACGCCAGGTTCAACATGTCCACTTACCAGAGCCGCATCACCGAGCGGCTGCTGGCCCCCGGCATGCATGGCATCGCGGCGACGATCAACCTGCGACCGTCCCGGGCGCACACCTTCGGCGAGGTGGCGGACGCCCTCGGAGACCTGCTCTTCGACGGCACGGGACGCACGGGTGTGCTGGTCAACAACTTCGCCACGCTCAACGCGGCGGCAGCGGAGGGCTCCTTCCACGGCCGGATCTACGCGGTCTGCCTGGACGAAGGGCCGGAGAACGCCCTCGCACTGCGGACCGAGGCCGAGCTTCGTCTACAGAAGATGGTGGAATCCGCATGACGATCCAGGGCATCGCCTACCCGGAGCTGGCCCGCCGCTTCGGAACGCCGCTCTACGTCTACGATGCCGACGTCCTGACCGGGACGCTGGCCGAACTGCGCGGTGTGCTGCACCCCGCGCTCGAGGTCTTCTTCTCGCTGAAGTCCAACCCCAACATCAGTGTCTTCAGCACCCTCCAGGCGGCCGGCGCACGGGCCGAGGTCTCGTCGTTGGTCGAGCTGCGCACCGTGCTGCGCGCCGGGGCACGCCCGGAGAACATCCTCTTCCTCGGGCCGGGCAAGAGCGACGACGAGCTGCGGGCCTGCCTGGACGCCGAAATCTACGCCGTCGTCGCGGAGTCCTTCGACGAGATCGACCGGATCGACCGGTTCGCGGCCGAACGCGGCACCCGCCAGCGGGTGTTGCTGCGGGTCAATCCGTCTGTCGCGATCAGCGGTTCGCGCCTGACCATGGGCGGCAAGCCGCGCCAGTTCGGCATCGACGAGGACCAGGTGCTCGCCGCGGGTGATCTGACGGGCCGCTGGCGCCATGCCGACGTGGCCGGTGTGCAGGTCTACCTGGGCACGCGCATCCTCGATGCCGAAGTGGTCGGCAAGAACACGCGCTACATCCTGGATCTGGCGCGCCGGGTGGCGGCCGCCACGGGCATCCGGCTCGATGCCGTGGACATTGGGGGCGGGCTGGGGGTCGCGTACTTCGACGGCGAGCAGGACCTCGTCGCCGAAGCGGTGGCGAAGGAAGTCAACCCGCTGCTCGACGAGTTCCTCGCGGAGCACCCCGGGACACGCATGATCATGGAGTCGGGGCGGTACCTGACCGGCCCGGCCGGCATCTACGTCGTAGCGGTCCGGTACACGAAGGAGTCCATGGGTGAATCGTTCGCAGTCGCGGACGGCGGCACGCATCACCACATGGCGGCTGTCGGCATCGCTTCCTTCGTCAAGCGCAATTTCCCGGTCGAGGTGCTCGGCAACCTGACGGAGGGCACCGAGGTGACCGCCGGTGCGGGTCAGCCCGGCCGGTGGACCGTCACCGGCCCGCTCTGCACCCCGAACGACACCCTGCTCAAACGTGTGCCACTGCCGCCGCTGAAACCCGGCGACCTCCTCGGGGTCATGAGGTCGGGTGCCTACGGGCCCTCGGCGTCACCCGGCCTCTTCCTCAGCCACGGCTTTCCGGCCGAGGTCCTGGTCCGCGACGGAGAGGCGCACCTGGTGCGCAGCCGGGACGAATTGGAGGACCTGATCGGTAAACAGCACTTGATCGAACCGGCCGACTTGGTCGACACCACGCGAAATGGGGCCTCATGAACCGCACGCAGATTATCGAGCACATCCAGGTGGCGCTCTCCGAGGTGCTGAACAAGGAGGTGACAGAACTCAGCGAGGACACTCGCCTGTTCGAGGACCTGGCGCTGGACTCCACGAGCGTCATCGAACTGCTCATGGCCCTGGAAGACACAGTGGGTCTGGAGATCGACCCGGACGAACTGGACCCCGAGGTCTTCAAGACGGTCCGCAGCCTCGCCGACTACGTGGACGCCGGTCGGCTCGACCCCACGGCTTCCTAGCTTTCCCACCGGACATTTTCGGATGATGGTGACATGACCACTACCAGCGTCGAGCACGACGCCTCCCACACGCGCATCGCGCGGATCTCGCTGCCGATGGCGCTCTCGAACGCCATCGGCACAGCGTCACAGCTCGTCGTCACCGGGCTGATCGGCCGGCTGGGCGAGGACGAGCTGTACATTCGCTCGGTGTACACGCCGATCGCCTTTCTGGTGCTGGCGCTGACCACCGGGCTGGCGGTGACTCTGCAAGTCGTGGTGGCGCAGGCGTTCGGGCGTGGCGACAAGGACCAGGTGCCGCGCTATATGGGGAGCGTCGCACGCAGTGGCATCGTGCTGTTCCTCGCGCTGGGCGCGTTACTAATCGTGCTCAGCGGGGTGCTGGCTGATGCCGTGCAGGTGGTGCCCGGCCAACGCGGCGAGTTCCGGCTCTTCCTGGCCGCGATGGTGGGTGCCTCGGTGCTCGGCATGCTGGGCGAGATCTGTTCCGCCGCGCTGCGCGGCCTCGGCCGCGGTGGCGTGGCGGCGATCACTACCGGGCTCTATGTGGGGCTCAACATCGCCGCGGTCGCTGTCGGTGGCCTCGTGCTCGACGGCGGCCTGATGGCGGTGCCGCTGGCCGCCGCGCTGGCCGGTGCCGTCGAGGTCGTGATCTGTCTCGCCGTGCTGGTACGGGGCGGGCTGGTGCGGCTCCCCGCACTGACTGGCTGGCGCCCGGAGACCCCCGTCATGCTGCGGCAGATCGGCGCGCCGGTGGCGGCGTCGTTCCTGGTGCTGGTCGTGGTCAACTTCGTGCTCCTGCGGATCGTCGCGCCGGCCGGCCAGCTGGCGGTGGCCGGCTTCAGTGTCGGATACATGGTGCAGACGGCGATCGTGGTGCCCGCGGTCGGCTTCGCCTCCGGGGTGGCGGTGCTGATGAACCAGGCGCTCGCCGCTGGGCGGTCGGAGACGGTGCGCCTGATTTTCCGGCGTGGCATGGTGCTCGGCCTCATCGGCTACGCGGTGCTCACCGTCTTGGTGCTGTCCCTCGCGGATCCGCTGACCAACCTGCTGGCAGGCAGCCCGGACGTGGCCGAACAGGCCCGACGTTTCGTGGACATCGTGGGCGTCACCTTCGGCTGCACGGGCATGATGCTCATTGTCCTGACCGTCATGGAGCAGGTGGGACACGCACGACTCGCCATGATTTTCAACGCCGGATACTTCGCGCTCATCGTGACGGTCGGCTGGGCGCTGGTCGGCACGACCGACGACGTGAGTCGCCTGTACTGGACGATGGCGACCGGCGCGCTGCTCAGCCTGCTGGTCGGTGTCCCCTACGCCAGCCGGTTTGCGCTGCGCCCGAAGAGTCTCCACCCCGAGCACGCGGAGCCCGAACCCACTCCGGAGGCCGGCGTATGACGGCCGCGGCGGACGGCGCGCTTGCCGTCACGGAGGACGCGTACGTACCGGACCGCTGGTCCGCTCATCCCTACACAGAGGCCGACCTGCCCACTGTCCTCGCGTTCTTTACGGAGCCCGATTTCTACTTCCGCACTGTCCATCCGGGGCTGGCGGCCGAGGCGGAGATCGTCGCGCTGCTGGACGAGGACACCCGTGTGCTCTGCGCGGACGGCGAGCCCGTGGGGCTGTACGCCATGGCACCGACCGATGGTGTCAGCGCACACTACGAACTGGACTTCCGGCTGCGGCACTGCGCGCCGGACACTTGGTGGACAGCCGCCTACCGCGAGATCGAGGCCGGCCTTCGGGAGCGGACCGAAGCGGTGCGGCTGACGGTCACCGCAGGGGAATTCGACTCGCGGCTGCTCGGCATTCTGCGCGGTCTGCCGCTGACCGAGGAGGGCGTACTCGAGCACGTCGTCCTGCACCGCGGCAGGTACCGCGGCTACCACCACTTCGTACAGCTCTGGGGAGTGGAGTGAGCAGTCTCTACGGATACCGGGAGTCCGACCGCGTGCTACTGACGGGGAACTGGCCGCCCGGCGAGCTGTTGGCCGCGCCGTTGACCGGTCGACCCGCGCTGGCCGAGCCAGTGAGAGTCCAGCCGCCCAGGTCCTGCTCGGACGAGCGGCTGTACCTGACGTCGGCGGGCGGTTTCGTCCGCTTCGTCGAGGTCGACTGGGTGGTCCGCCGCGCCCGGCTGGAGATCGGCCTCCAAGAGGAGGCCCGTGCCGTCGTGGCGGATGTCTTGGCCGAGGCGGTGGCGGTGGCTGCCGACGCGCTGGGGCTGCGCCGGTTGTATGGCTGGCTCACGCCGACGGTGCCGGGCCAGGCCGCAGCGGTGGCGGCGGCGGAGGCGGTCGGCTTCCGGCGGGAGGCGACCGTGCCACAGGCGCTGTGGCACGCCGGGGAAGCCGTGGACCGTGACCTCTGGGGGATCGTGCACGATGACTGAGCTGAATGTGCTCACCGCCGAGGCTGCAGCGACTGCCCTCGGCCGCTGCGGCCAGGCCGCCCGCGGTTTCCTGGGGCTGGATCCGGTGACACAGAACGATGCGCTGCTCGTCCTCAGGCTGCGGGCCGAGGAAGCACTGGTGTTCCGCTACGGCGGCGGCAACGCCCCAGTGGCGAGCGTGCTGGGCGCGGTGTGGAACCCGCACAACCCCCGGCAGGCGGTGGTGTCGAGTACCACCGAAGACCCCGAGGCACTGACCGCACTGCTGGACTTCCTCCGCACGCACCGCCGATGCGTGGGCGCGGTTGGCGTGTGCGCGTCGGCCGATCCGGCGCACGCCGGGTTCGCCGCGACCGGATTCCGGCCGGTCGGGGTGTTGCGCGCGCACTTCTTCCGCTCCGGTGCGTATCTCGACGCGACCGTCCACCATCGCTCTCTGGAACCGGCATGGCGCTGACCATCAGGCACTTCACTGAGGCGGACATCCCGGTCCGCGGCGAGCTGCTGCGAGACCCGGAATTCCAGGCGAACCTCACGGACTTCGCCATGGCGACGGCCGACGATGCGCTCGCGGAGTGGCACCGCAGGACCATTCACGAGGAGCACGACACCAAACGGATCTTCACTGTCTGCCGTGGGGATGAGGTGATCGGCTTCTGGTGGATGACCTCGATCGACTGGCCCAGCCGCCGCTGCGAACTCTCCTTCGCCCTGCTGCCGCGTTTCCGTGGTGCGTTCGGCACGCTGCTCGTTCAAGCCGCGCAACGCTACCTGCACTTGGAGCTGAACATGGAGGTGATCGTCGACCAGGTGCTCGAACACAACGTGATGCTGCACTCCAGCAGCCGGCTGGACGAACTGCACCGGCTGCGCCGCCGGTTCGACCAGTACACCGCGGGCCGCTGGTGCACCGCCTGCTACTGGACCCGTACCGCGGCGGACTTCGAAGCGGATCGGACAGAGATCGACCGCCGCCGTAGCGAGCGTGCGGCGCGCATCCGCTCGGCCCTGCAGGACAGTCGCCAGGGCCATGGAGACGAGCAGAGGACCGGTCAGGGAGATGTGCAGGGGGACGCAGGGGCATGAGGGTGGGCGTCGATCTGCTGTCGGTGCGGCGCTTCGCGAAGGTCGCCACACACCCGAAGTACCGCGCGGTGTTGTTCACCCGCGCCGAACTCGCCCAGGCCGAAGGGCTGGGCGAGGAGCGGTGCGTCGAGCGACTGGCCGGGCGGTTCTGCGTCAAAGAGGCGACCTGCAAAGTGCTCGGTCGTGGCTTCGGCCAGGGGTTGCGCTGGCGTGACATCGAGGTGCTGAACGACGATTGGGGCGCGCCCCGGGTGACGCTCTCGGGCGGCGCCCGAGAGCTGGCCGAGGCGGCCGGGCTGGGCGAGGTGGCGGTCACCCTTACACACCAGGCGGATTTGGCCGTTGCCGTTGCCGTTGCCGTCGCTATCGCTGGGCCGTCGGCCGGATGATTCCCGGGGTGGGTGCGACGCCCGGGTATCTGCGCCAGCCGACGATTTGCGGCGATGAGCTGGTCTTCGTCTGCGAAGACGACCTGTGGTGGGCCCCGGCCGAGGGCGGGCAGGCGGTCCGGCTGACCGCCTCCGTCGGCCCGATGCAGGGCCCGCGGTTCGCCCCGGACGGCCGGTCGGTGGCCTTCACCGGTACCGATGACGGGCCTCAGGAGGTGTATCTCCTGGAGCTGGCCGGTGGCCCGCCGCGCCGACTGACCCACCAGGCGGCCCAGCGCTGCAGCGTGGTCGGCTGGCACCCGGACACCGGTGAGGTCCTCTATGCCTCGGACGCCCACCAGCTGCCCGATTTCGGGCCCCGACTGTTCGCGGTCGACCCGGCGGGCGGCGAGCCCCGCCTGCTGCCGTATGGCTCTGCCACCGTGCTCGCGCACGGTCCCGGCGGTGCGCTGGTACTGGGGCGGAACACGGGCGACCCGGCGCGCTGGAAGCGCTACCGGGGCGGCGCGGCAGGGGAGCTGTGGACCACCGATGACGGGGGTGCCGCCGGCGTCGTGCGCGACCGTGCGGTTGACCGCCCTGCCGCGTCACAGGGCCGCAGGTTTCGGCCGCTGGTGGAGCTGCCGGGAAATCTCGCCGCACCCTGCTGGGCCGCGGGGCGTGTGTGGTTCCTGTCGGACCATGAGGGCGTGGGAAACGTCTACTCCTGCGCGGCGGACGGCACAGACCTCACCCGGCACACCCACCACCGGGACTTCTACGCCCGGGCGTTGCACTCCGACGGCACACGGCTGGTCCATCAGGTCGGAGCGGAGCTGATGCTGCTGGACCCGGCGGGAGGCGGGCCGCGTCGAATCGATCTGGTGACACACCGCACCGGAGCACGGCGCCGCCGGACGGTCGTGTCCGCGGCACAGCATCTAGAGCACGCCCACCCCAGCCCGGATGGCGCCCGAACCGCGCTGGTGGTGCGGGGGCAAGTGTGCACGCTGGGCCACTGGGAGGGCCCGGCGCGCATGCACGGCGTGCGGGACGGCGCCCGATACCGTCTGCCCGCCTGGCTGCCGGACGGCCGCAGGTTGGCTGTCGTGCTGGCCGACGAGTGCCCCGACGAACGCTTGGTCCTGCTCGACACGGCGGTTCACGGTCCGCCCTCGGAGCTCGAACTTCCGGACTTGGGGCGCGCGTTGGAGTTGGAGGCGTCGCCTACCGCCGATACGATCGCGGTCGCGAACCACCGGCACGAGCTGTACGCGGTGGACCTGCCCGCCGACGGTCCGCCGACGGTCCGGCAGCTGGACCACAGCCCGTACGCGCCGATCACCGGCCTTGCCTGGTCCCCCGACGGTCGCTGGCTGGCGTACACGCTGCCGACCGGTCCGCAGACCTCGGCTGTCAAGCTCGCAGATCTGGCGACAGGGGAGTGCCACCAGATCACCGAGCCGGTGCTGCGCGACCACTCGCCCTGCTTCGATCCGGAGGGACGGTTCCTGTACTTCCTCGGGCAGCGCAGACTGTCGCCCGTGCAGGATCCGGTCACTCGAGGCTTCGGCTTCCCGCACGCCTCTCACCCGTACCTGCTCACCCTCCACGCCGATCAGCCCTCGCCGTTCGTGGTCCGGCCCAGCGCTCCGGGTGAGGAGCCGGAGCCGCCGCTGCGCACAGCGCACGAGGAGGACTCCGGCATCGACCTCGCGGGCATCTCGGGTCGGGTCGTGGCGTTTCCGGTGCCGTCGGGCGAGTACCTGGCGGTGCTAGGCACACCGTCAGGGGCACTGTTGCTGACTGCCTCGGAACAGGACTCGGAGGGCGCCGAGCTGGTCTTCTTCGACCTCACCGCGCTGGAGCTCCGCCCGGTCGCAGACGCGGTGTCCGAACCTCGACTCAACGCCGCGGGGGACACCCTGCTGTACCGCTCCGGCGACCGGCTGCGTGCACTGCCGGCCGAATGCGCGGCTCGCGACCGGGAGCTCGACGAAGAGGACGCTCCAGGCCCCGGGGCGGGCTGGGTCGATCTGGGGCGGGTCTGCCCCTCGGTGCTGCCCGAGGCGGAGTGGCGTCAGTTGTTCCGCGAGGTGTGGCGGCTCCAGAGGGACCACTTCTGGGAGCCCGCGACGGGCGGGGTGGACTGGGCCGCCGTTTACCGGCGCTATCTGCCGCTACTCGACCGGGTGGGCACCCGCGCGGAACTCTCCGACCTCCTCTGGGAGATGCAGGCCGAGCTGGGGACCTCGCACGCTTATGAGTTCAGCGGCACAGCCGGCCTCGACCGGCGACCGGGTCAGGGGTTCCTCGGCGTGGACTGGGTACCGGGCCACGGCTCCGCCCGGATCGCGCACGTGCTCACCGGCGACCCGGGTCACCACACCACGGCTGTCCCAGTGCGCCGGCTCGGGGTGGACATCCGCCCCGGCGACGTGGTCACCGCCGTCGACGGCCGCCCGGTGGGCCCGCCGGGCGTCGGCCCTCTGCTGGCCGGGCGTGCAGGGCAGGAGATCGAGCTGACGCTCCGCCGGGACGGCGCCGAACGCCGGGTACGCGTGCGGGCAGGCGCCGACGAGCGCCCGGCCCGCTACCTGGACTGGGTGCGGGCCCGACGCGACGAAGTACGTGAGCGGACAGGCGGGCGGGTCGGCTACGTGCACATCCCCGATCTGTACGCCGACGGGTATGCCGCGTTCGTCCGTGGCTTCCTCGCCGAGCACGACCGGGCGGCGCTCATCGTCGACGCGCGGTTCAACCCGGGAGGGTTCACCTCACCGTTGGTGCTGGACCGGCTGGCCCGGCGGCGGGAGGGATACGAGCACAGTCGGTGGGAAGGGGCTCTGCCCTGCCCTGTGCAGTCACCGCGCGGCCCGTTGATAGCTCTTGTCAATGAACACACCGGCTCCGACGGCGAGGTCTTCGCACACCTCTTCCGCGCACGCGGCCTCGGCCCAATTGTCGGACGACGCACGTGGGGTGGCGTGATCGCCACCCACCCCCGCCATCCGCTGGTCGACGGCACGCTCACCACCCAGCCCGAGTACGCCTACACCTTCACCGACGTGGGGCAGAGTCTGGAGAACCATGGGATCGAGCCGGACATCTCGGTGGACGATGCGCCGTACGGGCGGACGCACGGCATTCCTTCCGGGCACGGGGCGGGTGACGACGTGCAGTTGGCGCGGGCGATCCGGGTGGCGCTGGAGGCTCTGGAGGACCGCAGCCGCTGAGCTGCTGTTCCGTCTGTCACGCTTAAAGGCGCCGCAGACGGGACCGCAGTCCACCGTCAGCCGATCTCCAGCACCGTTTTGAATGCCCGCCGCTGGTCAAAGGCCTCATACGCCTCCGGTGCGGCGACCAGCGGAACCCGGTCGGAGACCACCTGGCACGGGTCGATCGACCCGTCGCGGACGAGGCCGAGTACCTCGTCCCGCAGCGTGATTGGGTCGCCCACGGTGAAACGCAGCGTCCACTCCCGGGCGAACGCCAGGCCGGTCGGGAAGGGCATGGCGGTCGAGTGGTGCGAACCGGCCACCGCGATCGTCGCCCCCGCGCCGGCCGTCTCCAGGGCGAAGCGGAGCGCGGCATCGGTGCCGACCGCCTCCACCACCCGCTGGGCGCCGCCTGGACCGACCGCCAGGGCCGCGGACGGCTCGGCCGGGTCCACCGCGCGGAAACCGAGCGTTTCCGCGCGTGCCCGACGGGAGCCATCCGTGTCCGCGACGACCGTCTCTACTGCTCCCGCCAGCCGGGCGCAGAGTGCGGCCAGCAGGCCCACCGGCCCCGCACCGACGACCGCGGCGCGGTCACCCGCTTGGACGCCCGCGTTCCGCACCGCGGCGTAGGCGGTCGTCAACACGTCTCCGACGAACAGGCCCTGCTCGTCGGAAACGTCCGCCGGGGTGGCGCCGAGCACCACGTCGGCGAACGGGACCCGCACGAACTCGGCTTGCCCGCCGTCCACCGGCTTGCCCACCACGTCGGCGTATCCGAACAGGCTCACCTCGGCGCACTGGTAATGCAGACCACGTGCGCACTGCGCGCAGCGCCCGCAGGCCACTACATCGGAGGCGAACACCCGGTCGCCAGGCCGGAACCGTGCCTCGGGCCCTGCGCTGTGCACCACCCCGGCGAACTCGTGTCCGAGCACGGTGCCCGGCGCGAAGTCAGGCAGCTCGCCCCGGTACGGGTGCAGGTCCGTGCCGCACACGGCGGCCCGGGTGACCCGGACGATCGCGTCCCGCGGCCCTTGAAGCACGGGTAGCGGCAGCTCCTCTACCGCGACCCGGCCGGGCCCGCGGTAGACCACGCCCTTCATTCCGCCCCCGGCGCCGGCCGTTCCGGATTCCATACCGTCCATTCCTTTCCGGCCAGTTCGCTGACCACGCGGGTGTTCCGGCTGCCCGGACCGGGCAGCACCACCTCGGCCTTCACGGGGTCGGGCGCGTGGTTGACCAGCAGCACACCGCTGCCGTCGCCCACCCCGGTGACCACCTCGACGTCGGGCGCGTCGCACGTCACCTGCGGCCCGGTGCCCGCCAGCCGGGCGAGCCGCCGGTAGAACTCCTCCCACGGTTGCTCAGCGAGCCGCCCTGGCCGGTCCAACATGGCCTCCAGCGGCGCGTTGGTGAACAGCACGCTCCCTCGTCCGGTCCGACGCGATGTCAGCGCAGGGCTGCCGTCCGGGTAGCGTGCGAGCACCGTGCAGTCGGGCGTGACCAGCAGGGTGGTCGGGCGGGCCGCGACGGTGGACCAGTCGAGCGGCCATGTGCCCTCACCCCACTCCAGCCTCTCCTTTCCGGCGGGTGGGCAGACGTCCTCGAGCTCGACGCCGGTCAGTTCGGTGCCGGGGAAGCCGTGCAGGTGGTCGCCCATCGACAGATAGACGGTGGCGCCCTCTTCCGCGGCCTGCCGAAGCCGGTCCAGGTCCGTCATCGTGAGGTGGGTCACCGACGGGCAGAGCAGCAAAGTTCGGCCCGTCACCTCGCGGGCCGTCACATCGAAAGCCAGATGGGTTCGCTTCAGCAAGGTGTAGGCGTGGAACGCGGCTACCGCGCTGCCGCCGCCGTCGAGGTAGCTGCTGCCCCCACCGCGCATCCGCTCGGGCAGGTAGAGCGCGATCTCCTGGGGTGGGCGTCCTGGAGCGGGCGCAGGCGGGTCCGCAACCACCCGGCGCAGCGCTGCCATGGTGGCGCGTGGTGTGTAGTCCAGCCGGTGCAGCCCGGTCAGCCGCTCCAACGGGCGTTCCTGGTAAGGCTCGTCCGTCGAGGCGATGTCCCGCCAGCACCACACCAGCGCGCCGGCCGCACCGTTGCCGACTGCCGAGGCGAGCGCGGCGCCCAGGTATCTGGCGCTAGTGCGCTCCGCTACGCCGTAGCTGCCGATCTCGTCCACCAGCGGCACGCCGTACGCCGCGGATGCCCGGACCAGGAACGGCACCAGGGAGGTGGCCCGGTAGGACAGCGTGGACTCGATCGCGCCGGGTGCCCAGGAGGGGAAGCCGTGGGTGCCGATCAGGTCCAGACTCGCGCTGTTGTCACTGCCGTAGGGCACACCGTCGAACACGCCGGACGGGTCGTTCGCCTGGAGGACCAGCACCCCCGGATCCTCCGCGCGCAGCACCCCGGCGATGCGCTCCTGCCAGTCGGCCACGTCGGCGCGGTCGAGAGCTTGCGCTGCCGCCGGGTCGATGTGCCACAGCTCGTCACCCAGGTCGTACGCCAGCAGACCGTCCTGGCCGCGCAGCGCGCGGGCCACCTCCCGGGCCAGCAGCTGCTCCGCGTCCAACAGTCCCGGGTCCCGCCATATGTTTCGCCCGGCCCGCCACGGCACGTCCAGCAGTTGGCCGTTCATCCAGACAGTGAAGAGCGAGACCACACAGGTGAGCCGGGCGTCATGCGCCGTCGCTACCGCCGTGCGCAGCCGGTCCAGGGTCACCTTGTCCACCGAGGCCGGGTCGGGCTGTGCATCCCGCCAGAACAGGAACAGCCGCACGGTTGTCAGCCCCGCCTCGGTCATCTGCTCGAAGTCGGTCCGGAGCGCGTCCCGGTCCCAGTCGGACCAGATCCGGCAACCCGCCTCCGCAGGGTGGTAGTTGACGCCGAGCGCAAGGAAGGGGCGGCCGTCCCGGTTGAGTCGGCCGTCGTGCACCGCGAACATCGCTCAGCCCTCCGTGTCCGTCCGGGCCGGCGTCGCCACGGGCCGCGCCCGGGCCAGTGCCGCAGCCAGTGCGGCCACCACATGGTCCACGTCCGACTCGGTCAGTCGGGCGTGCAGCGGCAGCGAGAGCAGCCGGTCGGCCATCGCCTCACTGACCGGCAGCGGGCCCGCCGGGTAGTGGTCGCGGTAGTACGAGAACAGATGAGTGGGCCGGTAATGCACCGAGGTCTGCACCCCCGCCGCCGACAGCGCGGCGCGGACCTCCTCGCGCGGGACGCCAGGGGGCAGCAGGACGACCAGCAGGTGGTACGCGGAGTCTTCCTCGTGTCTCGCGAACGGAAGGGTCAGCCCTGGCACTTCGGTCAGCAGCCGGTGGTAGCGATGGGTCAGCGCAGCGCGTGTCGCACGGTCGGCAGGGAGCCGCGACAGCTGTACGCGGCCGATCGCCGAGGAGATCTCCGTGGGCCGGTAGTTGAGCCCGAGGCCCGGCACGTCGTAGTCCGCGCCGCCCGTCTGTACCCGGTCCCAGGTCGTGCGGGTGAGGCAATGCGAGCGCAGCGAACGTACGCGGCCGAGCAGCTCCGGGTCGCGGGCGACGACCATGCCGCCCTCCCCAGTGGTGAGGTTCTTGGTGGCGAAGAAGCTGAAGCAGCCGAGGTCTCCGAAGGTGCCCAGCGCTTGGTTACCGTGTCGCACCACGGGCGCGTGCGCGGCGTCCTCGATGACGGTGACACCGTGTCGAGCGGCCAGCGCGACGATCTCCCGTACGCGGGCCGGGTAGCCGGCGTTGTGCATGACCACCACAGCCCGCGTCCGTGGGCCGATCAGCCGCTCGACCTCCGAGGGTGAGACGGTGGGCTCGGTCTCGGAAAGCACATCGGCGAAGACCGGCACTCCGCCGTGCAGGGCGACCACCGCCGCCGATGCCACGAAGCTGAGCGACGGAACGATCACCTCGTCGCCGGGGCGCAGACCCAGGGCCAGTACCGCGAGGTGCAGCGCGGCGGTGCCGCTGCTCACGGCAACCGCGGCGGATGCGCCCAGCGCCGCTGCGAACTCCTCCTCGAACGCCGAGGTCTCCGGGCCGGGCGACAGCCAGCCCGAGCGCAGCACCTTCTCGACGGCAGCGATCTCCTCGTCACCGATGGTGTTGTCGGCCAGGTTCACAGGCCGGGACGGCAGGGGGGCGGGGGATGTCATGGGGCCTCACTGGGTTGTTCGGTACAGAGGGCGTCGGCCGTCGTACCGGAGGGCGCCGCTGTGTGTGGGCGGGGGGAGGGGGCACGAGACGCCACTACGACCGCGGGCTCCGACACAACCATGCTGCAACCGCGTTCCACTGCGGCGGCCGCCTGATCCCAGCTCAACTCGGCGTCGACCCGGGCTTGCCCGGCGGCGCCGAGGGAAGCACGCAGCGCGTCGTCCTGGAGCAGTTTCAGCAAGGCCGACGCGACGCTGAGCGGGGTGTGGTCGACCAGCAGACCGTCCACGCCCTCACGGACCACCTCAAGGCATCCGGTGAACCTTCCGGACACCACCGGTCGGCCGCAGCTCCACGCCTCCACGAAGACGAGCGGGAAGACGTCTGCGCTGGTCGGCAGGCACAGCACGGCGCAGCCGGCCAGCGCGTCGTGCTTCTCGGCGTCTGACAGCAGCCCGAGCCGCCGGATCCGCGCGTCCGCACGGCGGTCGAAGGCGGCGTCGACGTCTTCGCCTTCGTCCGGGCCGGCGAAGGCGAAGACCGCCTCCGGTACCCGCTCCCAGACCGACGGTGCGGCATCGAGCAACAGCTCGTACCCCTTGGCCGGTACATGTCGGCCGACGAACAGCACCAGTGGTCCGCCGATGTCGTGCCGTGCGCGGAAGGCGGCTCCGTCGCCGGGCCCGGCCAGATCGGGGGCCTGCGGGATGTGGCCGATCCGGTCGGTGGGAATGCCGATGGAGCGCAGCGTGGTGGCTTCGGTCTCGGTGAGGACGAACAGGGCCGTCGCCTCCGCGCTGACGCGGCGGCCCAGCGCGGGGTCCGGCCAGGTCTCCGGTGCGGAGGCCGGGGTGAGCACCAGCGTCGCGCCGCTGCGCGCCGCCAGCTCCCGCCCCAGTTCGGCATGGGCGGGCGACGCGAGGTCGTACACGTGCACGTAGTCGGGGTGGGACCACGCTGTACCGGACAGTTGGGCGACGGAGGTGAACACCGGCCAGTCGGCGTCGGCCAGATCCTCCGGGCAGCGGCTGTCGGTGAGCAGCGCAACGCGGTGACCGCGCGCCGCGAGCGCCGCTGTCGTGCGCCACGCCATCAGCGAGGCTCCTGTGACGCGGCTGCCCGGGTAACCACCGAAGACGGCCAGCACGGTGCTCATCGAACGGCCGGACGGTCGGGCCGGTTCGCGCCGTACCAGTCGAGCATCGCGCGCAGGCCGGTGTCGAGCGGCGTGTACTCCAACGAGGGCAGCACGGACCGCAAGGTCGTCAGGTCGGGCAGCCGACGCTCGGGGGAGCCGGGCGGCGCCGCCTGCGCGGCCAGCGCGGGAGCCACTCCAGCCAGCCGGAACAGCCGTCGGGCGAGATTCTCTATCCGGATCTCCTCGGTGTCGTTGCCGATGTTGGCGAGCACCGGCGCGTCCGTCGGCAGCGCCATCAGCCCGACCGAGGCCCGCACCGCGTCGTCCACATAGCAGAACGCTCGGGACTGCTCGGCCCCGTACAGCGGGAAGGGATCCACTCCGTCGGCGATGCGGCCGATCAACTGCGGAATGACGTGCGAGTGGCCCATCCGCGGCCCGTACACGTTGTAGTAGCGCGCGATGCGCACCTTGTAGCTGTCCTGACGCAGCCAGAGCATCGACTCCGAAGCCACTTTGCTCAGTGCGTACGACGAGCGGGGGCGGCGCGGCTCGACCAGTGCGAACGGCGCGTTCTCCGGTGTCGGGAACGGCGCGACGCCGAGCTGCGCGGCGCCGTCGCCCACCTCGCTGGTGGAGCTGAGGAAGACCGCGCCGGGCGGGTTGCGGTCGCACCAGTCCAGCAGGTTGACGGTGGTGAGCAGGTTGGTGCGCAGCACATGCGCCGGCGCCGACTGGGTGCGCTGAACCCCGACGACTGCCGCCAGGTGGTACACCGCGTCGAACGACCCGTCCAGCAGCCCGTCCGGGACCGGTCGGGTCAGGTCGTGCCGCACCAGGCGGAAGTCCTTGGCCAGTGCGGCGAATTCGGGGTCCTCCTTACCGCGGGAGAAGTCGTCCAGCGCGGTGATCTCGCAGCCCTGATCGAGCAGCCTGCGAATGAGGTGCAGGCCGATGAAGCCGGCGCCTCCGGTGATGAGTACGCGGTCAGCCACGGCCCAGCCTCAGATAGGTCAGTTCGTTCCGCGCGGACGGCGCGGCGAGTTCCGGTTCGGTGATGCCCCACATGTCGAAGACGACGGGCTGCTTCGCCGCATAGGTCAGCAGCCGGTCCGCGGTCAGCTCCTGGTAGCCGGGGTGGTCGACGAGGACGATCACGGCGTCGGCGTCGGCCAGGCCGTCGTCCAGCCCGGTCGGTACGAAGCCGAGTGAGGATATGCGCTCAGGGGTGACGACGAAGTCGTGCGCCACCAGCGAGCGGACCCGGCTGCCGAGGGAGGCGGCGACGTCCACGGCGGCCGAGCCGCGTACGTCGTCCGTCTCAGGACGGCCCTTGTAGGCAACGCCGCAGACCAGCACCTTCGCGTCCGCCAGCGGGGTACCGCGCTCCTCCAGCGCGGCGACGACCCGGGCGACAGCGCGGTGCGGCACGCTCTCGTTGACCTGGCGGGCAGCAGCGACCATCGGCGCGGGCCAGCCGGCCGACCGCCCCGCGTCCAGCAGCAGGTACGGGTCCTTGACCAGGCAACTGCCGCCGACGAAGCCGGGGCGGGAGAGGTCGGGGCGCGGGTAGCGGAGGTTCGCGGCGGCGATCACTTCGTTGGCATCGAGCCCCACGCCCTCCGCTAGTGCCGCGATCTCGTTGCCGAAGCCGTAGATCAAGTCGGTGTGCGCGTTGCATATCAGCTTGACCAGTTCTGCGGCCTCGATCGAGGACACCGTCACCTGGTCCGGACAGACCGCGGAGAGCAGCTCGGCGGCGCGCTGTACTGAGCGCTCGTCGATGCCACCGATGATCTGCGGCAGTGAACGGATCTCGTGCAGCGCGACGCCTTGGATGGTGCGCTCCGGGCAGGAGGCCAGCAGCGGCTGCGCGACGCTGCGGGCCAGCAACGGCAGAACGGTCTGTCGGCAGGTGCCGACCGAGACCGTGCTGCGTACGACCACGAGGGTGTCCGGTGACAGGTGTTCCGCGACGTGCGCGGCGGCCGACTCCAGATGGCGCAGGTCGGGGCGGTGGGTTTTGGGGTCGACGGCGGTACCGACACAGAGGATGACGGCCTGGAGCGGCTCGTCGGGCAGCTGGTCGGCCACGCTGAACAGGTCGGCGGGCGTCGTCGCGAGCGCTTCTGTCACCCCCGGCTCGTGGAACAGCGGCGTGCCCCCCGCGATCGCCTGCCGCACGTCCGGGCTGGTGTCGACGCCGATCACACGATGCCCCTCGCCGGCCAGTGAAAGGGCGAGCGGCAGGCCGATGTAGCCGAGTCCGATGACAGCGAGCGGGCGGGGAGACGGTACGGCGGCCGTCAGGTCATTCATCAGAGTGTTGCCTCGTCAGTCTGGTGACCGGGGGACCGGTCGGTGGCGGGAGATGAGGAGAGTGCGGCGAGCAGCGCGGTGCGGTCGATCTTTCCCATGGAAGTACGGGGGAGAGCGGGCAGCACGTGCACGTGGTGCGGCGTTTCGTAGCCGGCGAGCCGGTCGCGGCAGAACGCGACGACGTCACCGGGATGCGGTCCTGCCCGGCCCGGAGCCGGTACCACCACGGCGTGCACAGCCTGCTCGTGCAGGGTGTCGAGGCCCAGCACGTGGGCGTCGGCCACGCCGGGGAACTCCCGGACGATCCGTTCGACCCGGCGCGGGTTGACCTTGCGGCCACCGACGTTGATGAAGGTGTTCTTGCGGCCGACCAGGGACACGTTCCCGGCGGCGGAGACCGTCACCAGGTCGCCCGTGTCGTAGTAGCCAGAGGGGACGCCGCTGGCAAGGTCTTGGCTGTCCGGGCCTTGTGGGGGCCCGGGCGCTGTTTGTGCCCCGTCGGTCCCGGCGTAACCAGTGAACATGGTCGAGGTACGTACCGCCAGCCGTCCGGTGCGCGCCCCGTTGGAGCCTGGCTCCGCATCCAGCAGACGCCACTCGACGCCGGGCGCGAAGCGCCCGACGGAGTCAGCCGCCTCCGCACCAGTCCCGCAGGCGATCAGACCGGTTTCCGTGCTGCCATACACCTGGCGCACAGGCTGACGGCTGAGCCGCTGCACGGCTCTTGCCGTCTCGGCCGCCAGCGGCCCACCGGATGAGAGCAACACGCGCAGTTCGCCGTCGTCGAGCGCCTGAGCCAGGGATTTCTCGACCAGTTGGTAGAGCAACGGCGTACCGAGCAGCACGGTCGCGCCGCGCAGCAGACCTGAACGGACCGCGCTGAGGGAGAACTTGGGGATGCTGAGCAGCTCGGTCCCCGAGACGAGCGCCGCGAACAGACCACCCACCAGGCCGAAGGAGTGGGCGATCGGCAGGGGCAGCAGCACCATGTCGTCCGCGTGGTAGCCGTGCACCTGGCGATACAACTCCGCGCCTCGCAGCACCGAGCCGAGCGGATGCCGCGCGATCCGGGGTTCGCCGGTCGAGCCGGAGGTCAGCTGGAGCACGCTCGGTGCGCCGTCGTCCACGGCGGCTTCCGTGTACGCGGGGGCGACCCCGCCACCGGTGCTGGCGCCATCGGCCCCGCGGAGCAGTTCCCGGTAGTCGAACACCGGCGTACCGGAGGGTAGCGCTCGCGCGGTGGGCAGTACGGCTGCGGTCGCGGCCGTACGCCAGATCGCTGACGAGGCGTCCGTCAGATGCGAGCTGTGCTCCTCGACGCAGATCACGTCGATGCGGGCAGTCAGCAGGCCGAGCAGTACAGCCACGCTGTCGGCGCTGCCGTCGAGTTCCACCACTGCGGGTCCGGGACAGACCTTCAGCGTCTCCGCCGCGCGGGCCGCGGCGGAGAGTGTGGACCTGTACAGCTCGGCCCGCGAGACGGACCGCCACCCGGAGGCGGTGAACTCGCTCAGCGCAGGCCGATCGGGCGCTCGATCGCTGTGGTGGCGCAGGAACTCCAGCATGGTTCGCCCCCTTCTCAGCTGTCGAGGCCGGGCAGCTTCGACGGCACGCCGCCGGACCGCCCGGCGGTGGCCAGTGCCGTGTGCCGGTCGATGGAGACCGGCCAGCTGGCGCCGGGCAGTCGGTAGCGTTCGGGGGAGCGGCTCACCGCGTCCTTAGCGGCATGCAGGCTTGTCGGGGTTCCGATGTCATGCCACGGCTCCGCCATGTGGAAGGACCGCACCTGGTGACCCCGGCCGAGAAGTTCGGCCACGAGCTGCGGCATGTCCATCCGCTCGCCCGGCGGGATGCACTCCCGGGCCCGGGGGTCGATGACCTGGATTCCTGCGGAGACATCCAGACTGATCCGTGGCTTTTCCCGGATTCTGTGGACCAGCCCGTCCACGCTGTCTATGACACCGAAGTCCACCGGTACCTGGTGCCGGTGGGTCGCGACAGTCATGTACGCACCGCTCCTCAGGTGGTCGGCGGTCAGTGCGCCGAGGTCCACGGCGGTCAGGATGTCGCAGTTCATCACCAGCGCCGGGGTGTCCCAGTCCTCGACGAGCAACAGTGGTGCGGCGGTGCCCAGCGGCTCACGGTCCCAGCAGTAGTCGATCTCCAGACGGAAGTGGGAGCCGTCTCCCATCCGTTCCGTGATCATCTCCCCAAGGTGTGAGACACATAGCGTCAGCCGAGTGAACCCCGACATCTGAAGCTGATGCGCAATGATCTCCAGGATCGAGTGTTCCGAAATCTGAATCAGGGACTTGGGCAGGTCGTCGGTGTACGGCGCCAGCCGGGTTCCCTTTCCTCCCGCCAGAATGATCGCGTGCACTGCCACCTCTCCCGGACCTGCGGATGCGCTGTGGCTGTAGCTTTCCGGACGCGTCACGTCCTCGACCAACCCCCGACGGGCGGCCGAGGAACCTGGGCACGTGGGTATGCCTGCCTGGCCCCCCATGAGCCAGGCAGGGATCCCGATTCGTGGTCTTCCCAGAGGCCGGTGGCCGGCTGGAGACGTCAACGTGATCACGTGTCGAGGCGGTCGGGCGGGGTGATCTACGCAGGGGCATGCGGATGTTCGTCGGCTCGGAACTGGCCGAGAAGGCCGAAGCCGACCAGATCGCCCTGGACGCCGGCGACACGGTGTTCCCCGCCCGGCCGTCACCGACAAGCCACTTCGTCAGCGGATCCGGCGTGAGGCAGGCCAACCCGTACGCCCTCGTGGCGCTCTCACGCGCGGCCTTGTCTGCGGTCGTCTGCGCCATCGAGGCACTCCCGGCACCGCGCCTTACTGGGGCGGGCATCTGCTGCCACCCGCGGCTGTCCCAGTGCGTGGAGAGCAGCTCGGCCTGTGCCTGTGCGGCGCAGGGTATGTGTGCGATGGCAAAGGCCCCGGACGCGGTAGCAACTGAGTGAGGGGGGTGAAGCCCACCGTCTTACAGGTGTTGTCACCTCCTCCTGTGCTCCTGCAGACCCTGTCGGCACGACACTGCTCTTGCTGAAAGGAGTCTCGCCGGGCCGCGCGCGCTCATCGACGGGTGTTCCCCGGCACCGTGATCTGGTGCTCGCCCCAGCTCGTCCGTGTAGTTCACCGTTGTGCCCGCTTCGAGGCCCTCCGCCCGGGCGCGGGTTCCTACGCTTCCGGTTCCGATGACCCATCACGTTCAGTGTGTCGCGATCCTTGAGCCTGCTGAGAAGGGCCGCTGACCTGCTGTTGATGAGGATTCCTGAAATCGGGTCTGGTCGATATTTCGAGTTGGTCAGAATTGCAACAGTGCTCGGGCGTACAGGAGTTGGAACGAGTTGCGGCCGTACATCTGCCGCCTGATCGCCTTACGATGAGGCTCGCTGATCGAAGTGCTGCAGCGTCATTGTGTGGCCTCCCCGCGGCCGAGTGGTGGCAGTCGCGTCGGGACCTGTGTGCGCGTGCCTTGGTCTCAACGACTCGAGTACCTCCGGTCCAGACGCCGCGATTCTGTCGGTTCCGTACGACGTGAATGAAGCGTCGGTGGCGTCACTGTCCGTGATCGACTTAAGGGGTATGTGGGGCGTGCCTGATCGGGTATGGAGTACGCAAGGAAACGGGGTGAGGTGCTTAGGGCATGGCGTGGGCGCTGATCGATTCTCCCCGGATCCTCCCCAAGGAGGCCGGAGGAGGCAAAAGAACTGGTCAGATCCTTGTTTTAGGCGAGGTAGACGAGATCGCTGGCATCACTTCTCCCCATGGGCTCCCCAGAGTCCCAAATGGGTGGTTTGTGATGAGGGTGCAGAAGCAAACCGTGGCGCGGTGTGAGTAGGGTCGGTACACCTCTAGAGCCAGCCTCGCCGCTTGAAAATCGCGTACAAACCAGTGCAGACAACTCCCATCAAGCCGATCGCGAAGGGGTATCCGAGGCTCCAGCTCAACTCAGGCATCTGCTCGAAGTTCATGCCGTAGATGGTTCCAACGAGTGTGGGTGCAAAGAGAATTGCGGCCCAAGCCGAAATCTTCTTGATCTCCTCGTTCTGCTCGAAGCCGGCCTCCGCCAGCGCCCGCATCTCCGCGTTCTGCTGCTGGGTGACCAGCGTCGCGTTCACCGTGAGGATGTCGGCGAGGGCCTGGCGGAAGGAGTCGACGCGTTCGCTGGTGTGCGTGACGTGGTCGGCGACGTCGCGGAGGTAGCGCTGGAGCTCCTCGTCCGTGCCGTACTTCGCGAAGCCCGCCATCAGGGCGTGCAGCATGCCGACCAGGGGGCGGGTCGCGCGCTGGAACTCGACCATTTCGCGGGAGAGTTCGTAGATGCGGCGGGAGACGGCGGGCGCGCCGGAGAACACCTCGGTCTCGATCTCGTCGACGTCGTTCTGGACGCCGGACACCACCGGCGCGTAGCCGTCGACGACCGCGTCCAGGATGGCGTAGAGGACCGCCTCCGGGCCGAGCCGGAGCAGTTCGGGGGTCGCCTCCATGCGGCGGCGGACCGACGAGAGGTCGGGGGCCGCGCCGTGCCGGACCGTGATGACGAAGTCGGGGCCCACGAACACGTGCAGCTCGCCGAAGTCGACCTCCTCCGGCGCGTCCAGGTAGCGGGCCGCGCGCAGGACGACGAAGAGGGTCTCGCCGTAGCGCTCCAGCTTCGGGCGCTGGTGGGCCTCAAGGGCGTCCTCCACCGCGAGGCCGTGCAGGTCGAACTCGGCCGCCAGCGATTTGAGTTCCGAGTCGGAGGGGCGGGCCAGGCCGATCCACGCCATCGTGCGCGGCTTCTCGCGCAGCTGCCGGTACGTGTCCGTGAGGGTCTCCGGGGTCGCGACCCGCACCCCGTCCCGGTACAACGCCGCGTTCACCACGCTGGCCTGCTCCTGCGGCGCCGGGTCCGCGGAGGGCGCGGCGGCCGGTTCGGCGGGCGGCGGCGCCGGGGTGGCCGCGCGGCGCCAGGAGTAGCGGCGTGCCCCATGGTGCTCGCTCCGGCCGGCTCGTCCCTGCCGTCGTGGCATCGCCGCCTCCCTCCGTGATCGCCTGCTCTGGTGCCTTCTGAGGCCCTGGTGCCCTCTGAGGCTCTGGTGTTCTCGTGCTTTGGTGCCCCGTCCCTGATGACGACGGGTCCCCGGCAGCGTAACCAGCGAAGACGACGGCACGCTGCACCGCATCGCGGACAGCGCCTGACCTACTTGGCCGCTACCTTCCCCCTATGACGACGCAGCCACTGACCGCCCGCGTCCTGGGACGCGCCACCCTGGAACGCCAACTCCTGCTCGCCCGCGCCCCGCTGAGCGCCGAGGACGCCGTCGACCGGCTCCTCGGGCTGCAGGCGCAGGAGGTCCGGCCGCCGTATCTCGCGCTCGCCGCCCGTGTCGACGGCTTCACCCCCGCCGCACTCTCCACCGCCCTGGAACAGCGCCGCGTGGCCCGGCTCGTCACCATGCGCTCCACCATCCATCTGCACACCGCCGACGACTGCATGACGCTGCGCCCCCTCGTGCAGGCCGCCCGCGACCGGGAGCTGCGGATGTTCCGCAAGGGCCTCGTCGGCGTCGATCCGGACCGGCTCACCGACCTGACCCGCCGTTACGTCGAGGAGGAGCCGCGCACCCCGAAGGAGATCCGCGAACTGCTCCTGAAGCACTGGCCCGACGCCGACCCGCAGGCCCTCACCATCGCCGCTCGCGGCCGCCTCCCCCTCGTCCAGGTCACACCGCGCGGCCTGTGGCGGCGCAGCGGCGGGGTCCGCCTGACCACCGCCGAGCAGTGGTTCGACCGGCCCACCGAGCCGGCTCCCGCCCCCGATGACACGGTCCTGCGCTACCTCGGCGCCTTCGGCCCCGCCTCCGTGAAGGACTTCCAGCAGTGGGCCGGCATCACCCGCACCAAGGAGGCGTTCGAGCGGCTGCGGCCCCGCCTCGTGACCTTCCGCGACGAGCAAGGCGTCGAGCTGTTCGACCTGCCCGACGCTCCCCGCCCCGACGAGGACACGCCCGCGCCGCCCCGTCTGCTCGCCGAGTTCGACAATCTCCTGCTGTCCCACGCCGACCGCACCCGCGTGATCCACGAGGCCGACCGGGGCCGCAACTGGCAGGTGAACACCGCCTACTTGACGTTCCTCGTCGACGGATTCCTGGCCGGTCTGTGGACCTTGAAGGAGAACGGGGACGCGGGCAGCGCCCTCACCCTCGAACCCTTCCGGGACCTCACGCGCGCCCAGCGCGACGAACTCGTCGCCGAAGCGGAGCGCACCGCCGCCGTCCTGGAGGTCCCGGGCCCGGTGACCGTGGACTTCGGCACCGTCCGCGCATAGCTGCCGTCGGCCGGGCCGCTCAGTCCGCCCGGCCCGTCGCCGCCACCGTCACGCCGAGGCCTATCAGCGCGAAGCCGCCCGTCCCGCCGATCATGGAGAGCCGCCGGTCCGAGCGCGCGAACCACGTGCGGGCCGCCGACGCCGTGAGCCCCCACAGCGTGTCCGTGACCAGGCCGATGGAGATCGGGATCAGGCCCAACAGGAGCATCTGCGCGCTGACATGACCCGCGTCGTGGTTCACGAACTGCGGGAGCACCGCGGCGAAGAACACGATGCCCTTCGGGTTCGTGACCCCCACAAGGACACCGTCGCCCACCGTGCGCAGATCGCCGCGCGGCGGGCCCGCCGGGCCGCGGATGTCCGACGCCCGCAGGTCCCGCCGGTGCCGGAACGCCTGCACCCCCAGGTGCACGAGATACGCCGCCCCCGCGAGCTTCACCGCCGTGAACAGCGCAGCCGACCGCTCGACCAGCGCGCCGACCCCCAGCGCCACCGCCACCACCAGCAGATACGAGCCGACGACATTGCCGAGCGCCGTCGCCACCGCCGTCCGCCGCCCGTGCGCGAGCGCCCGTCCGATCACGAACAGCACGCTCGGCCCCGGAATCACGATCACCAGCAGCGACATCGCCGCGAACGCCAAGTACCGGTCCATGGACACCATGTCCGCCACGCGTCCCGCCCCCTCTCCGTCCCGCTCCCTCGCGCTCTCACCCCACGCGAACCATTGAAGCCCACGCCACTGACAATCGCCGGACTCCAGTAACCCTGGGTCGACAGCCCTACGGCAACATCCCCGCCCGCCGGGCCGCCACCACCGTCTCGCCCCGCGTGTGCGTCCCCAACTTCCGCATGGCCGAGCGCAGATACCCCTTCACCGTCTCCGGGCGCAGGCCCAGCCGTTCGCCCGCCGCCGCGTTCGTCGCGCCCGCCGCCACGCACGCCAGCACGTCCACCTCCCGCGGCGCGAGCGTCACCGGCGCCTCCGCCGGGGCCCGCACCGGGTCGGAGGCGGCCGCCAGCCTGCCGCACACCGCGAGCAGTTCGCCGCGCAGCGCCGGATCGGCGAGCTTCGGGGCGAGGGCCCGCAGCGCCCCGTGCGCCTCCCTGACCTCCTCCCACGCCCCGCCGTCCGCCGCGGCCGGAGCCCGGGTCACCGACAGCAGCGACTGCACCTCGTCGCGCACGAGCAGCGCCTGTTCCACGTCCCGCGCCGCCGCCATCGCCGCGTCGAGGGCCCGGTCACCGATCGGCCGGGCCGTGCGCAGCGCCCCGTACAGGACACCGCGCACCCGGCGGCGTACGACGACGGGCACCGCGAGGACCGCGTGCAGGCCCTCGGCCGCGACCGCGGCGTCGTACTCGTGGCTGATGTGCCGCGAGCCGTGGTAGTCGGTGACGGCGCACGCCCTGGCGAGGGAGAGGGCCTTGCCGCCCAGGCCGTTGCCCGCCGCGATGCCGAGGCCGCGCAGCGCGCCGGTCGCCGCGCCGCTGAGCTCCGCGATCCGCATCTGCCCCGCCGCCTGCCCCGCGCCGGCGGTCAGCCCGCCGAAGGCCACCGGGAGACCCGTGCCCCGGCGCAGCCGCACCAGGGCCGCGCGCATCTCGACCGCCTCGGCGGTTGCCGTGCTCACCGTCCATCACCTCGCCGCGCACTGTTCACCCCCGTATGGGGGTGGTGAGACCTGCGTCACCCCCTACACGATGGCAGAAACGGCCCGCGACAGTACGACTGTGAAGAGGCGACGACGATGCGTGTACCCATGACGATCACGGATTTCCTGGAGCGGGCGGAGCTCGGCTTCCGGGACGGCGTTGGCGTGGTGGACGAGCCCGACCAGCCCGCTCCCGCCGTTCCCACGGCGACGTACGGGACCTTCGCCGATCGGGTCAGGGCCTGGCAGGCCGGGTTCGACGCGCTGGGCGTGGGGGAGGGTGAACGGGTGGCGGTGGCGAGCCACAACTCGGCCCGCCTCCTTGAGCTGTTGTTCGCGCTGCCGATGAGCGGGCGGATCTGCGTGCCCCTCAACTTCCGGCTGAAGCCGGACGAGGTCGAGTACATGGTGCGGCAGAGCGGGGCCTCCGCCTTCCTGGTCGATCCGGAGCTGGACGGGGCACTGTCCGGCGTCAAGGCGCGCCACCGCTTCGTGCTCGGCGAGCAGACCGAGACGGAGCTGATGCGCTTCGGCGTCGAGCCCCGCCCGTGGTCCGCGCCGGACGAGGACGCGACGGCGACGATCAACTACACGTCCGGCACCACCGCCCGCCCCAAGGGCGTGCAGCTGACCCACCGCAACATCTGGGTCAACGGACTGACCTTCGGCCTGCACACGCGGGTGTGGGAGCGGGACGTCTACATGCACACGCTGCCGATGTTCCACTGCAATGGCTGGGGCATGCCCTACGTGATGGCGGGCCTGGGCGTGAAGCAGGTGGTGCTGCGGAAGGTGGACGGCGCGGAGATCCTGCGCCGGATCGACGAGCACGGGGTCACGCTGATGTGCGGGGCGCCCGCGGTCTGGAAGGCCGCCCTGGACGCGGCGGCGGACTGGCAGGGTCCGGTGCCGGGCCGCGACCGGGTGCGCGTCGTGTGCGCGGGCGCGCCGCCGCCGAGCAGGCTGATCCAGCGCGTGGAGGAGGAGCTGGGCTGGGAGTTCACGCAGATCTACGGCCTGACGGAGACGTCCCCGCTGCTGACCTTCAACCGCACCCGCCCGCAGGACGCGGAGCTGCCCGGCGAGGAGCGGGCGCGCAAGCTGGCGCGCGCGGGGCTGCCCGCGCTCGGCGTGAAACTCGACGTCTCCGGTACGGGCGAGGTGCTGGCCCGGTCGAACACGGCCCTGGAGGGCTACTGGGAGAAGCCCGAGGAGAGCGAAGTCGCCCTGGAGGGCGGCTGGTTCCACACGGGCGACGGCGGGTCCCTCGACGAGGAGGACGGCCATCTGACGATCTCGGACCGGAAGAAGGACGTGATCATCACCGGCGGCGAGAACGTCTCCTCGATCGAGGTCGAGGACGTGATCTTCCGGCACCCGGCGGTGGCCGAGGTGGCCGTGATCGGTGTGCCGAGCGAGAAGTGGGGCGAGACGATCAAGGCCCTGGTGGTCCTCGCGGAGGGGCAGTCGCTCACCGAGGCGGAGATCGTCGCGCACTGCAAGGAGCGGATGGCCGGCTACAAGGCGCCGACGAGCGTGGAGTTCCGGGACTCGATCCCGCGGACGGCGACCGGCAAGATCCAGAAGTTCAAGCTGCGCGAGCCCTACTGGGACGGGTTGGAGCGGGGCGTGAACTAGCAGCTCAGCGGCGTGCGTTCGGACTTTCGGCGGCCCGCCGGCAGCGAAGGGCCGCTCCACCATTGAAAAGAACCATCCAACCGGTTTATTTTGCACTCCTGGGCGTGGCTTTCGAACGTCAACGTCAGGGGGGCGTGTGGTGAGTCGTACGCATGTGCAGGTGGCGATCGTCGGCGGGGGGCCGGTCGGTCTCTGCCTGGCCGCGGAGTTGGCCGCGTCGGGTGTGCGCACCCTGGTGGTGGAGGCCCGCACCGAGGTGTCGGTGCGGCCCAAGGCCACCACGCTGCACGCACGTTCCGTGCAGTGCCTGGTGCGCCGGGGGCACTTGGGCGGCCTTTCGTCCGCGCAGGGCGCGCGCACGACGCCCTTCCACTTCGCGGGGATGCCGGGCCTCGCCATCACGGCGCCCGACGGCGAACCCGAGCCGGTACTCAAACGCCCCCAGGAGGACCTGGAACGGCACTTCGAGGAGCGGGCCCGCGCGGCGGGCGCCCGGGTGCTGCGGGGCGTGCGCGTCACCGCTGTCCACCAGGAGCACGACGCGGTGCGCATCCACGCACAGGGCCCCCAGGGGCGGTTGAGCTGGCGCGCCCAGTACGTGGTCGGCGCCGACGGTGCCCGCGGCACGGTGCGCGAACTCGCGGGCTTCGGCAGCCGGTCGTACCCGGCGACCGCGTCCGCGATGATGGGGCGCGCCCGGCTCGTCGACCCGGGCTCCCTGGTGCCGGGCTGGCACCGCACCCGCCGCGGCTGGCTCGTGGTGAAGGGCGCGGGGGACGGGTTCGTGCACCTGCGGACCCTCAACTGCCGTGCCCCGCACGAGGACCGGCGCCAGGAGCTCACGGCCGAGGAGCTGTGCGCGGAGGTCTCGTACATCGCCGGGCGGGAGATCCGGCTCGCGGACACCCGGTGGCTCAGCCGGTTCAGCGACTTCGCGCGCGTGGCGCAGACGTACCGCATCGGGCGGATCCTGCTGGCCGGCGACGCGGCGCACGTGCACTTCCCCATCGGCGGCCAGGGGTTGAGCACCGGGCTGCTCGACGCGGTGAACCTGGGCTGGAAGCTGGCCCTCGCCGTGCGCGGGGAGGCCGGTGAGGTGCTGTTCGACTCCTACGACCGGGAGCGCAGGCCGGCGGCGGAGCGCGTCGTCGACAACACGCGGGCCCAGCTCGCCCTGATGCGGCCGGGCAGCGAACTCGACCCGCTGCGCACGCTGATCGGCAGTCTCCTGATGGCGGAGCCGGAGAGCGGGCTGAGCGCCATGGTCAGCGCGCAGGACACGGTGCTGCCGCACGGGGCGGACCCGGCGTCGGTCTTCGAGGGGAGGTTCCTGCCGAACGTCGCGCTGAGCACGGCGCAGGGACCCACCGATGTGATCCGGCTGCTGCGCGAGTCGGGCCGGCTGGTGCTGCTCCTGCTCGGGGAGCGGGGGGCCGAGTACGCGCACGCGGTGCGCGCCCGGCCCGGGGCGGTGCGCGTCGTGCGGGCCGAGCCCGTCGCGGGCGTCGCGAGCGACGCCGTGCTGCTGCGGCCGGACGGCTACGTGGCCTGGGCGGCCGGCGGCGGGCCGCTGGAGGGCGTGCTGGAATCGATGCTGGGGCCCGGGCGCCCGGCGGCGGACGGGCCGACGGCCACGGTCAGCCGGCCGCCGCTGCGGCAGACTCCCGCTGATCGTGCTCCCGCAGTTCCCGCAGCTCGGTGAAGACCCTCTCGCCGCGCCCGTCCGCGAGGTCGACGGAAGCGAGCACGGACGACAGCACCACGCTGGGCAGCACGTGGCGCAGCATGACGGAGATGCGGTGCTGAAGATCCTGGTAGTCGCACAGCGCCTGGGACATGGCCTGGACGCCCGCGAACGAGCCCACCATCACGTCGGCGGTCTCCTTCGGCCGTACGTGCGGGAGCAGTTCACTCTGCGCGTAGGCGGCTTCGAGGGTCGCCGTGAGCGCCTCGGCCCAGCGCTCGAAGGCGCCGCTGCGGTCGAGGCCGAGCGCCTGCTGGTCGAGCGAGAGCCGGACCCCGGCCCGGACGATCGGGTCGGTCTGGAGCCGGTAGGCGTGCAGCATTCCCATGTCGACGAGTTGCTGCACCTTGCAGGCGCGGGGGACGGATATGTCGCCGTCCTGCGCCGACAGCACGCCCTGGGCGAGGTGCTCCTTCGACTGGAAGTGGAAGTAGAGCGCGCCCTTGGTCACGTCGGCGGCCGTGAGGATCTCGTTGATGGTGGCCGCCTGGTAGCCCCGCTCCTCAAAGACGACGGCGGCCGCGGAGAGGATCGCCTGTCGCGTGCGGATCGCGCGGTCCTGCATCGCCATGTCCGCTCTCCTTACACGTGCCGCTGAAGGCACCACTAAAAAAACCGTCCAGTTTGTATTGTGTGAGCGTACGTCATCACCGGCGCATCCCGCATCCCTGTGATGTGACGGGCCCGTGAAGAAGTGTGCGCCGGAAAAGGGGTCAGCATGATTCTCGTGACGGGAGCCACCGGCGTCGCCGGCCGGGAGGTCCTCGCGGCCCTGTCGGGGCATCCGGTACGCGCCCTGGTGCGCGATCCGGCCAAGGCACGGGCGCTGCCGCCCGGGGCCGAGGCCGCGATCGGCGACTACGCCGACGGCGCCTCCCTGAGGGCCGCGCTCCAAGGGGTGACCAGTGCGTTTCTCGTGACCAACCGGGTCACGCACGACGACGACGGCGCCTTCCTGGCGGCCGCGCGGGAGGCCGGGGTGCGGCGCGTCGTGAAGCTCTCGGCGGCCTCGGTGACGGACGCGGAGGCGGTCGACGCGATCACCCGGTGGCAGCGTGCGACCGAGGAGGCGCTGCGCGCGTCGGGGCTCGGGTGGACGGTGTTGCGTCCGCGCGCCTTCATGTCCAACACCCTGGCGTGGACCTCCGAAGTGAGAACCGGGCGGACGGTTCGCGTGCTGGCCCCGACGGGCCGCAACGCGTGCGTGGACCCGCGGGACATCGCCGAGGTCGCGGCGCTGGCCCTGACGCGGGACGGGCACGACCGGCGCGCGTACACGCTGACGGGGCCGCGACCCCTGACGCCGGTCGAGCAGGCCGCGGAGCTGGCGTCCCAACTGGGGCGGCCGGTGGCCGTCGAGGAACTCCCGGCCGCGGACGCCCGCGAGCGGTGGGGGCGCCGCCACCCCGGGCCCGTCGTCGAGGCGCTGATCGAGAGCGCGTCGCGGCAGGGCCGGGACGCCAAGGTGGCGGTGGACCCGGCCCTGCCGACACTGCTCGCCCGCCCGGCGCGCAGCTACCGGACGTGGGTCGCCGACCACCTGGACGCCTTTCGCGCGACCTGAGGTCCGGGGGCCCGTGACGTCGGGTCGCGCGGTACGCCCGGTCGTGCGGTACGCCCGGTCGTGCGGCGCGTCAGGCGCGCGGCGTGTCAGGCGCCCGGCGCGTCGGCCGTGACGGTCGCGGTGAGCACGCTCTGGCCGTTCTGATGCGCCGTCACCAGGACCTGGGGCCCCGCCGCGCCGTCCGGGAGCGCGGCGGCCTCGACGACGCACGGCGCGTCCAGCTCCACGTAGCGCTCGAACCGGCCGGCCAGCGACCGGGGGAAGGCGCCCTGGCCGAGCGTGGCCACCATGGCCTGGCGGGCCGCTTCCAGGAGGACCATGCCGGGAACGTGGTCGCCCTGGTGGTCGAAGAGGACGGGGTGGCGCGTGTCCGAGCGCAGCGTCCACCGTCCGGGCTGCTCGGTGGGGGAGAGGACCACGTCCATGGGAGAGGTGCGGCCCACGTTCTGGGGTGCCATCGGCGCGCTCAGCGGCAGCGGGGTGCCGGGCTCGCCCAGCCGGCCGCCGCGCAGCCGCCGGTAGACGGCGGGCGAGGTGCAGGTGCAGGAGCCGCTCGCGGTGGCGACGGGCTGTCCGTCGCGCAAGAACGTCGCCTCGTAGCGGACACCGGCCAGCGTGCCGCGCCGCCAGGTGACGTCGTGACAGGTGACGTCGAGCCGCACCGACGCGGGGGCCGAGCCGATCCCCAGGCTCTCGGGCCGGACGTCGATGTTCATGTCCCACATCAGGAAGTGCTGGTCGAGTTCGACCCCGAACTCCGCGTGGGCGAGCAGGATGGCGGCCTGCCGGAAGGTCTCGGCGACGATGAGCGGGTCGTGGCGCTCCTGTACGGGGCTGAAGAAGCTGTGCCCGCGGGGCCACTGGCCCGAGACGGTGAAGTGGGTGTCGTCGACCCGGTCCCAGCCGGTCAGCAGCACCTCGGCGACGCTCGCCCGGTGCACCAGCTCCTTGGGCACGGTCGTGGTCAGGGTCGGGAAGCGCAGATCCATCGACCGCAGGGGCCGTGCGACGGGCTCCCGCGGCGCGACGGTGACGGACGGCTCGGTGCGGAACGTGGTCACGGACATGCTTCCCCCTGGACAGCGTGGGCCTGGTGGTGGCTGATGTGCTCGCCGATGACAGGAAGATACTGACCACCCGGTTTTATTTCCAGAGCCTTCAACGAAAACATTCGCGCGGGAAATGGACCGGGATCTTCCAATCAGGGCAGGTGCCCGGCGGTGGGCGGAAGGGAATCGTCCCAGGTCGGCCGGGTCGCGCGGGTCGAGGCGTACCGGCCTCCTTCTTGAGGGGCGGTGGGCCGGCTCTCCAGGGCGGCAGGAGCGGTTCTCGAGTCTGTCGGCGCACGGTGGCCTCACTGTCGCGGGTGAGGAGGACTGCCGGTGAACAAGGGGAGAGCCGCACTGCTGCGCATCGAGAGGGGCGAGCCCGACGAGGTCGAACTCGCAGCTCTGACCGCGGTGTTGCTGATGATCGGCTGCGCGCGCGGAGCGACGGAGGTGCTCCCGGAGGGCGTCGGCTCCTCCGGGTGGGAGGCACCTCGGGGTTTTGTGGCGCCCGGTAGTTGGTGTTGAGGTCACGGTTCGAGTGATCTTCGAGCCGATCATCTTTAAACCGCTCAGGCGGTTTGTTAACGTTCCCGTGCGTATCCGGGCCCGGACCTTCTCGGTCCCGTCCCGGGAGAGGACCTGACATGGCGATGACGACCACTCTTGCGCGCTCCGATGTCGAACCGGCCGGCGCGTACGGACGCACGGCGGAACTGCACGCGATCCGTGCGCAGGCGCTGGCGGGGCCCAGTGAGAAGGCGACCGCGGCCCAGCACGCGAAGGGCAAGCTGACGGCGCGTGAGCGCATCGCGCTGCTCCTCGACGAGGGTTCGTTCAACGAGGTCGAGCAGTTGCGCCGGCACCGGGCGACGGGCTTTGGTCTGGAGGCCAAGAAGCCGCACACGGACGGTGTCATCACCGGCTGGGGCACGGTCGAGGGCCGCACGGTCTTCGTCTACGCGCACGACTTCCGGATCTTCGGCGGGGCGCTGGGTGAGGCGCACGCGACGAAGATCCACAAGATCATGGACATGGCCATCGCGGCCGGTGCGCCGCTGGTCTCGCTGAACGACGGTGCGGGTGCCCGTATTCAGGAGGGTGTTTCGGCGCTTGCCGGGTACGGCGGCATCTTCCAGCGCAACACCAGGGCGTCCGGTGTCATCCCGCAGATCAGCGTGATGCTGGGCCCGTGCGCGGGCGGCGCGGCCTACAGCCCCGCCCTCACCGACTTCGTGTTCATGGTCCGGGACACCTCGCAGATGTTCATCACCGGCCCGGACGTGGTGAAGGCGGTCACGGGCGAGAACATCACGCAGAACGGGCTCGGCGGCGCCGACGTGCACGCCGAGACGAGCGGTGTCTCGCACTTCGCGTACGACGACGAGGAGACCTGCCTCGCCGAGGTCCGCTACCTGCTCTCGCTCCTCCCGCAGAACAACCGACAGGCACCTCCGCGTGTGGCCAACGACGATCCCGTGGACCGCCGCGGCGACGTGCTGCTCGATTTGGTCCCCGCGGACGGCAATCGTCCGTACGACATGACCAAGGTCATCGAGGAGCTCGTCGACGACGGCGACTACCTGGAGGTCCACGAGCGCTGGGCGCGGAACATCATCTGCGCGCTGGCCCGGCTCGACGGCCAGGTCGTCGGCATCGTCGCCAACCAGCCTTCCGTCCTCGCCGGTGTGCTCGACATCGAGGCGAGTGAAAAGGCGTCCCGCTTCGTGCAGTTGTGTGATGCCTTCAGCATTCCGATCGTGACGTTGCTCGACGTGCCCGGCTTCCTGCCGGGTGTCGATCAGGAGCACGGCGGGATCATCCGGCACGGCGCCAAGCTGCTGTACGCGTACTGCAACGCCACCGTGCCGCGGATCTCGCTGATCCTGCGCAAGGCGTACGGAGGTGCGTACATCGTCATGGACTCGCAGTCCATCGGCGCCGACCTCACCTACGCCTGGCCGACCAACGAGATCGCGGTGATGGGCGCCGAGGGCGCGGCCAACGTGATCTTCCGTCGGCAGATCGCCGAGGCGGAGGACCCCGAGGCGATGCGCCAGAAGATGGTCAAGGAGTACAAGGCCGAGCTGATGCACCCGTACTACGCGGCGGAGCGCGGTCTGGTCGACGACGTGATCGACCCCGCGGAAACGCGCGAGGTGCTGGTCAAGTCCCTGGCGATGCTGCGCACCAAGCACGCCGACCTGCCGTCCCGCAAGCACGGCAACCCGCCGCAGTAACGGAGAACCGATTCCATGGCCAAACAGGAGCGCGCGCTGCGGACCCGCACGGCGCTGATCGCGTCCGCCGCCGAGGGTTTCGCCCACGAGGGGTTCGCCGTGGCGTCCCTGACGGACATCAGCAGGCGTGCCGGGGTGAGCAACGGGGCCCTGCACTTCCACTTCGCCAGCAAGGCAGACCTCGCGGCGGCGGTCGAGGAGGAGGCGTCCCGCCGGCTCGCCCTCCTGACCCGGGAAGTGCGGGACGACGGCCGAGAGGTGGCGGCGTTGCAGGATCTGGTGGACGTCACACACGCCCTGGCGGATGCGCTGCGCCGCGACGAGGTCCTGCGGGGCGGCTTCTCCCTGGCCATGGAGCCCACCTATGTCGACGGACGCGATCTGCGGGCCCAGTGGCGCCAGTGGGTCGACGACGTCCTCGAACGGGCCCACGAGGCCGGTGAGTTGGTCACGACGGTGCGGCCCAAGGACGTGGGCATCGTGGTCACCTC
Organism: Streptomyces sp. NPDC051684; assembly: GCF_044453445.1. Lineage (NCBI taxonomy): Bacteria > Bacillati > Actinomycetota > Actinomycetes > Kitasatosporales > Streptomycetaceae > Streptomyces > Streptomyces sp. NPDC051684. Next base: position 41,828 of record NZ_JBITCS010000021.1, on the reverse strand, counting down.
CGCCACGGTCGGCATGGAGGTGCTGGGTGCCCGGCACCCCGAGTGGCTCTCCCGGCAGACGCTGACCCGGTTCTGGCGCCTTCTGCTGCCGCGCCTGGCCGGTTCCCCCGCGGCGACGCGGGTGCGGCCCGAGGGGCTCTGAAACGCGCTCGGGCGCTGACACGAGACACCCAGATGGCGCGAGACACCTCGTCGGCACGAGACACCCCCAAGAACAGACCGCATGGTCTGTTCTTGGGGGTGTCTCGTGTCAGGAGCGAGTCGTTCTGTAACAAAAATCGGTCGGAACCATGGTGTCCCCGGAGGCGATTCCGAGGGGTGTCGCCCAGGTGAGGGTGTGTTCGGTGCGGCGATCCCCGGGTGCGGGGCCGGGTGCGACACGCGCCTCCCCAATTGACAAACCGTCCGTGCTGTTTTTTTATCGAGTCGGGTTCAGATGCCACAGTCACCTGGGGAGACACGATGGACATTGAAGTGCTGGGTTCGCTGTCGGTGCGGGAGAACGGCGTCCCGATCGCACCCACCGCGCCGAAACCCCGGCAGGTGCTGGCACTGCTCGCACTCAACGCCGACCACATCGTCCCCGTCTCGACGCTGATCGAGGAACTGTGGGACGAGAACCCTCCGCGCAGCGCCCGCACCACCCTGCAGACGTACATCCTCCAGCTGCGCGAACTCATCACGGACGCGCTGCTGCGCGGCGGTGACACGGCCACCAGCGCCAAGGACGTCCTGGTCACCCTCCCCGGCGGCTACCGGCTCCAGACGCGCGGCGGCACCATCGACTACCAGGAGCTCGAGCGCCGCGCGGGCGCCGGGTACCGCGCCATGGACGCCGAGGACTACCCGGCGGCGGCCCGCAAGCTGCGCGACGCGCTCTCCCTGTGGACCGGTTCCGCGCTCGCCGACGTACAGGCGGGCAGCCAGATCACCCTGGAGGTCAGCAGGCTGGAGGAGACCCGCCTGTGCGCGCTCGACCAGCGCATCGAGGCCGATCTGCGCCTGGGGCACCACCGCGGTCTCCTGTCCGAACTGACCGTGCTGGTCAAGCAGTTCCCCATGCACGAGAGCCTGCACGGGCAGTTCATGCTCGCCCTCTACCGCTCGGGCCGCCGCGGCGAGGCCCTCAACGTCTACCAGCGGCTGCGCACCACCCTCGTGCGTGAACTGGGCCTGGAGCCCTCCGCGGCCCTCGGCAAGCTCCAGCGCGGCATCCTCATGGCGCACCCCGACACCGGCACCCTGCCCGCCCCCGAGGCCGGCTCCGGCCGCCTCCCCGTGCGCACCGGCTGACCGCCGGCGGCCCGCCCCCGCCTCCCCGACGCCCCCTGCCTGCCGAGAGGCCGCTCCGGAAGGCAGGGGGTTTCCACATGCCCGCGGTAACACGAAGTCGCGGGCGTGCGCGCGGAGGGCCGCTCGCGCGCCCCTGGAGAACGTCACAACGAACCGTCGAGGGCCGGTACCGGAGCTCTCGCCCCCAACTTGCGTCGTACAGACAGAAGTTCGGAGTCCGCGCAAAATCGAGCCCCATTGGAGCATCGGTACGGAGGACAGCAATGAAGATTCAGGTTTTGGGTCCGCTGAGTGCCGCCGTCAACGGGATGTCGATCGTTCCGACGGCGGGCAAGCCCCGGCAGATTCTCGCGCTGCTGGCGCTCTACCCGGGCCGGGTCGTCCCCGTGCCCACCCTCATGGAGGAGATCTGGGGCACCGGACTGCCGCAGAGCGCGCTCACCACCCTGCAGACGTACATCCTCCAGCTGCGTCGCAGACTGGGCACCGCCATGGGCCCCGGGGTGCCCGCGGCCGCCAAGGACGTACTCGCGACCCGGCACGGCGGCTACCTGCTGCAGATACCCTCCGACGCCGTCGACGTACGCGAGTACGAGCACCTCGTCACGCAGGGGCAGCAGGCCGCCGACGAGGACGAGGACGAACGGGCCGCCTCCTGTTACCGCACGGCCCTCGGCCTGTGGCAGGGAGCCGCCCTCGTCGACGTCCGCACAGGGCCCATCCTGGAGATCGAGGTGCTCCGCCTGGAGGAGAGCAGGCTGGTCACCTACGAGCGACGCATCGACGCCGACCTGCGCCTCGGCCGGCACGTCGAAGTCATCGCCGAACTCACGGACCTGATAGCCCGTCACCCGCAGCACGAAGGGCTGCACTCGCAGGCCATGGTGGCGCTCTACCGGTCCGGGCGGCAGGCCGCCGCGCTCGGCGTCTACCAGCGGCTGCGCGCCCGCCTCATCGAGGACCTGGGCGTCGAACCCGCACCCCAGTTGCAGCGCCTGCACCACGCCATCCTCGCCGTCGACCCCAAGCTCGACGTCCTGCGCGGGCCGCGGCGCTCCTCCACGTTCGACCTGTACGCCGCCTGACCTGCGCCGACAGGCGCCATGCGGCGGTGATTCGAGCCGCACTCCAGGGACTTCGGACAGTCTCTGGACATGGACGTGAGGCTGTTCTGCTTCGGACACGCCGGCGCCGGGGCATCGAGCTTCGGCCGCTGGCAGCAACGCTGCGGCCCCGGTGTCGAGGTCGTGCCCCTGGCCCTGCCGGGGCGCGCCAACCGGCGCCGCGAACCCCGCGTCACCGACCGCGCCGCCCTCCTCGACGATCTGCTCGGCCCCCTCGCCGCCGCGGCCGAGGACGGCCCCTACGCGCTGTACGGCCACAGCCTCGGCGCCCTGGTCGCCCACACCCTCACCCGGGCCCTGCTCGACGCGGGCCTGCCCGCGCCCCTGCTGCTCGCCGTCGGCGCCTGCCACGCCCCGGACACCGCGGCCCCCGCCGTGCCCCGCGCCGAGCAGGGCGACGACGGCGTGCTGGAGTTCGTGACCGCCGCGGGCGCCGCGCCCCAGGGTGTGCTCGCCGCCCGCACCGGGCTGTGGCACCGCACCGTACTGCCCGTCCTGAGGGACGACCTCGCCCTGGCCCGCGCGCTGCGGGCCGCCGCGGCCGAGGACCTGCCGCGGGCCCTGCCCGTCCGGCTGCTCGCCGTCGGCGCGGACCGGGACCCGCTGGTCGACGCGTCGGCCCTGGACGGGTGGCGGGACTGGACCGGGCTTCGGTTCGTGCGCCGCACGCTGCCCGGCGACCACTTCTTCCAGCGCGACCCCCGCACCCCGCGACTGATCGGCCGGGCCTGCCGCGTGACGCGGCGACTGACCGGACCCGGCACGCCCGTCCCGCGGACAAGCGCGGTACCGACCCGCATGACACCGACTCGCGTGGCACCGACCCAGAAGCCACCGAACCAGAAGCCACCACCCTTCATGTCACCGATCCGAACGGAGAGATCATGGACCGCCTGACCCTGGACGAACTGAAGAACCTGCTGCGCGAGTGCGCCGGCGTGGAGGAGGGCGTCGACCTGGACGGCGACGTCATCGACGTGCCCTTCTCCGTCCTCGGCTACGACTCGCTGGCCCTCCTGCAGACCACCGGAGTCGTCGAGAGCGACTACGGCTGCACCCTCGACGAGGAAGCCGTCGAGGAGGCCGAGACACCGCGCGCCCTGCTCGCCCTGATCAACGAGGCACTGAGCCAGAACCGCGTGGCCGCGTGAGTCCCGCCCGGCCGTGTCGCCCCGCGCCGGGGCGACACGGCCGGGACCCGCACACACCACCCCGCCCAGCGACCGCGTCAGGAGACAGGCCGTGCACCCGAGCCCCCTCGCCCGCCCGACGGACACCCCCGCCCCGGCGGGCCGGGCCGTGGAGATCGCCGACGGCGTGCACGCCTACCTCCAGACACCAGGAGGCTGGTGTCTCAACAACGCCGGAATCATCGTGTCCCGAGGGCAGAGCGCACTGTTCGACACCGCGGCCACCGAGACCCGGGCCCGCGCGCTGCGCGACACCGCGCTGCGCCTCAACCCCGCCCCGCCGCGCACCGTCGTCACCTCGCACTTCCACGGCGACCACGCCTTCGGCAACTTCGTCTTCCCCGAGGCCCTCGTCATCGGCCACGAACGCACCCGTACGGAGCTGACCGCGGCCGGCCTGCACCTCACCGGCATGTGGCCGCACGTCGACTGGGGTGACATCCAACTGGCGCCGCCCACCGTGACGTTCCGCGAGCGGCTCACCCTCCACGTCGGCGACCTGCGGGTCGAACTCGAACACATCGGTCCCGCCCACACCTCCAACGACACGGTCCTGTGGCTGCCCGAGCGGCGCGTCCTGTTCACGGGCGACCTCACCATGAACGGCGTGACCCCGTTCTTCCTCATGGGTTCGCTCGCGGGTTCCTTCGCCGCGCTCGACCGGCTGCGCGGCTACGGCGCACGCACCGTCGTGCCCGGGCACGGACCCGTCGGCGGCCCCGAGGTGTTCGACGCCGTCGAGGGCTACCTCCGGCTGGTGCAGAGCCTCGCCGAACAGGGCCTGCGCGCCGGGTGGACCGCGCCGCAGGCCGCCCGCCGCGCCGACCTCGGCCCCTACGCCCGCCACGTCGACCCCGAGCGGCTCTGCGCCAACCTGCTGCGCGCGTACGCCGAGTTGGAGGGCCTGCCCGCCGACGCCCCGCTGCCCGACGCCGACAAGCACGCCGCGCTCGACGCGATGATCGCGTTCAACGGCGGGACCCTGTGCTGCCGGGCCTGACCGGTTCCCTCCGAGGTCACAGATCGTCCCGCGTCACCCGCCGCCGCGACACCAACAGGCCGCCGTCCGCCGCGAGTTCCAGCACGTCCTCGCACACGCACATCCGGTGCACCCGCGAGGCACCGCCGACGGTCGTCGCGTACACCGTCGTGCAGGAGCGCACCTCCACCCGGCCGGCGCCGCGCGCCGTCACGTCGGACATCGACACCACGTGCCGCAGCCGCACCCCGGCCCGCGCCGTCTCGGCCGCCGCCCTCGTCAGCGACGCCGCAATCGCGGCCCGGCCGTGCAACGGCGCGGGCAGGGTCGGCACGTCGAAGACCGCGTCCGCGGTGAACGTGTTGGCCCACTCCCGCGCGTCCCCCCGGTCGAATGCCTGCATCTGCCGTGCGTAGAACTGCTGGACCCGCGCGTACAGGACGGCGAACGCGCCCGCGTCCGCGGTGACTTCGGTGTGTGTGGTCATCTCGATCCTCCCGTCGGACACCCGACCGGGCTCCGGTGTCTGCGGACAGCTTCTGTGGCCGGGGTCGAGCGGCTTTCGAACATTCCTCGAGCCGCGCCGCCGAGCGTGAGGCGGTACCACGTCCCTCCCGCGCAAGGAGGCGCAGACCGTGCCGCACCTCAACCCTCCGGACCTGCCGCTGGACGGCCTCGTGCGCCGCGCCGCGGCCCGCACCCCCGACGCGCCCGCACTGACGACACCGCACACCGTCGTCACCTTCGGGGAACTCGACGCGCTCACCGACCGCGTCGCCCGTCTCCTGCTCCGCGCGGTGGGCCCCGTCGGCGTCGCCAACTCCCTCGACGCCGTCTTCCCGGCCGCGTACTACGGCGCCGCTCGCGCCGGCCGCACCGTCGTCCTGCTCAACCCGCTGGTCAGCGACGACACTTTGCGCCGCGCGTGCGCCGCGGCGGCGGTCGAGACCGTCCTCGTCCCGAGGGCCACCGCCGAGCGGCTCGTACGACTGCGGGGGCGGCTGCCACGGCTGCGCACCATCGTCGTCACCGACGCGGGGACCGGCGAACTGCCGCGTACGACCGTGGCCCTGGACGAGGCCCTCGCCGGAACCGCACCGGGCGGGCGGCTCCCCCCGGCCGTCGATCCCGGAGCCGTGGCGTGCGTCCAGTTCACGACCGGCACCACGGGACCGGCCAAGGGGGTGCGCCTGACCCACCGCAACCTCGTCGCCAACGCCGCGCAGACCGCGCTTGCGCACCGGCTCGACGCCGCCTCGACCACGTTCAACCATCTGCCGCTGTTCCACCCGATGCACCTCAACTCGGCCGTCCACGCGGGTGCTTCGCAGATCCTGTGCGCGGACCCCGATCCGCTCGGCTCCCTCGATCTCGCGGCCGACCGGGGCGCCACTCACTACTACTCCCTGCCCGCCCGCCTGTACCGCCTGGCCGCCGACCCGGGCCTCACCGGCGCGCGGACCCACCGGACCCGGCCGCGGCTGACCGCCGTCATGTCCGGAGGCACCGCGCTCGCACCCGAGGCCGCCCACCGCCTGCGCGCCGTTCTCGGCGTCCCCGTCGTCCAGGGCTACGGACTCGCCGAACTGTCCCCGCTCTCCCACATGCAGGACCTCGACGACCCGGTGGAGCACGGCTGCGTCGGCCGCCCCGTGCCGGGCACCGAGTGCCGGATCGTGGACCCCGCCACGCACCGCCCCGTAGCCGTCGCGGGGCCCACCGGCGAGGTGCAGGTGCGCGGGCCCCAGGTGATGGCGGGCTACCTCGACCCACGGGCGGAACCCGTCGTCGACGCCGACGGCTGGCTGTCCACCGGCGACGTGGGCCGCCTCGACGCGGAGGGCCGACTGTACGTGTCGGACCGCCTCGACGACGTCTTCAAGTACGACAACGAACTCGTCGCCCCCAGCCGGGTGGAGCGTGTCCTGGCGGCCGACGAACGCGTCGCCGAATGCGCCGTCGCGGGCAGCCCCCACCCGGTGCACGGGCACGTCGTGTGGGCCGGTGTCGTCCTGCGCCGCACGCACCGCGACGCCGACGGGCGCGCCACCCGCGCCGTGCTCGACTCGATCGCCGCCCGCGCGGCCCGCCAGCTTGCCGCCTTCGAACGCGTCCGCCGCATCGACGTCCTCGTCGTCCTGCCGCGCACCCCCACCGGCAAACCGGACCGCCGCGCCCTGCGCGCGCTGGCCCGCGCAGCCGCCGAACCCCGACCCGCCACCCCGGAAGGAAGTACCGCCATGACCGTCCCCAACCGCCCCGCGAGCCCGTGATGCCCGCCCGCACGGACCCCGGCCCCGACGTCCTCGTGGCCGGCGCCGGTCCCGTCGGCCTCACCGCGGCGTACGAACTGGCCCGCAGGGGGCTGCGGGTGCGCGTCGTCGACGCGGCCCCGCACCCGGCCCGCACCAGCCGGGCCGTCGCCGTGCACCCCCGCACGCTGGAGACCTTCGACCAGATGGGCGTGGTCGACGACCTCCTGCGGCACGGCCGCCGCAACGCCGCCTTCACCATGTACGCCACCGGCCGGCGCCTCGTGCGACTCCGGGCCGACTACGCGTCGATGCCCACCCGGTACCCGTACACCGTCATCGTCGAGCAGACCCGGACCGAGGCGGTCCTGCGGGCCGCACTCGCCCGGCTCGGCGTGCGCGTCGAATGGGGTGTGCGACTGGAACGGCTGGAACAGGACGCGCACGGCGTACGGGTATGGCTGCGCCACGGCGACGACGAGGCGGGACCGGGCGAACGGTGCGAGGTGCCCTGGCTCGTGGGCTGCGACGGCGGACACAGCACCGTGCGCAAGGCGCTCGGACTTCCGCTGCTCGGGGAGAGCCGGGACACCTGGATGCTCGCCGACGCGGACGTACGCATGGACCTGCCGCCCGACACCATCTACTGGGTGCACACCGGGGGACAGGCGCTCATGATGGTCCCCTACGCCCGCGAGGGCCACTGGCGGCTGCTGGACACCGCGCCCGCCGACCAGGATGCGCGGGCCTGCGCCGAGCGGTTCGCCGCCAAGCTCTCCCGCGGACTCGGCACCCAGGTGCGCGTCGAGGACCCCGAGTGGACCTCCGTCTTCACCTTCCAGCAGCGCATGGTGCCGCGCATGCAGGACCGTCGTGTCTTCGTGGCGGGCGACGCCGCGCACGTCCACAGCCCGGCCTCCGGGCAGGGCATGAACACCGGCGTCCAGGAGGCCTACAACCTCGCCTGGAAGCTCGCCATGGTCCACCGCGGCCACGCGGGCCGCGCCCTGCTGGACACCTACAGCCAGGAACGCGTCCCCATCGGCGAGGCGCTGCTCGACTCCACGCGCAAGGCCACCTGGCTGGTCCAGTTCAAGAACACGCTGGCCGCCGTCGCCCTGCCCGTCGTCTTCACCGTCGTCCGCGCGGTGCCAGCCCTGCGCCGCGCCATCCAGCGCAAGGTGCTCGGCGGCATGTCGGGGCTGCGGCTGCACTACGCGCGCTCGTCGCTGACCGCACCGGTCCGCGGCACCTCCCGGCGGCGGCCGGGCGGCCCCCGGCCCGGTGAGCGGGCGGCCTGCGCCGTCCCGGCCGGCGAGGCGCTCGCCGGTGAACTCCGCGACGTCCGCTGGTCGTTGCTGCTCGCCCCGAGAGCCCCGCACGGCGACGCGCAGCTCACCGCGCGCCGCGCCGCCCGCGAACACGGCGCATGGCTGTCGGTCCGCACCGTCGGCGGTGTCGAGGGATCCGGCCCCGGTCGGCCCCTCGCCGACCCGGACGGCGGCCTGCGCGCCGCCCTCGGCCTCGGGCCCGGCGCCTGGGCCCTGGTGCGCCCCGACGGCTACCTCGCCGCCCGCGGCGACCGCCTGACACCGGGGGAGCTGGACCGCGCACTGGCCCCGCTCGAGCGGCACTCCGCCGCACGTCGAGCGATCCAGGACACGGTCGAGACCACGAGCCCAACCGTCCTGAAGGAAAAGGAGCCCACGCGATGACCGCGACCCCCGCCTCCCCGGCCACGCCCGCCGTCCCGTCCGCCGCAGGGCCGGTGGCCCTGGTCACCGGCGCCACCAGCGGCATCGGTCTGGCCGTCGCCCGCGACCTGGCCCGCCGCGGCCACCGCGTCTTCCTGTGCGCCCGCACCGAGGACCAGGTCAAGCAGACCGTCGAGGACCTGCGGGCGGAGGGCCTCGTGGTCGAGGGCGCCGTCGCCGACGTGCGCTCGGCCGAGTCCGTCGCCGCGCTCGTGCGCGCGGCCGTCGAGACCTTCGGCCCGATCACCGTCCTGGTCAACAACGCGGGCCGCAGCGGCGGAGGACCCACCGCCGACATCCCCGACGACCTGTGGTTCGACGTCATCGCCACCAACCTGCACAGCGTCTTCCTCGTGACCCGCGAGGCGCTGAAGAACGGCGGCCTCGCGGGCGCCGCCGGGGGCCGTGTCATCAACATCGCGTCGACCGCGGGCAAGCAGGGCGTCGTGCTCGGTGCCCCGTACTCCGCCTCCAAGCACGGCGTCGTCGGCTTCACCAAGGCGCTCGGCAAGGAACTCGCCCCCACCGGCGTGACCGTCAACGCGGTCTGCCCGGGATACGTGGAGACCCCGATGGCCGAGCGGGTCCGGCAGGGCTACGCCGACGCCTGGAACACCACCGAGGACCGGGTCCTGGAGCAGTTCGAGGCCAAGATCCCGCTCGGCCGCTACTCGACACCGGAGGAAGTGGCGGGCCTCGTCGGCTACTTGACGACCGAGTACGCCGCCTCCATCACGGCCCAGGCCCTCAACGTGTGCGGCGGCCTCGGCAACTTCTGACCCCGGCCCCCGAACACCCCCGCGCAAAGAGACGAGGTGGGCGACATGTCCGCTGAGCGAGTGCACCGCACGACACACCAGGTGACCGTGGACGCGCCGGCCGGCGTGGTCTACGGCCTTGTCGGCGACGCCGTCACCTGGCCGCTGTTCCTCCCGCCGAGCGTGCACGTGGAACAGCTGGAGTTCGACGGCGGCCACGAACGGCTGCGGATGTGGGTGCGGGCGGGCGGCGAGATCACCTCCTGGACCTCCCGCCGTGTCCTCGACCCCGCCCGGCGCCGCATCGACTTCCGCCACGATCTGCCCGCCGCGCCCGCCCGCACGATGGGCGGCACCTGGGCCGTCGAGGCACTGGCGCCCGACCGTTCCCGGCTCACCCTCACCCACGAGTTCACGGTCGTGGACGACGACCCCGGCGGGCGGGCCTGGCTGGAACGGACCATCGACACCAACAGCCGGGCCCAGCTGGAGCAGTTGAGTCGGCTGGCCGGGCTGTGGGGCCGGCTCGACTCGCTGGTGCTCGCGTTCGAGGACTCCGTACGCGTCGAAGGACCGGCGGAACTCGTCTACGACTTCCTGTACCGGGTCGGCGGCTGGCCCGAGCGGATCCCGCGGGTGTCCCGCCTGACCCACTGCGAACCCGCCCCGGGCATCCAGGTGATGACGATGGACACCCGCACGCCCGACGGCGCCGGGTACACCACCGAGTCCGTACGGATCTGCTTCCCGCACGCCGGGCGCATCGTCTACAAGCAGACGGCCACCCCGCCCCTGATGGCGGCGCACACCGGCGAATGGACGGTGGTCCCCGACGAGCGCGGCGTCACCGTCACCGCCCACCACCGGGTGCTCCTGAACGAGGACGCCATCACGCGGGAACTCGGCCCGGACGCCGACGTGACCACCGCCCGCCAGCACCTGCGTAGAACGCTCGGCGCGGCGGGCACCGCCACGCTGCGCCTCGCCAAGTCCTACGCCCAGAACGCGGTCACCGTCCTGTGACCGCTCCCGCCCCGCCCCGCTCGGGCTCCGCCGCGCCGCCGCCCGACGCCACCGAGCGGGCCCGGCGCCTGGAGGAGCTGCTCGGCGACCCGGCGGACCCCGGCAACCCGCACGGCATGCGCGCGCTGCTCGCCGCCGACGAGCGGGGGACCGCCCCCGAGGCCACCGAACGCCTCCTCGCCGAGGCCCGGTTGACCGCCGAGTTCGTCCCCCGCGAACTCGGCGGTCTGCTCGGCAGGCCCGACGAGCTCGCCGAGGTGCTGCGGCCGGTCTTCCGCCGCGACGTGGCCCTCGGGTTCGGCTTCGGCCTCATCGCCCTGTTCGGCGCGTCCGCCGTCTGGGCGGCCGGCGACGACACGCAACGGGCCGCCGTGGCACGGGAGATGCTGCGCGGAACCGGCGGCCGCGTCACGCACCTGCACCACGAACTGACCCACGCCAACGCCATCCTGCGCGACGAGTTCACCGCCCGGCGCACCGGCGACACCTTCCACGTCGACGGACGCAAGGACGTCATCATCAACGCCGCGCGGGCCGGCCTGTTCGTCATGTACGCCCGCACCGACGCGGGCGCGGGACCGCGCAGCCACTCCGTGCTGCTCCTGGACCGCGCACGACTGCCGTCGGACACCGTGCGCGCACTGCCGCGCGTGCCCACCCCCGGCATGCGCGGCAACCACTTCTCCGGCCTGGAGTTCCGCTCCTGCCCCGTCCCCGCGCACGCCCTGGTCGGCGAGGTCGGCGACGGAGTGTCCCTGGCGCTGCGCACGTTCATGGTGAACCGCTGTCTGATCCCCGCCGCGCTCGTCGCCGGTGTCGACAGCGCGCTGCGGCTCGCCGTGCGGGCCGCCACCGCCGGGCGCTCGGACGGCCGGCCCGTGCGCCGCCACCACACCGTGCTCGCCGGGGTCTTCGCCGACCTGCTGGCCTGCGACAGCATGGCGCGCACGGGACTGCGCGCCCTGAGCCTGGTGCCCGACAGTGCCCATCTCGCCGCCGCAGCAGTCAAGTTGACCACCCAGGACATCCTGCGGGAGAACCTGGACGAGATCGCGACCGTGCTCGGCGCCCACGGCTACGACCACGACTCCCACTACGGCGCCTTCGGCAAGCTCGGCCGCGACCTGCCCGTCGCCGGTCTCGGCCACGCGGGCCGCGCCGCCTGCCAGGCGGTCCTCGTGCCACAACTCCGGTCCCTGGCCCGCACTTCGTGGTTCACCGCGCCCGAGCCGCCCGCGCTACTGCTCGACCTGTCCGCCGCCTTGCCCGACCTCGACTACCGGGCGCTGTCCCTTTCCGGCGGGCACGACGTCCTGCACGCCGCCCTCCTGCGCACCGCCGACCGCCTCACCGCCCGGCGCTCCCGGGACCCGGAGCGAGTGGTGCTCGCGCGGCTCGCGGAGGCTTTCGTCAAGGAGTCCCGCATCCTGCGCGCCGAGTGCGCCACCCTGCCCGCCTCCGTGCAGGAGACGCTGGCCGACCCCCGTGCCTGCGCGCTCGTGGACCGCTACGTCCTGATCGCCGGGGCCGCCGCCTGCCTCGGCGCCTGGGAGGCCCACGCCGCCACGGACTCCTTCCTCGCGCAGCCCGCCTGGCCGGTCCTGGCCCTCTCCCGCATCCTGCGCCGGCTCGGCGCCCCCGGGCCCGCCGTCCCCGACGGCGTCACCGGCCGGGTCCTCGACGAACTGCTGCACCGGTACGCCCACCACCGCAGCCTCGACCTCTACGACATGCCACTCGCGGGCTAGGGCCTGTCTGGAAGGGAGGCGTCGCCCATGCGCCGGCCGGTGATCAGCGAACCCCTGCACGTACTGCCCCGCGGGCCCTGGCCCCAGGTCAGGGAGGCACTCGGCCGCAACGGCAACGCGGTCGTCCACACCACGTGGGGCGCCTGGCTGCCCGCCGCCGTCACCGAGCGCCGGCTGCGCCGGATCCTGGGCCGGGGCGACTGGCTGCGCTGGCGCCGGATCCCGGACCCGACGGTCCGGCATCGCTTCGCGGCCTCCCGGCTGTTGATGAAGTTCACCGCGGCCGCCGCGCTCGACACCCGGCCCGAACTCCTGGAAGTTTCCTACGGGTTGGGTGGCAGGCCCTTCCTGCGCGGCTTCGACCAGATCGACCTCAGCCTCACCCACACCGGGGAGTTCATGGCCGTCGGACTGAGCAAGGACGGCCGGATCGGCGTCGACGCGGAACCCAGCGATCGCGCCATGAACGTCGAGGTGCTGCACACGCAGATGTGCACGCCCGCCGAGGCCGCGGCCATGACCCGGCTGCCGCCGGACGAGCGGGCCGCCCGCACCCTGCGGCTGTGGACCCTGAAGGAGGCCTACACCAAGGCGCTCGGGCAGGGGCGGCGGCTGCGCTTCACCGAGTTCGGCTTCACCGCCGACGGCGACCGGCTCCTCGCCGCGAACGGCGCCGACCCCGACCACGCGGCGTGGGCCTTCGCCACCCACGAGGCCCTCGGCCGCTATCTCCTGAGCACCGCCTGCCACGACGAGGGGCTCGACGCGGACCACGACGTCGCGGCGCACAGCGCCCTCGACCCGGGGTTCGCCGCCGCCATGGCGCACTTCATCGCCCCCTGAGCGCCGGGCCGCCCGCCGGGCTCGAGGCCGGTTCGGGGCGCCCTTGACGATCGCTCGGTTCCGGGGCCGTACGCGGGCACGACGGCGGCCGCGCACAGCACACTCGTGTGCGGACGGTGCCGATACCGAGCCGGGGCGTGCCGGGAGGACGCATGCCTCGGATGCCGACCCAGGAGATGCCCGATGACCGAGAACCAGCCCTACGGCGTGCCACCTGCCGGTGCCGCAGTCCCCGGGACGGACGCGGCGGGCACAGTGTCCCTGACCGAGCATCAGATCGCGCTGCTGCGCCCCGCCGAACCGGGCGTCCCGCCGGCGTCCGCCACCATGCCGTTCGCCATCGACCTGCGCGGCCCGCTGGACGTACCGGCCCTGGAGGACGCGCTCGCCCAGCTCGTGGCGCGCCACCCCCGGCTCACGGCCCGGCTGCGGCGGAGCCCGGACGGGCAACCCTGCCTCGATGTCGACCCCGCCCGCACCCCGGTCCTCGAACACCTGCGGCCCGAGCCGTCGGGCCGCACCCCGTCCGCGGTCATGCTGGCCGAGGCCGGACGCGGTCTCGATCCCGAACGCACCGGGATGCTGCGCGCCGTCCTGATCGGCCACGGGCCCGAACACCACACGCTGCTGCTCGTCGTGCACCGCGTCGTCGTCGACGGCCGGTCCGCCGGACTGCTCCTCGCCGATCTGCTGGACGCGTACGGCCCCGACGGCCCCGGAGCGCCGGGCGGCGTGGCGGGCACGGTGGCCGAAACGCGGGCGCACGAGAGCGTCGCGCTCCCGCCGCACCAGGAGGGCCTGCTGCTGGACGCGCTGGCCCACCGGGGCACCGGCCGCTACGTCGAGCAGCTGTTCTGGCAGTGGCACGGGCCGCTCGACGTCGAACGGTTCACGGCCGCGTGGCAGTCCGTCTTCGACTGCGAGACCGTCCTGCGGGCCGCCTTCGACCTCGACGGGACCCCGCGCCTCGTCGTGCACGACCACGTACGCGTCGAAGTGACCCGGCACGACGACTCCGCCGACTGGGACGCCCTGCTGGAGCGCGACCGGCTGCGGGGGTTCGACCTGCGGGTGCCCGGCCTGCTGCGCGCCACGCTCCTGGAGGACACGCCCGGCACGGACGACGCGGGCGGCACCGACGCGACGGGCCCGCCGTCGACCAGGGTCCTGATCACCTTCCACCACGTACTGCTCGACACCTGGAGCGTCTCCGTCCTGCTCCAGGAGTTCTACCGCGCCTACCTCGCCGACGGCGTGCTGCCCGGCGGGGAGCGCAGGCCCGACTTCCGGGACCACGCGCGCTGGCTGGCCGGCCAGGACACCGGACCCGCCAGGGCCTTCTGGAGCACCGCACTGCCGCCCGGAAAGCCGCTGGTCAGACCGGGCCTTCCGGGATCGGCCGGCGGGCTGGCCGGCTGGGGCAGGGCCCAGGAACTCCTCGGCCACCGGGACGCCGACCGGCTGCGCGCCTGGTCGGCCGGCCACGCCGCCACCGAGTCCGTCGCGCTCCAGGCGGTGTGGGCGCTGCTGCTGTACCGGGCCGCGGGCGTCGATCTGCCCGCGCCGGTCGGCTTCGGGGTCGTGGTCTCCGGCCGCGGGATCGCCCTGGAGCATGTGGAACGGCTGCCGGGACTGCTGATGAACGCGCTGCCCATGGTCGTACGCGTCGACCCGGGACAGCCGCTGCTGCGGCTGCTGGGCGAGCTGCGCGACCGCGTGCTGGACATGGCGTCCTACGAATGGGTGTCCGTGGACCTGGTCCACGAGTGGAGCGGCCGCCCGGCGGGCGAGAAGCTCTTCGACAGCCTGGTCGCCTTCGAGCACCGGGCCAAGGTCTCCGACTCGCTGGCCGCCGAGCTCGCCGCCCAGGACGTCCGGGTCGACGCCCCGGCCCGCTCGGGCACCCCGCACGCCTTCCCTGTCACCCTGCTGGCGACGGCCGAGCCCGACGGCTCGCTGCTGCTCACCGCCGTCCACGACCGTGTCCGCGTCGCCGACGCCGACGCCCGGCGCCTGGTGGCGCTGTGCGCCCGGCTGTTGAGGCAACTGCCGGACACGGTCGACGAGTCGACGACCGCGGGCGACGTCCTCGCCACCGTCGGCGACGCCGAACTGCCGCGGGTGGCGGGCCCCGGCTCCGGTCGTGCCGAGGGCGGCCGGGACGCGAGCTGGCCCGACGTGCCGCAGACCCGGCTCGTACGGGAGGCATGGCAGGCCGTCATCGGCGTGCCCGTGCACGATCCGGCCGCGCACGCCGTGGAGTCCGGCGCCCACCCGCTGGTGGCCGTGCAGCTGCTGCGGGAGCTCAACCGGCGGGCGGGCACCGCCGTGCGGCTGCACGAGCTGCTCGCGCACCCGAGGGCCGGCGACCTCGCGCGGCTGCTGCACGAGCACGCGCCGCGCTGACGTACGGCGCACACACGACAGCGGCGGGTCCGGCACAGTGCCGGACCCGCCGCTGTCGTCCGTCCGCCGTCAGCTCACGGCCCGCTTGACCAGGTCCGAGATGCGCTCCTCGTCGGCCTTCGTCAGCTTCGTGAGCGCGAACGCCGTCGCCCAGACGTTGCCGTCGTCGAGCGCGGCCTGGTCGCTGAAGCCCAGCGTCGCGTACTTCGACTTGAACTTGGCCGCGCTCTGGAAGTGGCACAGCACCTTGCCGTTCTTGGCGTAGGCGGGCATCCCGTACCAGAGCTTCGGGGTCAGCTCGGGGGCGGCGCCCGTGACGATGGCGTGGACGCGCTCGGCGAGCAGCCGGTCGTCGTCCGCCATCTCGGCGATCTTCGCGAGCACCTCCTGCTCCGTGTCCGCCTTCGAGGCGCGCGAGCCGCGCTTGGTCTCCTTGGCGCGGTCCTTCATCGCCGCGCGCTCCTCGGCGGTGAAACCCTCGTGCTTCTCGTCGGCCTTCTTCGTGGTCGCCATGTCACATGCCTTTCGTCGTGGGGGAGCGGTGTCGTGCGCCGGTGGACGCGGGGGGGGAGGGAGGGTCAGGCCTCGGTCTCCCAGACGAAGCCGTCGGGGTCGGTGAAGGCGGCGCCGGTGCTGCCCAGGGCGATGCAGTGGGAGCCGGAGCCCTCCGCGTCGACCCCGAGGTCCTTGGCGAGACCCCGGCGCTTGTAGAGCGCCAGCTTCACGGGGCTGGAGTCGTCGGCCTTGAACTCGGCGTACTTGCCGCCGAAGCTCTTGCCCGCGGTCAGGCCCTGCCCCACGTAGAACTGCTTGCTCGCCTTGACGTCCTCGACGCCGAGCAGCAGCACCGTCTCGTCGATGTTCCGGGTGGCGGGGCCGCTGTCCTTCTTCGCGGAGGTCGCGACCTTCCAGATGGTTCCGTCCGGCGCCCGCAGCACCCCGCCGTAGCCCCACATGGACTTCTCGGCGGGCTTCAGAGCGGTGGCACCGGCGGCGAGCGCGGCCCCGAACAGGGCGTCCACATCGGCCGGCTGAGAGACCGTCAGCGCCAGGGTGAAGCCCCTGAAGCCCGCGGACGCCGACTCGGAGGCCCGCAGGCGCAGCGTCGAGGCGTCCAGGCCGAATGCCTCCTTGTAGAACTGGGCGGCGGCCGCGGGGTCGGCCACCTCGAGGGTGACGGATGCGATGGAAGTCATGTCGTTCAAGCTAAGTCCGCGGGGCCCGTCACGGCTTCTTCGTTCGTGCCCAATCCGAGAGGCCGTGGACCGGCTCTGTAGCCGTTCACGAGCGATTCTCAAGTGCGCCACGACGCGGCCACGGCAATCTGCTGAGCGGAACGAGACTCTGTGAGGTGCCGGATGGAAAACGCCGTGGAGAACGCCGTGGAGGACGCCATCGCGTACATGCGCGAGCGGTACGGCGATCCGCTGTCCATCGCGCAGATCGCCGCCCGGGTGATGCTGAGCCGTTTCTACTTCACGCGGATCTTCAAGGACGAGACCGGGACGAGCCCGGGGAAGTTCCTCGCCGCGATCCGCATCCAGGAGGCCAGGCGCCTGATCGAGACCACCTCGATGAGCGTCACCGACGTGTCCATCGCCGTCGGCTACAACAGCCTCGGATCCTTCACGAACGCCTTCACGGCCAGTGTCGGCGTCTCCCCGGGACGGCTGCGCCGCGGCCTCTGGGACGGCGTGCCGCACCCCGACCGGGCGTCGGCGGGGCTTCGGGGCACCGTCGCGGGGACCGTCGGCCTGCCCGCGGGGCACGGCAACGCGCAGGTGTTCGTCGGCGCCTTCGACACCCCCGTGCTCCAGCACCCCTGCCGCGCCTGGTCCGTGATCGACGTGCCGGCCGGCCGGCCCTCCTGCTACTCCGTGCGGAACGTGCCCGAGGGGGAGTGGTACCTGCTCGCCGTGGCGGTCGCCGCGGGCGCGGGCCACGACGAGCCGCTGCGCACGACCCTGGTGGCGGGGCCCGGGCGGGCGCCGGTCGAGGTGACCGCGGCGGGCGTCACCAGCGCCGCGGTGCGGCTGCGCCGGCCGCTGGCCACCGACCCGCCGGTGCTGCTCGCCCTGCCCGGACTCGAACCGCCGAGGACGGTCAGGACGCATCCGGGGTGCGCGTCGGCCGGGGCCGACGCGCGGACGGCCGGGCCGGCGGCAGCGCTGCCGGTGTCGTCCGCCGCGCTGCCGGGGCCGGCCCTCGCCGGGCCGCGGCCCGTACTGTCACGGACGTGAGGCCGGGGGAGCGGCGCCCACGTCCTGCTTGTTGCGCAGCCGTTCGGCCAGCAGCGCCCACTCCCGGCCGATGTGCTCGGCGATCGGCGCGATGACGCCCAGCCAGTGCGGCGGAACGGAGTCCACGAAACCGCGCCAGTCGGCGCCGGACTCGCCCGCGTGCAGCTGCATCCAGCGCAGGAACTCCCGCCCGCCCGCGGTGTAACGGACCGCTGGGTCGGCGGCCATCCTGGACGCCACCATGGCCCAGGTCGGCGGCGTGTCGGTGTGCTTCCTGCGGGAGGCGGGGCCGGGCTCGGCGGCGGCCACCCGCAGCGGCGGGCGCTCGTGGTCGGCCGCGTCCGGGGTGAGCGGGAGCTCGGTCCGGGGCGCGGCCGGGGCCACGGTCACGGTCTCCACCGCGCGGATGTGCGCCGAACGCAGCGCGGCCGGCTGCCGGTTGTCGCGCTCGGGGGACTCACCGCGGCGCAGGCGCGCGCTCACGTCGTGGACCGTGCCGAGCGACACGTCCGTCTCGCGGGCCACCTGGCGCAACGACGCCTGCGGGTGCGCCGCGATGTACTCGGCGGCGCGCCGCCTGCCCTCCCCGGCGTCCACGGGGCGGCGCCTGCCGTCCTGGCCGACGCGCTTGCCGTCGAGCGGCACCGCGGCCCCGGTGCGTTCCCGCAGCGCGGCGATGGTCTTCGCGCTGAGCCCGGTGATCCCGGCGATCGCGCGGTCGGACCAGTCGGGGTGCGAGCCGAGCACCCGCTGGGCGCCGGCCAGCCGGTCCGCCTTGCACAGCGGCAGACCGTGCGAGCCGTTCGCCTTCATGGCGATGACGAGGGCCTCGGCGTTGGAGCAGTCGACGAAGCGGGCCCTGATGCCGGCGTCGCCCCGCAGCCGGGCCGCCTCCGCGCGGTGCAGTCCGTCGATGATGCGACAGCCGTCGACCTGGACGAGGATCGGCGGCAGTTCGGCCGATCCCGCGGCGTCGACGAGCAGTTGGATGTGCGCGGCGTCCGTGCCTCCTTGGCGCAGCGACACCCCGGGGGACAGCGCGCTCAGCGGAACGTCCCGCGTCGGCAGCCGCTCGAAGTTCTTCAGGTCGAACTCGCCGTGCTCGCCGGCGTCGGGAACGTCACCGCGGGCCGGGTCGAATGCACTCGTGATCAAAACGGCGTGCGCATTGCTCTGAGCCATTCTCGTTACTCCCTCTCTGCTGCCGCTGCCGTCGAGCGTGGCAGGAGGGTCTCCAGCTGCACTGGAGCGCAGGTCGACGTTCTCTCGAAAGCCCGATGGGCCCGCGCCGACCTGCGGCGCGGGCCCATCGGTGACGGTTCCTCAGGGGGTGACGCCCGCTCAGGCGTCGCGGCGGTTCAGCAGGACACCGGCCACGACGAGCAGGGCGGCCGTCCACAGGGCGAGCACCCCGAGGCCCTGCCAGGGGCCCAGCAGATCGCCGGCCCGGGCGTGCTGCTGGGTGATCAGATTCCCGGCCTCCGTGGGGAGGTAGGCGTGGATGTGCTTGCCGACGCTGCCCGGCAGCATCTCGGCCATCGGGGCGAGCACCAGGACGAAGCCGATGACGCCGGTGATGGCGGCGGCCGTGTGCCGGATGATCGCGCCCGCGGCGAGCGCGAAGAGGCCGAGCAGCGCCAGGTAGAGGCCGCAGCCCACGACGGCCCGCAGCACCCCGGGGTCGCCGATCGAGACCGGTGCCTTGTCGTGCAGGATCGGCGCGCCGACGAGGAACGAGGCGAACGACGTCACCTCGCCCACCAGCAGGATCAGCAGCCCGAACACGGCGGCCTTGGCCGCGAGGACCGGGGTCCGCCGCGGCACCGCCAGGAGGCTGGAGCGGATCATCCCCGTCGAGTACTCGGAGGCCGTGACCATCGTGCCGAGTACGCAGATGGCCAGCTGGCTCAGCAGGATGCCGCTGCCGAGGATGGTCCCCGTCGGATCGAGCCGCATCGCGGCCTGCTGCGAGGCATCGCTCTTGTCCCAGTTGGCAACGCCCATCTCCATGAACAGCACCGTGAAGATCAGCGTGAGGACGATCAGGATGCCGAGGGACCACATCGTGGAGCGCACCGAGCGGATCTTCGTCCACTCCGAGCGCATCAGATGCGCGAAGCCCGGACCGCGCGCGTCGGTCACGGCCAGGGGCGCGGTCACAGCGGTCACTTCACGCCTCCGGCGGTGGGTGCGACGGCGTCGTACTCGACGGCGTCCTTGGTGAGTTCCATGAAGGCCTCCTCGAGGGAGCCGCGCCGCGTCGACAGCTCGTGCAGCACCAGACCGCCGCCGGCGGCGATCTCGGCGATCCTCGGCGCCTCGACGCCCGTGACGTCCAGATCGCCGTCCTCCGTGACGGCGACGGAGGCGCCCGCGGACGTGAGCAGCCCGGCGAGCTGGGCGCCGTCCGGCGTCCTGACCAGCACCGACTGTTCGGTGCTGCGCTCGATGAACTCCTGGGTCGAGCAGTCGGCGACCAGCTGCCCGCGGCCGATCACGATGAGGTGGTCGGCGGTGACGGCCATCTCGTTCATCAGATGGCTGGACACGAGGACGGCCCGGCCCTGCGCGGCCAGCGACTTCATCAGATTGCGGATCCACAGAATGCCCTCGGGGTCGAGGCCGTTGACCGGCTCGTCGAGGACGAGGGCCGCCGGATCGCCGAGCAGCGCGGCGGCGATGCCCAGGCGCTGGCCCATCCCGAGGGAGAAGCCCCCGGCCCGCTTGCGGGCCACGGAGCCGAGACCGACCTGCTCGACGACGGCGTCGACACGCTTCTTGCCGAGCCCCTGCGTCTGGGCCAGGCACAGCAGATGGTCGTAGGCGCTGCGCCCGGTGTGCACGGCGCGCGCCTCCAGGAGCGCGCCCACCGACCGCATGGGGCGGGGCAGTTCGCGGTAGGGCACGCCGTCGATCGTGGCGCTGCCGGAGTCCGGCCGGTCCAGGCCGAGCAGCAGCCGCATCGTGGTGGACTTGCCCGCTCCGTTGGGGCCCAGGAACCCGGTGACCCGGCCGGGCTCGACCGTGAACGACAGGTCGTTCACGGCGGTCTTGTCGCCGTAGCGTTTCGTGAGGTTCTTGGCCTCGATCATGGTCACCTCGGTTGAATGGCCTACGAGAATTTCTCCGGGGGCAAAAGCCCCGAGCGGCTGTGATATCAGGGCAGTCGTGCCGTTCAGTAGTCCCGGCCGGCGCGGGAATTGAACGATGGCCGCGACTTCCCGGGCCCGGATATTTTTGCCGCGGCGACCGTCCGCAGGACCGCCGGTTCATCTGCTCAATTTCCTCAGTTGAACCCGAGAACCGAACCCGGAATCCCATGAGGGTGGATCCCGTGAGGGTGGACATGAATTCAGCCGCTTCAGCCGCTGACGACAAGCCGCGGCCCGCGCGCCGGCCGGTGATCGGGATCTGCGCCAGGACCGCGCCCGTGACGCTCCAGGGCAGTGCCCTGACGGTCAGCCTCGCCCTGCAGACCCATGTGACGTACGTGGCCGAGGCGGGCTGCACCCCGCTGCTGCTCCCGCTGCTCGACGGCGTCGGGGAACAACTGGCGGACCGGATCGACGGACTGCTGGTGCCCGGCGGCCCGGATGTGGATCCGCGGCTGTACGGGCAGCGGCCGCATCCGGCGACCCGGGCCATGACGCCGGACGCGGACCGCGCCGAACTCGCGCTGATCCGCGCCGTGTTGGATGCGCGGAAGCCCGTACTGGCGATCTGCCGCGGCCTGCAACTGCTCAACGTGCTGCACGGCGGCACGCTCCACCAGGACCTGGCGGAGGTGACGGGACACGACGGCCACCGGCCGCCCGCCGACGCGTTCGTGCTCGGCCGCCGCCCCCTGAAGCTGCTGCCCGGCAGCCGGATCGCCGGGATCCTGCCCGAGGCGGAGCCGGAGACGGCCTGCCATCACCACCAGGCCGTCGACCGGCTCGGCTCCGGGCTCGCCGCCACCGGCTGGGCCGACGACGGGACGGTGGAGGCCGTCGAGGTCGTCGGCCATCCCTTCGCCGTCGGCGTGCAGTGGGAATCGGGCCAGACGGCCGACAAACGGCTCCATCACGCACTGGCTCGCGCCGCCGGGCCGCACGCGCAATGACGACCGGTCACAGAGACACCTCGAAGGAGAAACACACAATGTCGCCTCGGATGCCCAACCCGTCGCTCGTGGTTCCCGACGTCCTGCCGCCGATGCGGGCCGTGGTGAAGGCCGTCAACAGCGTGGGCGTGCCGCTCAAGACGCTGGTCCTCGTCCATCTGCGGGTCAGCCAGATCAACGGCCGCACGGTGCAACTGCCCAAGAAGCAGCACGAGTTCGAAGCGGCTGGGGAGGAGGACCTGCGCCTTCCGGTCGTCGAGACCTGGCGCGAGCAGGACTGCTTCACCGACGCGGAGCGTTCCGTGCTGGCCCTCGCCGAGGCCGCCACCCGCATCGACGGGATCGAGGACCCGGTCTCCGACGAGGTCTGGGACGAGGCGGCCCGGCACTTCACCGAGGAGCAGCTCGGCGCCGTCGTGATGCACATCGGCCTGGTCAACCTCTGGAACCGGGTCAACGTCGCCACCAAGCAGGAGCCCGTGGACTGGCGGGTCAACCCCAAGACGTGGAAGCCGATGACCGAACGGCTGTCCCCCGCCTCGTAACGACCGGCCGGCGCACGACCAAGGGCTCCGCCCGGGGGATCTCCCTCCGGGCGGAGCCCTTGGTCGTACTCAGCGCGTCGAGGCGACGGCGGGGGGTGTTCCATCGGCGCGGAAGGCCGCGTCGGTGTTGAGTACGGCGAGCAGGGTCCGCGCCTGCACATTGAGGTAACGGCTGTGCCCGGCAAGCCGGTTGAGCTGGCCGGGGGTGGCCCAAAGGTAGCCGGGCGGGGCCTGCGCGGGCGTGCGGGACTCGTCGGTCTCCACGATCAGATACCGGCTCTCGGCGCTGAGGAAGCGCCCGCCCTCCTCCGAGTGGACGGTGGCGTACAGGACCCGCTCGGACGGCGCGTCGAGCAGCGAGTCCAGGAACGGCGGCCGCGGACCGGCCCCCGCCGGGTAGTTCTCCGGGACGCACTGCACCGTGGGCGCGAGCTCGGCCGTGTCGAGCAGACCGCCCTCGACACGGGCGTGCACCAGGACGTGCGGCACACCGTCGAAGACGCGCAGCGCGAAGCCGACGACCCCGGGGCCCACCGGCTCGATGATCGGCTGGCTCCAGCCGGCCACCTCGCGCCCCGCGCCCTCGACGCGGACCGCCACGACGTCGAAGAACCGGCCGTCGGGCCGCGAGACCGCGTCCGCGCCCACCCGCCACCCGCTGATGTCACGCAGCGGCATCCGCCGCGCGCGCACCTCGTGGCGGGCCCGCTCCCCGGTGAACCAGGCGAGCAGCCCCGCGTCGCTCGACAGCGCCAGCGGCCCGCCGGGGCGGCACGGCGCGCTCGCCAGGACCGTACGGGCGTCCATGTTCACGACGTTGTCGAGCCGCAGCAGCGCCGCGATCTGACCGAGGGTCAGCCAGCAGAACGCGTCGTCGACAGGCACGTCCACATCCGCGCCCACCTCGACGATCATGTTGCGGTTGCGCTTGCGGTAGAACCACGACCCGTGCTCCGACTGAAGTACGTCGGTGAGCACCCGCTGCGGCGCGGGGGCGAGGAAGTGCTCCAGGTACTTCACGGCCGAACCGCCGTGCGCCTGCGTGTAGTTGCTGCGGGTCGCCTGCACGGTGGGCGAGAGCTGGACCAGATTCGGGTTGCCGGGCTCCATCTTGGCCTGCATCAGAAAGTGCAGGACCCCGTCGAACTCCTTGGCCAGGATGCCGAGGATGCCGATCTCCGGCTGCACGATGATCGGCTGCTGCCATGTGCTGTCGGGCCCTGTGACGTCGAGCCCCTCGATGGTGAAGAACCGGCCGCTGCTGTGCCGGAGATTGCCGGTGCGCTCCTCGAACGACCAGTGGTCCAGCTCGGCGAACGGGATCCGGCGCACCACCGCCCCGCCGGCCCGGCGGTGCTCCGCCAGCCACCCGGGCACGGCGTCGGTCGTGGTGTGCGCGCCCTCGGACGCGGCGGCCGAGCGGGCCAGCCGGTCCGCGGTGGCCGCGCGGGAGCGGGGGACGAGCCGCGGCGTGGCGGTCACGGGCGCGCACCGCCGTCCTTGACCGGCTTCCACCACTGCGGATTGTCGCGGTACCACGCGACGGTGCGGGCGAGCCCCTCGTCGAACGCGGTCGAGGGCCGGTGGCCCAGCTCCCGTTCGATCCGGCCCTGGTCGAGCGCGTAGCGCCGGTCGTGGCCCTTGCGGTCGGTGACGTGCCGGATCATCGTCGGCTCGGCGCCGCAGAGTTCGGCGATCCGGTGCGCGAGCGTCAGGTTGGGCACAGCGGTGCCCGCGCCGATGTTGTAGACCTCGCCGGCCCGGCCGCGGGTCAGCACCCGCTGCACGGCCCGGCAGTGGTCGTCGACGTGCAGCCACTCGCGGACCTGCCCGCCGTCCCCGTAGACCGGGACGGGGTGCCCCTCCAGGAGGTTGGTGACGGCCAGCGGGATGAACTTCTCCGGGTGCTGGTAGGGGCCGTAGTTGTTGGAGCAGCGGGTCACCGAGACGTTCAGCCCGTGCGTGCGCACATAGGCCAGCGCGATGAGGTCCGACGCCGCCTTCGACGCGGCGTAGGGGGAGTTGGGCAGCAGGGGCGACTCCTCGGTCCACACCCCCTCATCGATCGACCCGTACACCTCGTCCGTGGAGATGTGCACGACGCGGGCCACCTTCGCCGCCAGACAGCCCTCCATGAGGGCCTGCGTCCCCTCGACGTTGGTGCGCACGAACGCCGCGCCGCTCTCGATGGACCGGTCGACGTGGCTCTCCGCGGCGAAGTGCACCACCGCGTCCTGCCCGGCGAGCACCTCGGCCAGCGGCGCGCGGTCGAGGATGTCGCCCCGGACGAGCGTGAGGCGGGGGTGGGCCGCCGGGAGGTTGTCCCGGTTCCCGGCGTAGGTCAGCGAGTCCAGGACCGTGACGTGCGCGTCCTCGTACCCGTCGTACCCGCCGTCGAGCAGGGTCCGTACGTAGTGTGAGCCGATGAATCCGGCTCCTCCGGTGACAAGGATTCTCATGCGACCACGTCCCGGACGGAATTCCACGCTCGCAGCATGCTCGTTCCCTTTTCCATGAGGGCGGACAGGGCAGATACCCCGTGAGCGTGCGCGGACCCGCTCGAAGCCTCCTCGACGGGAACTCGAGATGGCGCGTTCCTTTCCGGTGCCCGGGAATGCGTGGGCGGCGAGGAACCCCCGGATTCCCGGGCTCCAGCGGGTTTCCAGTCACTCTTGACCACGGCTGCGGGGAACCTTGTCAGTCTGCGAGTGGCTGAATTCCGGAGGGGGAATCACGTGAAGAAGTTCGTATGGGCCACCGCCGTGGCGGTGGCCGGTCTCGTGGGGTCGCTCGTCGCCCCGGCGGCCGTGGCACAGGAGACGACCGAGGCGGCCGGCGCCGGCATCGCATGGACGCCGTGCCCGGACACCGATCCCGTCCTCGGGAGCATGCTCAAGGGACTGGACTGCGGTTCCGTGCAGGTGCCGCTCGACTACGCGAAGCCCAGCGGCACGAAGATCAGCCTGGCGCTCACCCGGGCCAGGCACACCGTCGCCGACAGCGACTACAAGGGCGCCGTGATCCTCAACCGCGGCCAGTGGCCCGGCGGCATCGGCCGCGACCTGCCCACCCGCTACGCGCAGGGCACCACCGGCCTCGCCAAGGACGTCGGCGCGGCCTACGACTGGATCGGCTTCGACCCGCGCGGCGTCGGCGCCAGCGAGCCGTCCGTGGTCTGCGACAACTCCTACGTCTACCCGGGCCACGCCCAGCCCTCGCCGGTGCCGGCCACGCCCGCCGCCGAACAGGAGTGGGTGGACCGGGCCCGCGCGTACGCCAAGAGCTGCGGGGACCGCTACGGCGCCACGCTCAACCACCTGACCACCAAGGACGCGGCCCGCGATCTGGACCGGATGCGGATCGCGCTCGGCCAGGAGAAGATCACCTACTTCGGCACCGACTGGGGCACCTACCTCGGGTCCGTCTACGCGACGATGTACCCGAAGCGGGTGCAGCGGATGGTGCTCGACAGCGTGGTCAAGCCCAGCGGCACCTGGTACCAGAACAACCTCGACAAGAACTCCCTGTCGGAGCGGAACGCGAAGACGTTCTTCGGGTGGGTCGCGAAGTACGACTCCGTCTACCACCTGGGCACCACGGCCGCCGCCGTCGAGGAGCAGTACTACAAGGCGCAGGGCGAACTCACCGAGGCGCCGGTCGACGGCAGGATCGGTCCCGCCGAGTGGGCCGACGTCTTCGAGCCCGTCGTCTACCGCAGCTGGACCTGGCTCTCGCGGGCCCAGATCCTCTCGGACTTCGCCGTGCGCGACGACGCCACGTCGCTGCGCGCCAACTACTCCGACCCCGCGTTCCCGCACCAGAACCGGCACGCCATGACCAACGCCGTCCAGTGCACGGACGCCGCGCAGCCGACCGACTGGAACCGCTGGCATACGGACCACGCGCGCCAGTACGCCGCCGGTGACCGCTTCCTGACCTGGACCAACGCCTGGTACAACGCGCCGTGCGCGTTCTGGCCTGCGAAGCCGCAGGCCCGTCCGTCCGTCGGCAACCGGTCGGTGAACGTCCTGCTGGTGCAGCCGGAGTTCGACACCGCGCACGGCACCGCGGGCGCCGTGGAGACGCACCGGCTCTTCCCCAACTCGCGGCTCGTGCTGGAGAAGGGCGGCCACAACGTCGGCGCGGCGCTGTCGGCCAACAACAACGCCTGCCTCAACACTTACGTCGGTGACTTCCTGCGCGACGGGACGCGTCCGGCGTCCGTATCGGGCACCGACGCCACCTGCCGGGCCTCGGTGGACCCGGTGCCGCCCGCCCCGGCCGGCTGACCGGACGAACGCGCAGTGGGGGTGGCCCGTGCTTCGGCACGGGCCACCCCCGTCGTGTGTGTCAGGCCGCGGCCAACTCGGTGAGCCGGTGCACCAGTTCATTGGGTGAGGGCATGGCGAGCACCTCCTCGCGCAACCGGTCCGCGCGGGCCCGCACCTCGCCGTCCTCCAGCAGCCGGACCAGCGCGGCGCGCACCGAAGGACCCGTCGCCTCGGCGGGCCGCATGGCGAGCCCCGCCCCCGACCGCTCCAGGCACCGCACCTTCAGCGGGACGTCGAAGGCCCGGCTGACCAGCAGTTGGGGCACGCCGTGGCGCAGGGCGCAGCCGAACGACCAGGTGCCGCCGTGGTGCACCATCGCCGCGCAGGTGGGCAGCACGTCGGACAGCGGCACCGAGTCGACCAGACGCGTGTTGCCCGGCACCTCCCGCAGCCCCTCCTGGGAGCGCGGCGGCAGCGCCAGGACCAGCTCGATGGGCAGGTCGGCCACCGAGTCGAGGATCTCCTGGATGCGCTCGACGGGCAGCAGTTGACGCACCGGGCCGTCGTTCACGGAGTCGCCGAACGTCATCAGCACCCGCGGGGCCGGGGCTGGCTCGGTGATCCACCCCGGTATCCGCGCGGGCCCGTTGTACGGGACGAACTGCATGGGCAGCGTGGTGGGGCGGTCGTCGGGACGGAACGCCTCGGGCAGCGGGTCGATGGTGAACTGCCCGTTGACGAGGTCCTCGGAGAACTCCAGGCCGAACCGGTCGGTCCAGCCCTCCAGCCAGTCGCGCAGATGGTCGGTGCGGGCGTGCGGCGGCTGTTCGGAGCGCGCGTGCAGGAAGTCCTCACGCATCCGGGAGTAGACGTCGACGGAGTAGAGGACCCGGGCGTGCGCGGCACCCGCCGCCTGTGCGGCGATCGCCCCGGCGAAGGCCTTCGCGCCCCACAGCACCAGATCGGGCCGCCACTCGCGGGCGAAGGCGACCAGGTCCTCCATCATCGAGTCGTTGGACCGGCGCGCCTGGGGCAGCACGAGGTCGTCGAAGACGCGGTTCACCTGCTCCCAGCCGAGCCGCTCGCGGTCGGGCCCGAGCTGGAACAGGGGGTCGAGGTCGTCGGTCCGCGGTGAACTCCCGGCGCGCGGCGCGGACTTGCGCCGGTCGCGCTCCTCGCGGACCTCCCGGCTCTCGCCGGGGCCGACGGGCAGTCCCGTCAGTCCTGCGCCGGTGACGGAGTCCATCAGGTCGGGCCACGCCGCCACGCGCACCTCGTGTCCCGCGGTCTGCAACGACCAGGCGAGCGGCACCATGTTGAAGAGATGGGTCTTGAAGGGGAACGGCACGATGAGAACCCGCACGGCGGATCTCCTTCGGTTCAGGAGTGGGGGAGACGGGCCTCGGCACCCTGGGGTGCTCCGGCCCTTCCCATCCTGATCACCCGTCCGTGACAGTTCTTCTCCCCACGTGCCGCGTCGAACTCGTCGCCGCCGTCACCAGACAGGTCACCAGCGCGACCAGAAGCGCCGTCGGCACCGCCCCGGCCAGATCGCACAGGGCGCCCAGGGCGAGGATGGAGATCGCGACACCGGACGGCATGAGGGTCGCCCGCAGCGTGACCACCGAGGGGAGTTCCGCCGTCGAGGCGCGCGCGAGGAGCTGGTTGTTGAAGTGCACGTACGCCAGCTCGAACAGGACGAGGAACAGCGCGTACGCCACCAGGGTCGGGGCCGTGCTCCCGGTCAGCAGCGCGGCGAGCAGCGGCGGCATGGGTGCCAGCGCCCACACCGCGGACGGCACCCGGGCGAGATACCGCTGGGCGGGCAGCGCGGCGATCGACCCGGCGAAGATGGCCACAGAGGACACCGCCACGAACATCCCGACCAGCCGGGCGCCGCCGTGCAGCACCGACAGCGGGATCACGGTGACGGCCACGGTGTGGAACCCCTGCCAGAACGCGACCAGCAGGAACCGGGCGAACAGCCTGCGCAGCACCGGGTCCTCGACGCGCAGCCGCGCCGCGGCCCCGGCGTCGTCCGCGCCGGTCTCCCGCGGCACCGAGGGCGAGGCGGGCAGCGCCCACGCGAGCAGCGCGGACAGCGCCAGCGTCGCGACGTTCACGGCGATCTGCCCGCGCAGCGGCAGCGCGGAGGCGGCCGGCCCGGCCAGCGCCGCGCCCAGGCTCAGACCGGTCAACTTGCCTATCTCGGCGATGGTGTTGGCGCGCTCCAGGCGCTCGGCGGGCACGGTCCCGCGCAGCACCACGGACGTCGCGGAGCGGGTGACCGTCTCGCAGAAGCCGCGGACCAGGACCAGGCAGGTGGCGACCGTGGCAAGGGCGGGGCCCGGGGCGGCGAGCGCCGCAGCCGTCAGGACCAGGCTCGCCGCCTCCGCGCCCCGGACGAGCCGCTCCGGGGGGCGCCGCGCGAGCAGCCGGTTCAGGGGCGCGGCCAGGAACAGCGCGGGCAGCCACGGGGCGCTCAGCACCGCTCCGGCGAGCAGCCCCGAACCGGTGGCCTCCCCGACCCGGGTGGACAGGCTCACCAGCAGCAGAAAACTCCCGCCCGCATTGATGAACAGCAGTACGGGAACGTATTGCGCCGACCGGTTTTTCACCGTAAATGAATTCATCTCTGACTCCTCCAGGGGGAGAGAGTCGCAGGGATGAACAGGTATTGGCGAACCGGCTTCGTGGCTATCTTGAACGGATGGAAAATACCGAGAAGAAGCGGTGCATTGCCATCGTCGACGCCTATGCGTCCGTCGGAGAACTCGTCCGCGGATTCCGTGAGCGCGGCTGTTCGGTCGTGCGGGTACAAAGTACCCGAGAGGTGCCGTTCGTGTATCGCTCGGCCGCGTTCGCTCCCGAGGACTTCATCGACGACATCGTGCACGACGGCGATCTCGACGCCACCCTCGACGCGTTGGCGGCCCACGCGCCGACCGCCGTGGTCGCGGGCGGCGAGGTGGGCGTCGAATTCGCCGACCTGCTCGCCGAACGGCTCGGACTCCCGGGCAACGGCACCGCACTGAGCGCCGCGCGCCGCGACAAGCACACCATGATCGAGACGGTGCGCGCCGCGGGCCTGCACGCCGCCCGCCAGCTACGGGTGTCCGACGTCGCCGAGCTGACCGACTGGCACCGCGAACTCGGCGGCCGCGTCGTCGTCAAACCGCCGCGCAGCTCCGGCGGCCAGGGCATCCACTTCTGCGACACCCCCGAGCAGTCGGCCGCCGCCTACCGGGCCCTGAATGCCGCCGCCGACGTCTTCTCGCAGACCAACCAGGGGGCCGTGGCCCAGGAGTACCTCCCCGGCACCGAGTACATGGTCAACACCGTCAGCCGGGACGGCCGCCACCACCTGTGCGACATCTGGCGCACCGCCCGGATCAGTGCCAACGGGATCGTCGACCTCTGCGACGCGCTGACCCTGATCGACTCCGCGAGCCGGGAGGCCGATCCGCTGCGCGACTACGCCTTCGACGTCCTGGACGCGCTGGGCATCCGGCACGGCCCCGCGCACGTGGAGATCCGGCTGACCCCCGAGGGGCCGAGCCTGGTCGAGGTCGGCGCCCGGATCGCCGGCGGCGGCATCCCGGCGACCGCCTCCCTCGGGGCGGGGGAGGCGCAGCTGGAGTGGACGGTCGACGCGTACCTCGACCCGGAGCGGTTCCACGCCCGGGCCGGCACCCCGTACGAGGTGCGCAGGTTCTGCGCGATCGTCGGGATGATCTCCCCGGTGCGCGGGGTGCTCGACGGCTACCGGGGCATCGAGGAGATCGAGCGCCTTGAGTCCTTCCACACGCTGGCCACCCTGGTGCGGCCGGGACAGGAGATCGTGCCGACGGTCGACGACCTCACGTATCCCGTCCTGGTGACGTTGGTGCACGAACTCGAGGAGGTCGTGCACCGCGACCTCAACACCATCCGGCATCTCGACGGCGCCGCGTTCTACGCCCTCGACGCCGCGCGGGCAGCCGCCTGAGCGCGCCGTTCGACCGCCGCCGCGCCGCGGTTGAACGTCACCGCGCGGCGACCGCGGGCGACCGCGCCCCCAGCGGCACGCGGTAGACGAAGCTGACCGCGGTGCGCGGCTCGGCCGCGGTCGTGTTGGGGGCCGAGCGGTGCAGCACGTGGCCGTCGAACAGCACGGCCGAACCCGCCTCGAGCGGCACGGCGACCGGCGCGTGCGAGCGGGGCAGGTCCGCGTCCGCCACATGGGGCTCCACCGCGTCGCGCAGCGGCGCCTGCCCCGGCCCCCGCTCGCGGTCGCCGGCGTGCGGCAGCAGCCCGGCCAGGTGCGAGCAGGGCAGGAACTCCAGGCAGCCGTTGCGGGTGGTGGCCGCCTCCAGCGCGATCCACACCGTGACGATGCCGTGCCGCGCCGCCGCGAAGCCGGGCGGTGCGAACGCCATGTCCTGGTGCCAGGGCTTGGCCGAGCCGACCACCGGCGGCTTGGCCCACAGGAGCGAGTTGAGGAACGTCCCCGCGGCGCCGGCCGCCGCCGCGACCGGCCCGTGCGCGAGGCCCAGGGACCCCTGCAGCTCCTCGAACTCCGGGACGTGCCGGTGGATGCGGTTGGCCGAGCGCAGCACGCCAGTCAGCGGCGCCTCCTCCTGCTGCCACGCCGCCCAGCCGCCGATGCCCGCGGCCTCCAGGACGAAGTCCTCGTCCGAGGCGGTGCGCCCGGCGGCCAGCTCCTCGAGACGCCGCACCGCCCGCCGCAGACCCGCGAGCACTTCGGCGTCCGCGAGTCCCGGCAGCCGCGCGAACCCCACCCGTTCCAGATCGCCCGCTTCGAAGTCCATCATTTCGCCTCCGTTTCCTCGACGGCTCGCGCCGTGAATTCCCTTTCTCTATCGCTCATTTCCGGTGTTCAAGGGAAGCCGGAAACCGTCGTTGCCCCCACTTCCCGGCTCTGCGTATCGTGCCGTCCGGCGAAAGGAGGAGAAAATGAGCGACGGCACTTTCATGGACACCCGTGACGCCGACGAGGAGACCAGCAAGTGGTAATCCTCTGACCGCGAACCCGCCGCCCGTACGGAATCGAATTCCGTACGGGCGGCACGTCGTCCCGAGAGGGGTTGAGATGGTAGGAAACCGCGTTGCACAGGTCGCCGACGTGCCCACGGACATGCTGGTGATCGACGACTCCACCGACGACCGCTACTGGGCGTCCGTGGAACGTGTTCTGGCCCTGGCCGATCGGCAGGGAGCGGCGCCCGGGGGTGCTCCGCTGCTCGTGTCCCTCAGTACCGCCCATCCCGAGTGGCCCGTACGGGCTGGCGCCGTCCGGCTGCTGGCCGAGCGGTATGCCGGAGACCCGGACGCCGACGCGGCGGTCGCCGCCGCGACGCACGACACCGTCGACTGGGTCGCCTTCACGGCGCTCAAGGTGATCACCGAGCACCGCATCGCCGCCGCGGTCCCCGACCTCATCCGCATCTCGGGCTGGCCCAGCAACTTCACCCGCCCCGAGTGGGCCCGCAAGCCCGTCGGCTGCGGCGCCGCCCTCACCAAGCGCGCCCTCGTCGCCGTCTTCGGCTCCCGCGACCCCGCCGAACTGCGCCGCCTGGAGGACGAGTACTTCTCCGACATGCGCGCTCGCATCGACGCCGCCCGCAAGCGGCCCCGCCGCACCACCGACGTCGTCCTGGTCCCCGGCGGCCCCGCCATCATCGGCGCGGACGCGCGGCCCGACGCCTTCCGCATGGCCCAGGACGACAGCACGCTGCGCGCCGTCGACGTGCCGGGGTTCCTCATCGACCGCACGACCGTGACCAACGCGCGCTACCGCGAGTTCCTCGAAGAGGTCGGCGACAGCGGCGAGTTCGACCACCCCGACCAGCCGGACGAGCGTTCGCACCGCCCCTCGCACGGCCACGACAGCCGCTTCAACGCGCCGGACCACCCGGTCGTCGGCCTCGACTGGTACGACGCGTACGCCTTCGCGAACTGGGCCGGCGGCGCGCTGCCCAGCGAGGTGCAGTGGGAGAAGGCGGCCCGCGGAGTCGACGGCCGCCGCTACCCCTGGGGCGACGACTGGGACCCCGAGCGCGTCAACTACGTAGAGCGGTCCTTCGGCCACGAGGTCGACGACCTCGACTCCCTGGAAGCGCTGCTCGTGACGATCACCCCGGGGGACGAGCCGCCGCACCCGGTACTGCCCGCCGACGCCCTCCCGCAGGGCGCGAGCCCGTACGGCGCCCTGCAAATGTCCGGCAACGTATGGGAGTTGACCCGGACCAACTTCTACACCGGCGAAGACATGGACCCCTTCTTCAAGGGACGCCACCCGCTGGACTTCATGAACCGCAAGGACGCCTTCCACGTGCTGCGCGGCGGCACCTGGACCTCCCCGCCGACCTGCCTCACCACCTTCTACCGCGGCAAGGACCTGATCACCGACCGGCACAACGAGATCGGCTTCCGCTGCGTCTACGAGACGAGCCTGTGATGCGCCTGACCTCGCTCGGCCACGCCGCGGTCCTCGTCGAGACGGGCCGGGAACGCATCCTGTTCGACCCGTGGCTCACCCAGCGGCTCGACCGGTTCTGGGAGCACCACCCGCCGCTGCCGGACGACCTGGTGCGCGCCGTCCTCGACGAGGGCGTGGACTACGTCGTCCTGAGCCACCACCACTTCGACCACCATCACTTCCCCTCGCTGCTGCGACTCGTGGACGGCGCGGACGTCGACTTCGACGACAGCCCCCGGCGGAGCCCCGGTGTCACCTGCGTCTACCCGGCGGGACCCGTGCCGCCGCGGCTGACCGCCTCCGGTCTGGGACACCAGGCCATCGCGTGGACGCTGCGCCGCCTCGGCTTCGAGCGGCTGCACCCGGTCACCCCCGGCGACACCCTCACCCTGGGCGGGGCGCGGCTGCGCACCTTCCCCTCGGCGGTCTCCTTCCCCGAGATGAGCGTGCTCGTCGAGACGGACGATGCCGCGGTCATGCTGTGCGGTGACGCGCTGCTGCACGAGCGGACGGTGGAGACCTTCGAGCGGGACGACGCGCCGCGCCTCGACGCCGTCCTCGTCCCCGCGCACAGCGTCTCGCCGCCCGGCGTCCTCACCGAACGCCGCCCGCTGACCGACCCGGACGCCGTGCGGGCCCGCGCGCTCGCCACCTTCGACCGGTACGTGGAAACGCTCCCCGCGACCGTGACGATCCCGTCCTCCTTCGGCTGGCGGGTCCGCGGCGAAGGCACCCACGACTACGCCTGGTGCAACCGCACCATGTTCCCCTTCACCCCCGTCGAGGCCCGCCGGCGCCTGGACGAACTGGGCCGCGACGCACTGCTGTGGGGCCCCGGCCAGGTCCTTGAGATCGCCGACGGCAAGACCGCCCTCGTCGACGGGCCCGTGGGACCCGACGCCTACGACTTCGACGAGGTCTACGCGGAGGTGGCCCTCGACCCGGACACTCCTGTCCCGCCCTTCGATCCCGCCGTCGACCGCTGGGGGCGCCAGACCCGTACCGGCGAGGAGCTCCTGCGCGACCTGCTGGACCGCGTGGTCGCCACCGACTACTGGTACCGCGCGCTCGACGACGGCGCGGGCCGGCACGTCATCTCCCTCGCCGAGGACGGCGACGGCGCGACCTCCTATCTGCTCGACCCCGTGACCGGCCGCGTCACCCGTCTCGGCGCAGGGCCCGCCCGTGCGCACCTCACCGGCGCGGAGAGCTGGACCGAGCTGGCGGCGAGCACCCTGGAGGCCATGCTCACCGGCGAGTTGCTGTTCGGCAGCTCCTTCGGACTGTGGGTCGGCAACGGACTCCTGCTCTCGGCCGTCTTCCACCACCCGTCCTTCTACACGCGCCACGTGGAGCGCGCGCTGAAGGAGGCGAGCGGCCCGTGAACGAACCGGTCGTCTTCCACCACACCAGCCGCAGCCTGCGCGACAACCCCCTCGGCGACCCGTACCGCCGCCGCGTCGAGGTGCACCTGCCGCCCGGCTACGACGGCGTGCGCCGCTTCCCCGTCATCCACTGGCTGCCCGGCTTCGGCGCCCGCCCCGGCCTCACCCACCGGCCGCTCGCCTTCGGCGGCTCCGTCGCGGACCGGCTGCGCCGCGCGATGACGGAAGGACGGGTGCCGCCCGCGCTGCTCGTGGTCCCCGACGGCACCACCGCGTACGGCGGTTCGCAGTACATCGACTCCGCCGCGTCCGGCCGGTACGCCGGATACCTGGCCGAGGTCGTCGCGGAGGTCGACCGCCGCTTCCGCACCCGGCCCGAGTCCGCCTGGCGGGCCGTCGGCGGCAAGTCGAGCGGCGGCTACGGCGCCCTCGTGGCGGGCATGACCACCGAGCTGTTCGGCGCCGTCGTCGCCTGCTCGCCCGACGCCGGCTTCGAGCACTGCTATCTGCCGCTGCTGCCCGGCACCCTCGACACCGTCCGGGCCGCCGGCGGTGTCGACGCCCTGCTCGCCCGGCGCGACAGCGGCCCGCACGACGTGCCCTTCATGGTCGCCATGAGCATCCTCGCGATGGGCATGTGCTACGCCGACACCTCCGGCACCACCCCGGCCGACGCCCTGCCGTGCGACCCGGTCACGGGCCGCTTCCGCGACGACGTCTGGCGGCGCTGGCTCACCCACGACCCGGTCCGCACGGTCCCGCGGTACGCCGAACGGCTGCGCGGGCTGAGCCTGTTGCACCTCGGCGTGGGGGAGCGCGACGACTACGGCATGCACTGGGGCGCCCGCGCCCTGCACGCCACCCTCGACGCCCACGCCGTGCCCCACACCTACCGGGAGCACGAGGGCGGACACCACGGCATCGAGCACTTCTTCGCCGACGCCCTGTCCGGGCTGCGGCAGGTGTGGGAGCCACAGGAGGGCGCCGCATGTGCGGGATAGCGGGCTTCGTCAGCCTCGACGGACGACGCGACCGGGCCTGGCTCGACGCGCTGGGCCGGACCATGACCTCGGCCATGGCGCACCGCGGCGAAGAAGCCCGCGCCCCCTACGTGTCGGACTGCGGCACCGTCATGCTCTGCGCGACACGGCTCGCCGTCCGCGACCGCAGCGCGGCGGGCGACCAGCCGATGCGGGACCCGTCGGGCCGTGTGGCGCTCGTCCACAACGGCGAGGTCTACGGCTCCCGTTCACCGCGCGGACCGCTGTGGCGGCGCCGCACCACCTGCGACACCGAGTACGTCCTCCAGGAGATCTGCCGCGAGGCCGACCCCGGCGCCGCGCTGCGGCCCCTGTCCGGCATGTTCGCCCTCGCCTGGCACGACATCGACGCCGGTCGGGTCGTGCTCGCCCGCGACCACTTCGGCGTCAAACCGCTCGTCTACGCCCACACGCACGGCGGCCTGCTCTTCGCCTCCGAGGCCGGGGTACTGCTGCGCACCGGACTGGTCGAACCCGAGGTCGACCCGCGGGAGTTCGTCCTGCGCTCCTGGATCCGGATGGACGCCGCCGACGACCGCACCTGGCTGCGCGGCGTCCGGTCGCTCCAGCCCGCCGAGTACCTCGTCGTCGACCCGCCCCGGACCGAGGTCCGGCGGTACTGGCAGCCGGGAGCGGTCGACGACCCCGTCGAACCGGAGGAGATCCGGGCCGCCTTCGACCACGCGATCGCCGAGCGGGCCGTCTCCGACGTGCCGCGCGCCGCCGTGCTCAGCGGCGGCGTCGACTCCACCGCCGCCGTCGCGGGCCTGACCGCCCGCGGCGTCCCCGTCGACGGCTACGTCCTGCGCTACCAGGACGGCATCGGCGGCTCCGGCGAGGACGTGACGTACGCGACGGAGGTCGCCGAACGCCTCGGCGTCCCCCTGACGGTCTGTCACCTCGACAGCCGCACCGCCGCCGACCTCGTCCCCGTGCTGCCCACCCGGCTGATGCGCCCGCTGCTGCACGGCGCGGAGCTCGCCATGCACCACCTGTACGGAAGGATCGCCGCCGACGGCAACGTCGTCGTCTACTCGGGGCACGGGGCCGACGAACTCTGGGGCTACCAGGCCGGCCGCTACTTCCCCGTCGTCGACCCCTATGCACCCACGTACATCCACGGCCGTCACTACCTGACGCACCAACTGCACGCCGACGAACGGCCCGTGTGGGCCCGGCTCATCGGCTGGCTCGCCCAGGAACTCGACGTCGACATGGGCGGCGTGAGCGAGCAGGTGTGGGAACGCACCATGGCCGAGTACCGCAACCTCAAGACGGCATCCCCGCTCAAGCGCGGCCGCCACCACCTCCTGCGCCGCTTCCTCGTCTACGTCAACGACATGGTCGACGCCACCTCCTCGACGTTCACGCTGGAGGACCGGCCCGTCTTCCAGGACGTGGCCCTCGCCGAACTCGCCTTCCGCTGCCCGGAACACCTCAAGGACACCGGCGAAGGCGGCAGCCACAAGGCCCTGTTGAAGAGCGCCCTCGGCGATCTGCTGCCGCCGTCGGTGCGCGAGCGCCGCAAGCAGGGCTTCCCCTCGCCCACCGACCCCGACTACGTCGCACGCCTCGCCGCGCTCGCCGACGGGCTCGGCGCACCGTTCGGTGTACCGGCGCCACCGCCGGGGCTGCGTGCCGAACTCGGCGTCGGGGAATGGATGTTCCTCGCATCCGCGGCCGCCTGGCTCGACCACCTCGCGGACCTCAGAACCGACCTCAGGAGTCACGGTGAGCACTACCCCCGCCCCCAGGTGGAACTGGCACGCGCTGGACAGCGCAGACCGGCTTGACCCGGTCCCGGCCACGCTCGACGAGGCCCGCGCCCAGGACGCCTGCAACTTCGTCCTGTGGCGGCCCACCGCGCTGCCGGCCGGCTGCGACACCGCCATCGGCACCCTGCGCCGCGAAGCGCCTCCCGGCCGCGTCGAGGCGGCGGGACGCACACCGTGGAGCGACGCCAACCCCGCCTGCTACCGCACCGAGATCGGCGGCGGCGGGCGCCGCCTGCGCCTGAAGCAGTTCCTGTACGACTGGGCCTTCCCCGCGGTGGACCACCCCTGCCTGTGGGGCGGCGCCACCCGCGCCGTACCGATCGGCGAGCGGCGCGTGGCGTGGCTGGGCACCGACTACCTCGGGCACCGGGCCGCGAGCGCCCGCATGGCGAAGACCACCGTCGAACTGTCCGTACTTGAGGGCGAGTTCGACGACGAGGAGCTCGTCGACCTCTACGCGGCGCTGCGGCCCGCCGTCCCCGAGGCGCTGCCGCGTGTCCTCGCCACCCCGTTCGCCGGGCTCAGCTACTGGGCACGGCACCGGGCCGCCCCCGTCGCGGTCCCCACCGGGGTCTTCGCCTTCCAGCGCCGGGGACGCACCCACGAGGAGGACTGGGTGCCCGCCGACGCGCTCGAAGACTTCCTTGACGCGCACGGGCTGCCCAACGCCGTCGGCGCGTTCCGTGCCGACAGCGCCGCCCGCTGCGGCGACGGCGACACCGTCCGAGAAGTCGACGTCGTCTACACCTCGCCCACCGGCGACGAACTGCGCCTGACGGCCCAGCGTCCCGGCGCCGGACGGCTCGCCTTCCCGCCCGTGCGCGACAAGCACCCGGCACAGGGCGAGATCCTGGACCTCGACGGCCGCCGCGTCCATCTGGGTTGCGTCAGCGCCGAGTTCGGCGCCTGCGACGCCTGGTGGCGACACCCCGCAGGGCACGAGCTCAGGCTCCTGTCCAGCGCGGGCCAGGACCTCGGCAGGGACGCCTTCGTGCGCCTGCTCACCGCCCTGGACGCGGGGCTGCGCCCCGCCCGCGAGGGCGGCACACCGGGATGACCACCGCCGCCGACCCGCTCGACTTCCGCAGCGACACCCGCACCCTGCCCGACGCGCGCATGCGCGAGGCCATGGCGCGGGCCGAGGCCGGCGATGACGTGTACGGCGACGACCCCACGGTCGCGCTCCTCGAAGAACGCGCAGCCCGACTCCTGGGCGTCGAGGCGGCCCTGCTGACACCCACCACCACGATGGCGAACCTGCTCGGCCCGCTCGCCGTGGCGGGACCGCCCGGCAGCGCCCCGCCACGCGTCGTCGTCGGCGCCGACACCCACATGGCGTTCCTCGAAGGCGACGGGCTGCGCCGGTTCGGCGGCGTCGACCTGCTGCCCGTCGCCCAGCGCGCGGACGGACTGCCCGACCCCGACCGCCTCGACGCCCTGCTCGCCCGGCCCTGCCCGACCCCCACCGTCGTCTGCGTGGAGAACACCTGCATGCTGCGCGCGGGCAACGCCCTGGACGCCGGCGCGACGCGCTCCGTCGCCGCCGTCGCCCACCGCCACGGCGCCCGTCTGCACCTGGACGGCGCCCGCCTCGCCAACGCGGCGACCGCCCTCGCCACGTCCTGCGCGGAGCTCGCCGCACCGGCCGACAGCGTGGCGTTCTGCCTGTCCAAAGGGCTCGGCGCGCCCATCGGCGGCATCCTCGGCGCAGCCCGCGACACCATCGCCGCCGCACGGCGACTGCGCACCTGGCTGGGCGGCTCCCTGCACCAGGCGGGACCGATCGCCGCGGCCGCCCTGATCGCCCTGGACCGCGCCCCCGAACTCGCCCACGACCACCGGCACGCCGCCGCGCTCGCCGCGGACCTGGCCGCCGTGCCCGGTGTGCGGCTGCTGCGCGCCCCGCGGCCCACCAACATGGTCATGGCGCGCGTACCCGGCATGGACGCCGACACGTGCGCCGCGCACCTGAACCGGCGGGGCGTACGTGTGCTCCCGCTTCCGAACGGACACATCCGCTTCGCCGTGCACCGTGAACACGACATGATCTCGGTGTCCCGGGCCGTCGCCGCCCTGACCGCCGTCGCGGCGGAGCGGCACGGCGCGGGAGACCGAGCGAACCCGAACGATCAGGAGGAGACATGACGAAGATGCCGCCGCGCGAGCTCGCCGAGCGACTGCGTGACACCCGCGCCCGTCTGGAGAACGACGTCGACCTGTGGGCCGCCACCTCGGCCGGCCGGGGCGACACCCACCTGATTCCGCTGTCCTTCCTGTGGGACGGCTCCGCGCTCCTCGTCTCCACCCCACGGACCTCCGTCACCGGCGGCAATCTGCTCGCCGACGGCCGGGTGCGCATCGGCGTAGGACCCACGCGGGACGTCGTCCTCATCGACGGCGACGCCCGGCCCGTGGACGTCGCGGAGCTCGGCGAGAAGACCGCCGACGCCTTCGCCGCCAAGACCGGCTTCGACCCGCGCGAGGAGACCGACGCGCCGTACCAGTACTTCCGCATCGTGCCGCGGCGCATCCAGGCCTGGCGCGAGTCGAACGAACTGGCGGGGCGCACCCTCATGCGGGACGGCGTCTGGCTCGGCTGACCGGGCCCCGCCCCCGTCCGCCGCAGCGCGGTCCAGTCGTTCTTGACCAGGGCTGCAGGGCGCTTTGCCAGGGTCGAGAGGTACGGCGTCTGTCAATTCTGGAGGGGCGAATATGGGAGCCATGGAGGTTCCGGTCCTGATCGTGGGCGGCGGCGGATGCGGTCTGTCCGCCTCGGTCTTCCTGTCCGACCAGGGAGTCGACCATCTGCTGGTGGAGCGGCATCCCGACACATCGAGGATCCCGAAGGCGCACTACCTCAACCAGCGCTCGATGGAGATCTTCCGGCAGCACGGCATCGCCGACGACATCTACGCCGAGGCGGCGCCCCTGGAGCTCTTCGGCAAGGTGCGCTGGCAGACCACGCTCACCGGCGAAGGGCCCCTGGACCGGCGGCTGATCCACGAGATGGACGCCTTCGGCGGCGGCACCCTGCGCGAGAGCTACGCGGCCGTGTCCCCGGTGCTGCCGTCCAAGCTGCCGCAGATGTGGCTGGAGCCGATCCTGCGGCGCCACGCACAGGAGCGCAATCCGGGCCGGATCCTCTTCCACCACGAGGTCGTCGAGTTCTCCGACGAGGGCGACCACGTGCGCGTCCTGATGCGGGACCTCGGCACCGGCGAGGAGAGTGTCGTCAAGGCCCAGTACCTCATCGGGGCCGACGCGGGACGGATGGTCGGTCCGGCGGTCGGCATCCGCATGGAGGGGCCGCCCGGCCTGGTCAACACCACCACCGCCTACTTCTCCGCCGACCTCTCGCAGTGGTGGGAGGAAGGCACCCTCATCACGCACTACCTCAGCCCCGACGACCCGGACCTGTCCAGCAACCTCATCGAGATGGGGCCCAGTTGGGGCAAGGCCTGCGAACAGTGGGGCCTGCACTTCGCGCCGGGGCCGCCCGGCCGCTGGGACGCGGAGACCGTCGTCCCTCGCATCCGCGAACTGCTGGGGCTGCCCGACCTGGAGGTGACCGTCCACAAGGTCACCGACTGGGTCGTCCACGCGCACCTCGCCGACCGCTACCGCGTCGGACGGGTGCTGATCGCGGGCGACGCCGCGCACAAGCAGCCGCCCGCCGTCGGCCTCGGCCTCAACTCGGGGATCCAGGACGCCCACAACCTCGCCTGGAAGCTCGGCGCGGTCGTCTCGGGACTCGCCCCCGACTCCCTGCTCGACACCTACGAGGCCGAACGCAGGCCCGTGGGCCGGGAGAACGTCGACTGGGCGACCTCCGCCGCCGAACACCACCAGGCGCTCATGGACGCCATCGGCGTCGGCCACAACGTCCCCGCGGCCCGCCGGCGTCGGCGCATGGAGACCCTCCTCGGCACGTCGCCGCTCGGGGACACCGCGCGCGCCCGCGCCCTGGAGATGTTCCACACCCACCGCGGCGGCTGCCAGGCCCTCGACATGGAGGTCGGCTTCGCCTACGAGGCGGGCGCCGTCGTCGGCGACGGGACACCGCGCCCCGAGCGCGCCCCGATGCGCAACGAGCACCGGCCCACCACACGGCCGGGCCACCGCCTGCCGCACGCCTGGATCAGCAAGGACGGCGCCCGCCTGTCCACCCAGGACCTCACGGGCAGGACCGGCTTCACGCTCCTCACCGGACCGGACGGCGCGCCCTGGCGCGAGGCGGCACAGCGGGTCGCGGAGAAGTTCTCCGTCCCGCTGCGCACCGTCGCCATCGGCCCTGACGCCGAGTACGGCGACGACGAGGGCGGCTGGGCGACGGTCCGTCAGATCACCGACGCGGGCGCCCTGTTGATCCGCCCGGACCAGCACGTGGCCTGGCGCAGCACCGGCGCCGCGCCCGGCGACGACGCCGTCGGAGAACTCACGGCCGTCCTCACCGAGCTGCTCGACCGCTGAGTCCACCGCACCCACCACGAGAAGTGGGGGGGGGCCCCCGGGGGGCCCCCCCCCGGGGGGGGGGGGCCCGGGCCCGGGGGGGGGGCCGCCCCCCCCCCCCCCCCCCGCCCGCCCCGCGCGCGCCCGCCCGCGGGCCCCCCCGGCCCGGG